>DATJMR010000225.1:0-21871 GCA_035508595.1 Dyella sp.
TCAAATCAGCAGCCATGTGATCGATGAATGATTTGGGCCGGATTGGATTTTCTTTCAAATTAAACGCGCGCAGGCCGATGACATCGAGACCCCGGCGGGCGAGTGGCGATCTTGGCGTCAGCATTCATCCCCCTGTGGAGAATACAAACGATTGGTAACGCGTCGTTCCATATCAGTGCCGGTTGAAGAAACTTGCAAGCACCGATTCCGCTTAGTAACACGAATTTCCTTGCATGCCTTGTGCCGTACTGCGTCACCTTTCGGGATGAAGATGACGTGCCGTCACCGTATCACGCCGTTCGCGGAGTCTCCCATGGCCTTGTGTGTGCGCTTGCACGGGCCGATGTCGTCATCAAGGGCATCCACGTCGAGCGGGCGAGCCGCGGCACGCGGGCACAACGCAACCTCCCGATGGTGTTTCTCAAAATTCGTGACGCAACGCACATTCTCATGATCGGCGTGGCGCGTCGCATGCTTACCCGTTCACGGGAGGCGAAATGTCTTGGTTCGAGGAATGCAAAGATGGAACAGGTTGTCGAATGTCTGATTGCCGGAGGACCCCAGCACGGTTTGGTGTGCCGACAGCTTTGGGATCCGCACTATCCGGCTCCGCCCGTGATGGCCTCGGGCGACGGCGAAGTGTGCATCACCGCCGCATGCCGCCACAGCGGTACTGACGGTAACCGCTTTCTGCTGCTGCATCCGCGCGCAACCGGCGCGCAGATTGTCGCGATGATGAAGATGCTCGGCACGCACCTGTCCATGCCCACGTTTCGGCTGGTGATGGATGGCGCGTCATCGGCGGAGCTTTTTGGCGATTGATGTTCGCCTCAGCGCGCTTTGTGTAGCGCCGAAGCCTCCCAATCGATGCGGTAATCGTGCGACGCGCCGAACATCTTGGCCGGGCTGAAAAACGTCTTTAGCGCGATCGGCATCAGAATGTGCATCAACGCTTTGCTCAACGGACCGGACGCTTTCTGGCTGTTGGCCTTGGCGGCGTTGGCCGCCACCGTTTCGACACGCTGGCGACGCAGCCGTTCATACGAGGCGAATGCCTCGCGGGGCACGGGAATATCGCGCAAGCAACGCGCCAATTGAACGGCACTTTCTATCGCCAGCGACGCGCCCTGTCCCGAACTGGACGACGGTGCATGCACGGCATCGCCGACCAGCACCATCCGGTCGCTATACCAGTGCGGAACGGGCGGCATCATCTCGCTGGCGCCGCTGGTCACCAGTTGATTCGGATCGGCATGCCGCAAGAAGGTCTGCGCGGGCCGATCGTCGCCGTAAAGATCGCGCAATCGGTCGAGCCACTGCGCGGCCGGCGTCTGGCGTACCTGTGCCATGGACAACGGCGTGTCGTGCGGAAGGCTGCCGAACCAGCAAATGCCTTTGTCCGGGTCCGCCCAATAACCCAGGAAGGCGTGTTTGCCGAACACAAATGTCATGGTGTCGGCAGGAACGTGCATGGTTGCGAATGGAGCGCCGCCGCCAAACCCCAAAAAACCCGCATAGCGCGGCGAGGGCGCATGGGGATCGATCAACTCGCGCACCGTGGAACGAATGCCGTCGGCCCCGATCAGAATGTCCGCCTCGACGCAGCTGCCGTCGGCCCATTGCGCTTGCACGCCATCGCGCGACTCGCTTGCCGCAACCAGCTGCTTGCCGTACACGAGCGGGATGCCGGCGTCTTCCACCGCCCGTCGCAGCACGCCGTAAAGATCCGAGCGCCACACCACACGACTGGGCTGCATGCCCGGCAATCCATCAAAGCCGCTTAGCGTCTTTCCGCGACTGTTGGCGATCGTCATATGCGAAATCGGCCGGCTCACCGCCCGCAGCTGCGCATCGACGCCGATGACTTTCAGCGCGTTGAGGCCGTTGGGCGCCAGCATCAACGCGGCGCCCACCCCGTCGGCGGCGGCGGGATGCGACTCGTAGATCGTCGAGCGGATTCCAGCCTTGGCCAGCGCCAACGCCGCGGCAGGGCCGGCGATGCCGCCGCCGATGATCAATGCGTGTTTTACGGGTCTCATGTGCATGTCCTCATACGTCATAATATGACTATATATAGACATATTATGACTAGCGATGCAAGATCCTCTGCGAACCGGCATCAGGACGCGCATGTGAAACCCCGCCCACGACAACGATCGCCCCTGGCGATGGTGATTCTTTCCTTCGTGCTGGAAGCTCCTTCGCACGCCTATCGCATGCATGAGCTGATCAAGCAGCGCGGCAAGGACAAAGTGGTCAACGTCGCGCAGCGCAACAGCGTGTATCAGACGATCGCCCAGCTGCAGGCGGCGGAGCTCATCCGTGTGCGAGAAACGCAACAGGACGAAGGGCGCCCCGAACGCGTGGTCTACGACATCACCCCGCTGGGCAAAAAAACCTTTTACGCATGGTTGGAAGGCATGCTCGGCGAGCCGCGCCGCGAGTTCAACGAATTTCCGGCGGCACTGGCTACGGTGATGGCGCTTTCGCCGGACGTGGTGCTGGAGCAATTGCAACGGCGTTCGGAAATCCTCAAACGGCAATGGGCCGAATCCTCATCCACCACCAAGAAGTGGCTAGGCAAGGGCCTGCCGCGGCTGTGCATGCTGGACGACGAATACAAGCAGGTTTTGCTCAAGGCCGAAATCAAATGGCTGGCCGGTTTGATGGCAGAACTTGAGTCGGGCGAGATGACATGGAACGAGAAATGGCTGCGCCAACTCGCGGCGCAGTTCGAGCCCGGCGCGTCGGATTGATGCGCGTGCGCGGCCGCGCGATCGCGCGGAATCGCGATGCGGCGCGGAGCGTGAACCCGCGTCGGCCCTATGCCCTTAGTCATGGTTTCTCTAGGCGGCCGACTGGCGGACACTCGGGGAACGACTCGTAGGGGATCAAAACATGCGCCGTACTCAGCTGGCTTCCGCCTTCGCCGGAGCGTTGGCTTCGTTTGGACTGTCGCTGCTCGTGACCCATCCTGCCGCCGCCCAGCAGAGGCCCGATCCGCAGGCGGAACTCATCGCCAAACGCAACGCCACCGAGAAAGAGCTCGAACAGGTGGCGGTTATCGATCGCAAGGTGATGATCAAGATGCGCGACGGCAAGCTGATGGCGGCGGACATCTACCGCCCCCAAGGCGCCGGCAAAGTGCCGATCATCTTTTCGCGCACACCCTACAACTTCAATTTCTGGGACGTGAAACTCGGCGCGCCGCGCGACATGACGCGCGAGCTCGACGCGGTCAAGCGCGGTTATGCGTATGTCGAGGTCCAGGAGCGCGGACATTTCTTCTCGCAGGGCAACTACGACATTCTCGGCATGCCGCTCAGCGACGGCACCGACGAACTGAAATGGATGTCCTCGCAGCCCTGGTCCAACGGCAAAGTCGGCACCACCGGTTGTTCCTCGACGGCGGAATGGCAGTTGGCGGTGGTCGCGCAGAACGATCCGTCGCTGGCCACCTTCAACGTGCAAGGCTTCGGTGCCGGCGTCGGCCATGTCGGTCCGTACTACGAGCAAGGCAACTGGTACCGCGGCGGCGCGGTGCAGATGCTGTTTATTTCCTGGATCTACGACTACGGCATCCAGAACCAGGTGCGACCGATGTTTCCGTCGAGCACGACGCAAGAGGAGTTGATCAACGCCTCGCACTTCTTCGACCTGGCGCCGCAGATGCCGCCGGTGGATTGGAACAAAGCGTTCTGGCATTTGCCCGAAAAAGACATGATCAAAGCTGTCGGCGGCCCGCCGGGCATCTTCGAGACGCATATGCCGGTGGCGACCGGCGGCGACATGATTGCGCGCGCGCCGAACGATCCGGCCTGGTACAAGGGCGGCCTGTGGCACGAGAACATGAAAATCAACAAGCCCGGCTTGTGGTTCATGAGCTGGTTCGACGTGTCGGTATCGCCCAACCTGGCCGCGTACAACGAGGTTCGCCGTACCGCGCCCAAAGCCGTCGCGGATCAGCAATACGCGATCATCGCACCGGTGCTGCATTGCGCGTATACACGCGCCACCGAACACACCATGGTCGGCGATCTGGACATGGGCGATGCGCGTTTCAATTACAACGATCTCGTCTTCGGCTGGTTCGACCACTATCTCAAAGGCCAGGACAGCCCCGTTCTGGATAAGCAGCCCAAGGTCATGTACTACCTGATGGGCGCCAATCGCTGGAAGAACGCCGACACCTGGCCGCCGGCCGGCGCGACCACGCAGGATCTCTACTTCACCAGCGAAGGACAGGCCAACACGCTTTACGGCAACGGCAAGCTTGTCGCCGCCGCGCCCGAGGCAGATCACCCCGATCAGTTCGTTTACGACCCGGCCAATCCGGTGCCTACCTTTGGCGGTGGCGGTTGCTGCCAGGGCACGGCGGTGAAATTCGGTTCCTACGACCAGCGTCCGCAGGAAACGCGCAACGACATCCTGGTTTACGACTCCGAACCGTTTAAGCAAGGCACGGAAGTCAGCGGACCGATCACGGTCACGTTGTATGTCTCCTCAAGCGCGAAAGACACCGACTTCACCTTCAAGGTGATCGACGTGTATCCCGACGGGCGCGCGTTCAACATCACCGAAAACATTCAGCGCATGCGCTACCGCAACGGCTACGACAAGCCGTTGGCGTGGATGTCGCCGGGTCAGATCTACAAAGTCACCTTCCAGCCGATCGATACCAGCTACTACTTCAAACCCGGCCACAAGCTGCGCGTGGATGTGTCCAGCAGCAACTTCCCGCGCTTCGACCGCAACCTCAACACGGGCGGCAACAACTACGACGAAGACCACGGCGTGATCGCGCACAACGTGATTCACCACGACAGCCAGCATCCGTCCAAGATCACCATCACGGTGGTGCCCAATACCGATTCGATGGGTGATGAGAAAACGGACAAAGCCCATTAAGTCGGCTTGATACGATCTGGGGCGAAGGCGATGGATGCGGTTGAATAGCCTTCGCCCCCATGTTTGAAGCCCGAGGGCGTATCTGTTCGATACCGAACACCTTGCGCTGGATGAAAGACGGCTGAGGCCGCCTGCCCCAGTTTGAATTTTTCGACTGAATTCCCGAAGCGAACGCAAGCCCGGCGTGAGCCAACGATTGGCGTCGCGAAGTGTGACAATTTCGCGTAAACGCATTTTCTTCGCGACACATGTCTCCGATTGAGAACTCTTCCCTCATCGGCCATTGTCATATAGTCATACTAAATCTATATTTATTCGTTGAGGATACGCACTGGCTGCTGACGCGCAGCCTTTTTAGACGTGAATAAATGTAGGAGCGGTACGTTGCGCACTCTTTTTTGAGACGAACAAGGCACGCCTTGCCTTGTTCGCAGGCGTGCGCGACGGACCGAGCGGACACGCGGGCCCTGTTGCTTGGCGTGTCCCAGCGAGGGAGCGACATGTATGGCGACTGGAAAATGGCGTGCGGATTGTCATTGCGGACAACTACGAAGTAGTGCGCATCGGTTTGCGCGCGGTGTTGCGCGGAGACGAGGGCTTTGAGGTCGTCGGCGAAGCTTCCAGCGGAAGCGAGCTTCTCAAGGTGCTTGCCCTTACCCGTTGCGACACCGCCATCGTCGACTTCCAAATGCCAGAAGACGAGGCGGGCATGGACGGCGTGGTGTTGTTGCGCGAACTGCGCCGCCGCCACCCAGCGTTGCGCATTGTGGTGCTGACGGTGCTGCGCAATGTCGCCATCTTTCGCATCATGTACCGGGAAGGTGCACATGCGGTGGTGGAAAAAACGGCCGTAGAGGAGATGCTCGCCGCTTTAAAGGCGGTTCGAGCCGGCCGCACTTTCTTAAGCAAGTTCTTTCGCGATCAGCTCATGAGCCACAGCAAGTCCGTTACTGACGTGAGAACGGCGAGTGGCACGCACGTTCAAGCCTTGTCCGCGCGGGAAGCGGAAGTCGTACGCCTGCTCGCGCAGGGTTTGACGGTCTCCGAAGTGGCGCGGGTTACCCATCGCAGCGTCAAGACCATCAGTTTGCAGAAGCATAGTGCGATGGCCAAGCTCGGCATTGCCAACGATCAGCAATTATTCGATTACGTACGCACGAGTGGGCTGCTGTAAGCACGCGGTTGTGCACATTTCCTTGACGCACTTTAAGAATGTTCTTATTCAGCTTGGTGATGCTTCTGAATAGGCTCTGTGCAAAGTCCGTGTTTTTGACTTGCGTTTCGCGCGCAACGGTGGTCGTGAGCGCTTGAGCTCCCGATGCCGCGCTCGAAGCAAATGGGTGCTGCCACGGATAGGGGCACCCGCCATGCCGCGCCATGCGCGGATGATCTGAGCCAGGGGGCAGGTTGTGATGATTCCTCATTCGCGTTGTCAGCGTCGCATGTGGGCCGACGCGCCTATCGATCGCGTCGATGTTGTCAGGAAACCGCCGCTGTCGGTGGATATCGGTCGCTTATAGCGTTGCGTTCGCCCTAGAGCGGATACGCGATCTCCCCACCTATTTTGATCGCATCTTCCGCTTCACTCACATCGATCTCCATACACGCAAATCGATTTAGCACGCAGGCAGGCGGAGATGCCTCGCCGCGTTGAGGGTTCGTGTGTTATGCGACGGACGGAAACTAGATCAATGCCCCCAGCCCTGGACCATCCGTCCATGCTATGGCCCGGCCTGGATGCCATGAATCGGCTGCTCGACCATTGCAGGTTCGAAATGGTTGCGCTCAGGGAAGGTGGGCTGCGCGGCGTGTTGGGTAGCCGTCTGCGCGCCAATGCATCGCTTTGCAGCTTTGTCTTCGATTTTCCATGCCACGGACGCTTTCTCGTTCCGGCCGGCTACTACCTGTTTTGCCAGGTCCACCAGACCCATGCGGAAAGCTGGTGTTCCGGCATGCCGTTGCGTTCGGGGGCGGCCTTGGTCGTATTGCCTGGCAGCGCTTGCGAGTTAATGCTCAACGCGCACTCATCGGTCAGTGTGCTGTTGGCTCCTTTGCACGAGAGCGCCAGGCGAGCTATCGAAAGAAACACACCCTCCATCGATTTGGCCGGGCGAAAATTTTCGATATTCGACCCGGACAGTCTTGCCGGAACCGCGCTGCAGTTTCGATTCGAATCGGCGTTCCACGCTTTGATCAGTACGCGGCGCCGCGATGATAGCGGTATCGACAAGGTGCTCGATGCCTTGCTCGATCCCCATCTGCTGGATGACTGGATAGTTCACCCGCACGTTCCGTTGTCTTACTCCGGCGGTTATCACGTGCATTACCGATCGTTCCGGCGCGCGGTTGAATTTATGCGCGCAAATCTGCATCGCGACATCTATCTCGACGAGCTGTCGCGCGCGGCCGGCATGAGCGAACGCGGACTGCGCTACGCCTTTGCCGAACTGCTAGGGGTCTCGCCCACGCGCTATCTCGCTTTGCTCCGGCTGCATGAAGCCAGTCGCCAGCTTTCGGCCAACGGTGCTGGCCGCGTCTCGGTAAAGTCGGTGGCGATAAATTGCGGCTGGTGGGATCTATCGCGTTTCGCGGCCAATTACCGGCGAGCATTCGACGAGCATCCAAGGGACACGTTGATGCGCGCTTGCCTTGCCGCATCCTGACGCGACCGACATCACCGGGTCGATCTCCACGTCGCGCCACACGCGCGGCGTTTCTTTTTGCGCAATCGCTTTTTGATCGCTGACATCGGCAAGTACGCAGCGGGTGATGGTGAACGGAGAATGTGCGCGCCGTCTCGTCTTGCCGAATTTGCATAGCCATTGCCGAATTTGCTGGACGTCCTTGCCGAATTTGTGCATTGCCGCGCGCATGCATTCGCTTCAATGAAGCCATGCCGGACGATGTTCAGGGAGAACGTTGCTTCCGCGCGGGCACAGGGAATGAAGAGGGTCATCATGAGCGCTATCCATCGTGTCGAAACCCGTGCCGCCGCATGGGTTGCGTACCTACGTGTCTGCACCGCGTTCGCACGCCTACGCCCGCATACGCTCGCGTTCCCGTCCGGTGGATGGCTCAACTAGCGCGAGTCGCACCGATCTGAAGATCACCCCCTCGCGCCGGGAAGGCGTGTTGTCGGCGAACCGACGCCGACGGCAAACAGCGGACTGCGCTCTCAAGCCCACCCTGAACCCATCGTTTGCTGGGGATTTTTAACGCGATTCCAGAGTTAGCGCCGAACGGCGCCTTCGTTCTTCAAGCGCCGTGGAACAGGATTTCGGAGACAGCGATGAACAGGATTTACAGCAAAGTCTGGAATGCTTCGTTGAGAGAGTTCGTGGTGGCATCGGAGCTGGCTTCGTGCCACCAGGGCGTAACGGTCGGGCGGGGTGTGCAGGCCGGTCGTACGCATCGGCGCCTGAGCGCGAGCATTCTTGCTGTGTTGATGACACTGGGTTGGAGCGGATGGGCTAACGCGCAGACGGTGAACTGTACCGCGTCGCCTTATAACGCCTACAACAGCACCGCCTCATGCATGGGTTATGGCTCTGCCGCCAGCGGCATCGGCGCCACCGCACTCGGCTCGGATGCGAACGCCAGCGTGCTTGGCGCGCTGGCGGTGGGCTATGCATCTGGCTCAAGTGGACAAAATGCCATTGCCGTGGGTTTTCAAGCGTATGCCACCGCCATCAACTCCGTTTACATAGGCGCACGCAGTGCTGCCGGTACGGGTGCCACCAGCAGCGGCGCCATCGGTATAGGGACCGATGTCACGGCTTCCGGCAGCAACTCTATGGCCATGGGTACCCAGAGCACCGCCAACAACACCAGCGCCATCGCGCTTGGCGAAGCTAGTACCGCCACCGCTTTGAGTGCCGTCGCGATGGGTCCTCAGGCCAATGCAAACGCCAGTTTCGCGCTAGCGCTCGGCAATGCGGCCACGGCAAGTGGTGTGGGATCGGTGGCGGCCGGCTCAGGCGCCACGAGTGCGGGTGTCTCCTCCGTGGCGGTGGGCAATAACGCCAATGCTACCGGCAGCTACGCTATCGCCATGGGTGAAAACGCTCAGTCCACGGAAAGCGGGACAACGGCGAGCACCATCGCGGTTGGCTTCAACGCCATTGCCGACAGCACCAGCGGTGCAAGTATTGCGCTGGGCCAGGGTGCCAATGCCCAAGCTACCGGAACAGGCGGAGGCTCGCCGATCGCCATTGGCGTGAACGCTAAAGCCACCGGAACAGGAAATGTCGTGCTTCCCAATGGCAATACGGCAACCAGTTTCGAAGCACTTGCGGTAGGCAATGGCGCGAACGCGGCGGGAGAACAAAGCGTAGCGATCGGCAACTCAACCACCGCCAACGCGACATGGAGCACGGCGGTGGGCAGCCTCGCCGGAGCCACCGGCGCGGAATCCACAGTGGTAGGTGTGCTCTCGCAAGCCACGGGTGCGTATGCCACGGCATTGGGCACCGGTGGCGACGCGGCGGCGACGGCGGTGAAGGCCACCGCTGCCGGCGCTGTCGCACTCGGCGGCGACGCAACGGCGGGTGCTGCCGCTTCAGGCCAAGACGCCATTGCCATCGGCGGTCAATCGATTGCGAACTCGGCCAATGCGATAGCCATCGGTCTTTCATCGAACGCAGCCGCTCAAGATGCCGTCGCCATCGGAAACGGTTCACGTGCGCTTGCCCCGTCCACGACGGCCATCGGCGATACAAACACCGTTGCCGCCACGGCCGGTGTGGGCTCCATGGCGGGCGGGTACAAATCGCAAGTGCTTGGCGGCACGGGCGCTGTGGCATTGGGTCAGCAACAAACCGTGAACGGCAACGGCGCCGTGGCGATCGGCGATCCCAATACGGCAACTGGCAACGGTGCTGTCGCAACAGGTGCGAACGACATCGCCAACGGCAATGGCGCGGTGGCCATCGGCAACACCAACAATGCCACGGGACAAGGCGCGGTGGCGCTGGGCAATGGATCGAACGCTACGGCTGCAAGCGCGCTTGCGTTTGGCGATACGGCGACGGCCAGCCAGACCAATGCGATAGCCATGGGCGCGGGCGCGACGGCCAGCGCGCAGGCCGGCGATGTCGCATTGGGTTCCGGTTCGGTTACGGCAACAGTGGTGAAAACCGCAGGCACCACCATCGACGGCACGGCATACAGCTTTGCCGGCACCAATCCGACGAGCACGGTGAGCGTGGGTGCTTTGGGTAGCGAGCGCACCATCACCAATGTGGCAGCGGGACGCATCAATGCCAGCAGCACCGATGCGATCAACGGTTCGCAGTTGTATGCGACAAATCAGGCGGTCGCCAGCCTCAACAACTCGCTGACTACCGTAAACGGCGAATTGACGCATTACTACAGCGTCAACGACGGCGGCACGCAGCAAAACAACTACGCCAACAACGGCGCCACGGGTACGGACTCGCTCGCATCCGGCGTGAAGGCATCCGCGACGGCGACGGATGCCACGGCCATCGGATACAACTCGCAGGCACTGGCGCAGTCCACGCTCGCGATAGGCGACAGCAATACGGTGGCCGCGGCGTCGGGCTTGGGTTCGATGGCGGGCGGTTATCAGTCGCAGGTATTGGGCGGCACCGGCGCCGTGGCGTTGGGCAATCAGCAGACGGCCAACGGCAACGGTGCCGTAGCGATCGGCGATCCCAATAGCGCAACGGGTACCGGCGCTGTCGCCGTGGGTGCGAACAACACCGCGAACGGCAATGGTGCCGTCGCTTTAGGTGATGGCACGATCGCCAACGGTGCGGGTGCCGTGGCATTGGGCAACGGCAGCAACGGCACCGGCGCGAGTGCGCTGGCCTTCGGTACATCGGCGACGGCAAGCCTCGCCAATACGATAGCGCTCGGTGCGAATGCGAATGCCGGCGCGCAATCGGGCGATGTCGCGCTCGGTGCGGGGTCGGTCACAGCCATCGTCGTGCCGACGGCGGGTATCACCGTCGCTGGCACAAACTACACATTTGCCGGCGCCAACCCCACCAGCACGGTGAGCGTGGGCAGTGCGGGCAACGAGCGCACCGTCACCAACGTCGCGGCCGGACGTATCAGTGCGACGAGCACCGATGCCGTCAACGGCTCGGAACTCTACGCGACAAACCAGGCGGTCGACAGCCTCAGCACGGCGGTGACCAACGGGCTTACGCATTACTACAGCGTCAATGACGGCGGCACGCAGCAGGCGAACTACAGCAACAACGGTGCGACGGCTGCGAACGCGATGGCTGCCGGCGCGGCGTCGTCGGCCACGGCCGCCGATGCCACCGCGCTGGGTTACAACACGCAGGCGACGGTCAGCGACAGCGTGGCGCTCGGCTCCGATTCGGTTTCCGACCGCGCGCTCACGCCGGCAAGCGGCACCATCGGCGGCACCTACATTCCGTACAACACCACGGATCGCACCTTGCTCGGTGCGGTATCGGTGGGCAGTTCCACCACGTATCGTCAGATCACCAATGTAGCGGATGGCACGCAATCGAACGACGCGGTGACGGTGCGTCAGTTGATCGGATCGCTGAGTTCGTTTGCCACCACGACCACCAAGTATTTCCACGCCAACTCCACCGATCCCGATTCATTGGCGGTAGGCAACAACGCGATTGCCGTCGGACCGAACACGGTCGTGAACGGCGACAACGGGGTGGGTATTGGCAATGGTGCATTGGTGCAACAAAACGCGCCGGGCGGTGTGGCGATCGGCGAGAACGCCACGTCGAACCTGCAGGATTCGATCGCGATGGGCACGAATGCTACGGCAAGCGGCATTCAAGCGGTTTCCATCGGCGCGGGAGCGACCACCGACAATCCGACCGACGTCGCGCTGGGAGCCGGCGCTTCGGCCTCCGCGCAGGCCGGCGACGTGGCTTTGGGCGCGGGCTCGAAAACGTCCGCCGTGGTGGCTACGAGCAGCGTGACGGTGGGCGGAAATACCTATGCCGTCGCGGGCACGGCACCCACCAGCACGGTAAGCGTGGGAGCCGCAGGCGATGAGCGCACCGTTACGAATGTGGCGGCAGGCCGCATCAGCGCGACCAGCACGGATGCGGTAAACGGGTCGGAGTTGTATGCGACCAATCTGCAAGTCAACGCAAACACCACTGCGATCAACAATCTCGATAACACAATCACCAACATCACCGGCGGCAGCTCCATGAAGTATTACGCCGTGGATTCCACGGGCAATGCATCCTCGGCAACCGGTAACAATGCTGTGGCGGAAGGCCCGTCGGCGACCGCGTCCGGCAACAACAGTGTTGCGATCGGCAACAACAGCAATGCGTCCGGCAATGACTCCGTGGCGTTAGGTGCAAATTCGTCCGACGGCGGCCGGGCAAACGTCGTGTCGGTAGGATCGGCCACGCAGCAGCGACAGATCACCAACGTAGCGGCGGGGACGGCGCCGACGGATGCGGTGAACGTCAGCCAGTTGGATGCGGGCGTTCAAACGGCGGAAAACTGGGCGCAGAACTACACCAATCAACAGCTGGCAAACATCAACCAAAACCTCAACACGATCGCGTCACGCGCCAATGCGGGCGTGGCTTCGGCCATGGCGATGTCGGGTTTGCCGCAGGCGTATCAGCCCAATCAGAACAGTGCGGCGGTGGCGCTGGGCTCGTTCCACGGTCAAGCGGGTATCGCTGTGGGTCTATCCACGGTGACGGAAAGCGGGCGCTGGGTCTACAAGCTCAATCTCACCGACAACACGCGAGGCGATGCGGGTATGAGTGTCGGTGCGGCGATGGTGTGGTGAAGGGAGGACGAACCATGATGATGAAACATTCCAAGTTCGCCATGTCCACGCAGCAGCGAGCCAAGGCATGGACTACCTTGTTTGCCGGCGTGTTGCTGGCCGGATGTGGCAACGTCAGCCATGGCATCGCCAAGGACGGATCGCGCGCGCACGAATTGGTGTGGCCAAAACCGGATGACGTCACGCCCATGCACCGCGGCGGCACCTTTCCCGATCTTGCCGACTTGCGCGCGGTGCATGCGGATATGAACAAGCAGCAGATCGCGCACCTGATCGGCTATCCCCACTTCGACGAAGGCGTATGGGGGGTGCGCGAGTGGAACTACGTGTTCAACTTCCGCGATGCCGATACCGGTGCGGCAACAGTGTGTCAGTACAAGATACTGTTCGACCAGAACAAGCTGGCGCAGAGCTTCTACTGGCATCCGCAGGATTGCTCGCGCTACGTGCAGGAAAGCAAGCCAGCCAAAATAACCGAGCACGACACGACGCTCTCGACGGACGCCTTATTCAAGTTCGACCGATATACGCTCGCCGATATCACCGACGATGGCCGCGCGCAGTTGGACCGGCTGGCCGATACGTTACTCGCGGAGCAAAGCCGCATCGTGCACATTCACACGGTGGGCTATACCGATCGGCTGGGCGGCGATGCGTACAACCAGACGTTGTCGCAACTGCGTGCCGACACCGTGGTGGCCTATCTCATCGAAAAACACGTGCCGTCGGATTTGATCAGTGCGGAAGGGCGGGGAAAATCCGAGCCGGTTGCGCAATGTCAGGATGACACGTCGCGCAGGGCGTTGATCGCTTGCCTCGCACCCAATCGGCGTGTCGTGGTGCAAGTTAAGACGCGCGGCGCCTGATCTTCAATGCTGAGCTAGCGATTAGGTGAAGTCATGTTGAGCAAATGCCTGTTATTCGTAGCGATGATGGCGATGGTTCCTGCCGTTTACGCACAGTCGGCGGCATCGGCAGCGCAGCCGACGCCTGAGCAGCAGCAAAGTCAGCAAATGGCGCGCGCAGCGCTGCAAGTCGCGCAAATGGTAGACCGTGACCAGGTTGCGCAGATATGGGATGGCGCTTCCTCGATGGTCAAGCAGATTGTGAGCCGCGATGCGTTTGTGCAAGGCGTTAATGCCGATCGTAAAAAAGTGGGCTCGCCCCAGACACGCAATCTAGCTTCGCTGACGTACAGCCAGTCGGATGGCCGAAAACTTCCTCCCGGTCTTTTCGCCAATGTTGCGTTCGCCACGCGCTTTGCGAATGAAACGCAACCGGTGCGCGAGCTGATCTCCTTTCACTTGGACAACGATCACGTATGGCGCGTAACCGGCTATACGCTGCGGTGACCTCGATAAGTCCGAAACCAAGGCAAGCAAGCGCCTTGGAAAAACCCTGAGCCCCGCGTTCTGGCGGCTGTTAGTGGAATCGGACGAACAAACGGCACGAGCACCTCGGTGCCTGTGCCTTCCCCTCTCGAAAATGTCAGTTCCGTGAAAGGCAGCGGTACGGATTGCACAGCGACATTCCACGAAACGAGTGTTTCTAAGTGCACCTCTCCCCTTCACTCTGACCCGTATCAGGTCGGTTAGACTCTGCGAAAAGCGGCCCGGCGTGAAAGAACGCCGGCATCGTGGGTACAGGGGACATCAACGTGGCAACGCAGGCTCGACATCGCGAGTCTCCCGCTTGTTGCATGAATCTTGCTGGCTCCACGGTTAAGAAGGCCGGCAGGCGGCATGCGGCTGCGTCATGGTTTTGCAGCGACAGTCAGTGGGTTACCGATTTTCGATCAAACAGGGGATTTATGAAAAAGGTATGTGCTGTGCTTCTATCGCTGGCGTGCACGGCGTGCGCGCCGGTGGCTACGAAAGTGAATGTGCCGGATATTGCCAAGTCGGATTCGCTATCGGTACGCGATATGCGTCCGGTTGGCGAGAAAGACAGCAAGATATTCAGCTTGCTTCTCACCAGCAAGGAATACGGCATCATTCGCGCGGGCGACGCGAGAATCTCGCCGTCGCCGGTTCGTCTGCTGCAACACCAGGTGTTCGAAAAATACGGCGCGGACCACACGCCTACCGTGGCGGTTTATCACTTCGTCGTTTATGAAAATATGAAATCCCAGCTGCGATCCGGCGCGATCGGCGCGGGCATTGGCGGCCTCGCGGGCGCATTGATCGGCAATGCCATCGCCGATCACGACGCGTCCTCTCAAACGCAAATCGTCAGTGAAACGAAATTCGACAACTCCGCCAGCGACGAGTATGAGCGCGGTCTTTACACCTCGTCCGAGAATCCGGACAAAGCCTCTGTCTTCGTCATCTATATCGATACGGATATCGACGGAAAGCGCGTGCTCACGCGCACGGTTGCACCTATCAAGAAACACGGCGACGAGAATCCGTTAGCAAGCGCGGTGGAATTGGCGATCAACAACCATCTCGGTCATTACGACGGCCATGCCCCGGTCGCTGCCATCGCCTCCAGCGCGCCGACGGCAAGCGCCGCGCCTGTCGCGGCACCCGCGCTCGCACCGGTGGAAGATGCACCGACGTCCGCACCGGTCGCCGAGGCCGCGCCCGCTGCAGCACCGGCGACGCCGCAGGTTGCCGAAGCGGCTCCGGCTCCGGCGCCTGCCGCGGCGGCGCCCGCACAGGTTTCCGCTGCAAACACCGCCAACACGGCGATGGCGCAAAGCGTCGCAAACCAGATCGGATGCGGCGCCGTGCAAAGCAACGGCGATTCGACGTTCGTGGCGCCGTGCGGCACCTACAGCGTATTGATCGACTGCGATGGCGATCAATGCCGACCCATGCACGCCATCAAGGGCAAGGGCGGCGACGAATAGCCTGGCAAGCCACGTGAGTTGATGCCACGCGCAGGCGAGGATCGCGGTGATCGTCCCTCGCCTGCCCGGCGTTAAAGCCGTTGCAGCCGCTTAGCGCGCACTGCCAAGCAACGCCGGATACTGGCGCTGCACATCGATGATCAGCTCGCCAAACAAGGTGTTCGCCCAGGCAAACCAGCTGCGGGTGAAGTGCGCGGGATCGTCCTGATCGAACGACTCGTGCATAAAGCCGCTGCCGGCGTCGGTATCGCGCAACCATGTCAGGCACTGGCGAATTTGCTCGACGTCGTTGCTGGTCTGCGCATACATCATGATCGACATCGGCCAGATCATGCGCAGGCCTTCGTGCGGGCCGCCGATGCCTTCGGCTGCCTTGCCACGGAAGAAGTACGGATTGCGCGTGCTCCACACATAGTCGCGCGTGCGTCGATAGACCGGGTCGTTGCGGTCGCAGGAACCGAGATACGGCAACGCAAGCAGGCTGGGGACGTTGGCATCGTCCATAAAGAGTTGGTTGCCAAAGCCGTCGATTTCGTAAGCCCAGTATTCGTGGCCCTCAGTGTCGCGCAGGCGGCCGTCTTTTTGCGTGGCGTGTTCCACTTCGTCGGCAAGCGCTTCGCAGTCGGCGGCGAACGCCGCATCGTGGTGAATGGCGCGGCTCATCGTGGCGAGCTTCCGCAGCACCACCACCGCAAAAAGATTGGAAGGGATCGACAGCGGATACAGGCACGCGTCGTCCGACGGACGGAACATGGAATGAATCATTCCGTTGGGTCGTGTGGGATTGCCGTAGCCGTCCAGCATCAAGGTATCCGTGGGCACCTCGGAAGGGCGCTGGAAGTGATACGGGCCGCGGCCGTCCTTGCGCTGCTGTTCGCGAAAGGTCTTGAGCACCAGATACATGGCTTGGCGCCAGTCATCGTCGAACGGTTCGGTGTCGCCGGTGGCCTGCCAATAGCTGTGCGCCAGGCGAACCGGATAACACAGCGAATCGATTTCCCATTTGCGCTCGCCGACGCCCGGTTTCATATCCGTGTCGTCGTGCCGCGACCAGGTGAGCGGCGGCGCATGCGGATCGGGCATGAACGCGTTGGCATATGGATCGATACGGATGCAGCGTGCCTGGCGGCGGATCAACCCGCGAAAGAGCCGCTGCAACGCCGCGTCGCCCTTCGCCAGCGGAACGTAGGGAACCAGCTGCGCGGACGAATCGCGCAACCACATCGCGTCGATATCGCCGGTGATGACGAAGGTGTCGGCCTTGCCATCGAGTGTGCCCAGCTCGACCGTCGTATCGAGCGTATTGGGGTAGCAGTTCTCGAACATCCACGCCAGCTTGGGATCGGTGATGGATGCCTTGACCTTGACCAGTTGGCGTTCGACCGCCTGGCTGACGAATTTTCGCTTGGCGAGCGGCGGGCGTTTGCTGGCATAAGTCGTCGTCGACCGACCGAACGCCGGTGCCGACAAAGCCACACCGGCAACGCCGGTTGCGGCGGCGGTGCCCATCAGTTTGAGAAAATCGCGGCGTGTCGGCATGGCTTAAAGCATCTCCTTTAGAAACACCGTCGTTCCGGCGAAGGCCGGAATCCAGTTTAAACATGCGTCCGAAGGACACAACTTAGATTTTGAGTGCTGTGCACAACGTATTAAAACTGGATTCCGGCCTTCGCCGGAATGACGAGTTGTAAGTATCGGCGGTACGAAACTTACTGGCCTTTATGCATCACGTTCGCCAGATCCAGAACCTGCAACGCATGCTTCAACTTCTCCAGCGCGACCTTGCTGTGCACCGTCACGGTTTTGCTCTGGCCGGGCAGCAGATCGAATGCGTTATCCGAGACATCCGCATCGAGATCGCCGAAAGAGACCCAAACATTGCGCGCCAATGTGTCGGTGGTCAGCGTCAACGCATAACCGTCCGAACCGGCGTCGAGCGAGGTGCGAATCCGAGGCAGCGGCAGCGCGAGCTGCTTGGCTTCGTCGAAAAACACCAGGTTCTGCGAGACGACCCGATCGCCGTCCAGCAGTTGGAACACGGCAAATGTTGCGTGGGGATCGGCGCCTTTCAGGAGGTCGGCGTCGGTGTAGCTTGCGGCCTTGGTACTGGCCAGCGCGGCAACCGTGACCGATTGCGTGTCTTCATGCAGCACGTGGCCTGAGAAATCCATGACGCGCATGCGCCACGACAACGACTTGGGCGCGGTGAGATCGGAAACCAGCGATACGGTAGTGTTTCCGTTGTTGCGCAGGGCCGCGATCATCAACGGCGCATAGAAGCGGCGCGCATGGTATTGCAGCGCTTTCCATCGACCGAAGTAGTCGATGCTGGCCCACGACGCGCCCGGCCACACATCGTTTAGCTGCCAGTACATCGAACCCATCGACTGCGGGCGCGAGGCGCGCAGATGCTCGGCGGCGAGCTGGATGCCTTCGGCCTGCATGACCTGGCTCAAATAGACGAACGAGGGGAAATCCTTCGGATCGCCGTAGCTGCGCGTGATGTACAGCATCAGGCGCTTGTTGCCGTTGCCGCTGTCGAATTTCTGATGCGAGCGCATCACCGTCGATTCGGGCTGCATATCGCCGTTCTGTGCGAACGCGCGAATGGTGCGCATGTCGGGGAACGACTGCAGTCCGTATTCCGATTGAAAGCGCGGCGTGATGTTCAGATATTCGGTGACGGGTTTCGCTTCGCCGGACCACACGTTCCAGTAGTGATAGTCGCCGTCGTACAGCACATTGGCGTCGCCCTCGTAGTCGGTGCTCGGCGTGCTTGCCCAATACGGCACGGTGTTGTCGTACTGAGTGACCACGTTGCGCAGTGTGTTGCTGAAAAGGTTCACCATGCCGATAACGATGCGCTCGCGTTCTTCCGGCGAAATCGCTTTCTTGAGCGCAAGCCGGTCGGACCACGAATCCCAGCCTGTTTGCACTTCGTTGTTGCCGCACCACAGGGCGATGCTGGGATGATCGCGCAGGCGTTTCACCTGCTCGATGGCCTCGATGCGCGTGTTGTCGACAAAGGCCGTGTCGTGCGGCGGAATGGCGCCGCCGAACATGAAATCCTGCCATACCAAAAGGCCCAGGCGATCAGTGAGCTCGTAGAAGCGGTCGGGCATGTAATAGCCGCCGCCCCAGATGCGCACCATGTTCATGTTCGCATCGCGGGCTGATTGCAAGACGCGTTCCATCTGCGCATCGGTGGCGCGGGTGGGAAAGCTGTCGAACGGAATCATGTCCGCACCCTTGCCGAACACCGCAATGCCGTTGACCACGAACGCGAAGCTCTTGCCCCAGGCATCTTTTTCGCGGCGCAGTTCGATGGTGCGCAAGCCGGTGGCATGTTGCGCGCTGTACAGCTCGCCGCTGGCGTCGCGGATGCTGGCCTTGAACGTGTACATGTCCTGCGCGCCGTAACCGGCGGGATACCAGCGCTTGGGATGGGCGATACGCAGCGGCAGGCTGATCGCGTTGGTGCCGGGATCGACCGTGACATCCTGCTCGGCGTGCGCCGCGGTCTGGCCGTCCGGACCGATCGCATCCACGCTGACGTGCAGCGGTTTGCTCGCATCGGCTTGAACGTTCAATTGCACAGAGACCTGCGCCGACGCGGCGCTGACGTATGTCTGCTCGATATGGAAATCGTCGACACGCAATGCGTTCCAGCTATCCAGATGAACCGGTTGCCAGATGCCTTCCGTTACGATGCGCGGACCCCAGTCCCAACCGTATTGGTAAGCCGCCTTGCGGACGTAGTTGGCCGTCTGTTTGCCTTTGGGTTCGTCGCCGAACGCGGAATCGAATTCGCCGGGCAGCGCGTACGGTTGCTTGAGCAACCAGGGCAGGAGCCGCTTGATCGGCGAATACAGACGCACTTCCAGCGTGTTGCTTCCCGCGTGCAGGGCGGATTTCACCGGCACGCGCCAGGCGCGGAACATGTTGTCCGCCGCGATGAGCTTGGTGCCGTTGAGATAAACGTCGGCAAAGGTATCCAAGCCGTCGAACACGAGGTCGACGTGGTCGCGCGACAGCGTGGCCTTGTCCACCGTAAAGGTGGTTTGGTATTGCCAATCGGCCAGGCCCACCCATTGCACGCGTGCTTCGTTGTCGCGGTAGTACGGATCGGGCAGCAACTTCGCCGCCATCAGATCCGTCTGCACGGTGCCGGGCACCGTTGCCATGTGCCACGCCACGGCATCGTGATGCGCGTTGGCTTGCGCGTCGCCTTGCATCAGGCGGAAATGCCAGCCGCTGTCCAAGGTTTGTACGGTTTGCGCCGACACCTTATAGCTGGCGAGCGGCAACAGCAGCAGCGACGCGAGGGCGATGTTCGACAGACGCCGTGTGGCGCCGGCTCCGGACAGGCGGATTCGTTCAAGCATGATGCGCATTATCGGTAGAGGGTTGATGCCTGATCGTGCCGGCAAAATACGCGGCAGACCCCTATTTCAATCGATCTATATCAGCTCACCCTACCAGTTGCCTAGAGGGTTGCGCATGCCGCAGCGCAATAGTGTGCGATATCCATCCGGCCCTGGCCGCGATGAGGCGCGCGAACGGTCGGCGGCCATCTGGATGGTGTATACGGGTGTCCTTCGAACGCACCAGGCACCACGATGAATTGGAACTACAGCGTGACGATGGGCGATAGCGCTGCGCCTTCCCAGACCGAACGGCCGCCCGCACGGTCTTTCGACTTGTTTCCCACACGCATTTGGCAGCTGTCGCTCAACCATTTGTCCGCGCAATGGGACGCGTGGACGCAAGCCATTCTCGCCATGCGTGCCGCCGCGCCGGTGCCGGCGGGACGCACCAATCGCGGCGGCTGGAACAGCGTGGACAACGCCGTGCTGCAGCAACCGATTTTTGCCGAGCTGCATCGCGATGTGCGTCACTACTGCATGCAGGCATTCGCGGAGATGGGATTGGGCTCCCCCGCGTTCAACGTGCAGTCGTGGGTGAACATCCACGATCGCGGCGGCTTCAATTTCCAACACATGCACGAAGGCGCGCTGCTGTGCGGTACGTTTTATCTGCAGGCGCCGGAAGGGTCGGGCGCATTGGTCTTCAAGGATCCGCGCCCCGGGGTGCTCAATGCCTATGCGAAGGGCAATGGCGCCAATGCGTATAAGGACATCCAGCTGAGGCCATCGGCAGGATTGCTGGTGCTGTTTCCGCACTGGCTGGAACATTTCGTGGAGCCGCATGCGAACGATGCGCCGCGAATCTGTATTCCATTCAATGCGCTGCGGCCATAAACCTGCTGCGAAGGTTGTCCATGCGGCTTCGTATGGACACAAGGCAGCGTCATGATGCGAGCCCGCGTTTCACAAAAGCGTCACGGCAGAGCCATAGGCTCTGGAACTTTCTAGGTACCGTAGCCTGCTCCGGCTGACACGGTCGAGGGAGGCTCGGTGCGCGAAAAGCATGCGACATGGTCTGCGCTCTTCGCGGAAAAAAGCGCGACGCTGAGCAATTATTTTTTGCGGCGCGTGGCGCACCGGTGGGATGCGCAAGATCTCGTACAAGAAGTGTATGTGCGCCTGCTGCGCATCGAGCCTGCCGATGTCGCCAATATCCGCAGCCCCGAAGCGTATTTGTTTACGGTGGCGGCCAACCTGGTGAAGGAGCATGCGGTACTTCGCCAGCAGCAGCCGTTGGGCAGCGATGAGCTCGATCAGGTCGTGGAGCAGCTTGTGGCGCCCACCAATCTCGAAGCGGAGATGGACAGCGAATCGCGCCGGCAGCGCCTGGCTGCGCTGATCGACCGGCTTTCGCCCAAATGCAAAGCCGTACTCATCATGCATTACCGCGATGACATGTCCTACCGCGAGATCGCCGAACGCATGTCGATCTCGACAAACATGGTGAAGAAGTACATTGTGAAAGGCTTGGCGGCGTGCCGGCAGAGGATGGCCGAGTATGAGTGAATCAACCCCCTTCGATGCGGCGCGACAGGCGCGGCGCGTCACCGAGCAGGCGGTAACCTGGTATATCGAGCAGCAGGAGCCGCTCAGCGAACGTCAGCGCGCGGCATTTTTGGCGTGGCTGCGCGCTTCGCCGCTGCATGTGGCCGAATACTTCGCCATCGTGCGCATGCATGGCGATATGAAAGCCGCCGCCGCGCTGGAGAAGCTTTCCGCCACGGAACTGGTCGATCATGCGGCGCGCGAGAATCCGGTCGTGCTGTTCCCGTTGGTGGGCAATGTGATGCCTCAACAGCGGCCCGCGCCGGTTGCGCGCGCAGCCCGCACGCGACGCGCACTTGCCGGCATGCTCGGCGCCGTGGCCGCCGTCGCGATGGTCTGGCTTGGCGTCGCGCA
>DATJMR010000226.1:0-10204 GCA_035508595.1 Dyella sp.
CGCAACATCGCGCCCCAATTCTGTGAACCATGGGTGTTGAATATTGTTGAGGTTGCGCCGGTTTTGTGTGAACCATTGGAGACATGACTATGCGGCCATGCAAACGCTGCCACACCGCCGAACGTGACCCGATCACACGCAAGTGCCCGCTGTGTCGGGCAGAGAATCAAGCCAAGCACCGGGCCGAGCAGGCAGCGCGGCCGGTGAGCGAACGGTCCAAGGCTCGCGCCGCCAAGCATGCGGAGAGATTGCGGGCCGAGGCTAGGGAGTGGGCAAAGGTGCGCGGCTGACTTTTCGGACAGCTACGCGCGCGAGACTTTTGTCAGGACTACGCGCGCGTGAGACTTTCTGCAGTGGTACGCGCGCGGGAGTTTCGATAGCAGTACGCGCGCGTGAGGTGACGCAACCGACAGGCAGTCGCCGAATGCCGAGCACTTGTCACGGATAATGTCACGCAACGAAAAAGGCCACCCGGTAAGGTGGCCTAAGTCGTTGAATTCATTGGTGGGCGGTACAAGGATCGAACTTGTGACACCTGCCGTGTGAAGGCAGTGCTCTACCGCTGAGCTAACCGCCCGCCGGGAGCGCGCAACTATACGGACCATGGGCCGAAACGTCAACCATTTGTGGGCCGGTGGCGTTGCTGGACGTGGGCTTGTCGGCCCCGGTCGGCCAAGAGCCTGGACAGGCTCTAAAATGGCCCGTTCCCCTTTTCGCCAAGCGGCTCCCCATGCATTTCGACCTCTCGCATATGCTGCATGCCCTGCAGAATTTCCACCTTACGCCCTGGAAGGTGGTCGGCTTCATGGGCACCTTCATGTTCACCGGGCGCTGGTTCGTGCAGCTTTATTACACGCGCAAATACAAGCGCGTGGTGATGCCACTGTCGTTCTGGTGGATGTCGGTATCGGGCAGCGCCTTGCTGCTGGCGTATTTCGTGTTCGGCAAGAATGATTCGGTGGGCATTCTTTCCAACTTCTTCCCGGTGTTCGTCTCGGTGTACAACCTGGTGATGCATATGCGCCATCACGGCAGGGACGAGATTGGGGACAAGGCGTAGCGCGTTCGGCCGTCATGCCCGCTTCGCAGGCATGACGGCCATGAAGCTCACTCCGGATCGTAATCCAAGTTCGGCGCCAGCCAGCGTTCTGCTTCCTCGCGCGTCCAGCCCTTGCGCTTGGCGTAATCTTCCACCTGCTCGCGGGTGATGCGTCCCACCACGAAATACTGGCTCTGCGGATGCGAGAAATACCAGCCGGATACCGCCGCAGCCGGATACATCGCAAAGCCTTCGGTCAATTGAATGCCGGCGTTGTGGGTGGCGTCGAGCAGTTCGAACAGCGCAGCTTTTTCGGTGTGGTCGGGGCAGGCCGGATAACCGGGGGCGGGGCGGATGCCACAGTACTTCTCCTCGATCAGCGCGTCGTTATCCAATGACTCGTCGGGCTGATAACCCCAGAATTCCCGGCGCACGCGCTCGTGCATGCGTTCGGCGAAGGCTTCGGCGAGGCGGTCGGCGAGGGCCTTGAGCAGGATGGCGGAGTAATCGTCGTGGTCCGCTTCGAAGCGGGCGACGTGTTGCTCGATGCCGATGCCGGCGGTGACGGCGAAGGCGCCGATCCAGTCCTGCTTGCCGGCTTCCTTGGGCGCGACGAAATCGGAAAAGCAGAAGTCGGGGCGTTCGACCGGTTTTTCGGCTTGTTGGCGCAGATGGTGCAGGCGCCGCCTGCCTTCCGGCAGCTGGACTTCAATATCGTCGCCAACGCTATGCGCAGGCCAGAAGCCGATCACGGCCCGCGCTGTCAGCCAGCGCTCGGCGATGATCTTGTCGAGCATGGCTTGCGCATCGCCAAACAGTTCGCTGGCCTGTTTGCCCACCACGTTGTCGTTGAGAATGGCCGGATAGCGGCCTGCGAGTTCCCACGCCTGGAAGAACGGCGTCCAGTCGATATAGGTGCGCAGTTCGGCCAGGTCGTAATCATTGAATACGCTGATGCCCGGTTTGTTTGGCTGCGGCGGCGTATAGTTTTGCCAATCGCAGGTGAAGCGATGTTTGCGCGCATGATCCAGCGGCACGAGCGTTTTTGCGGCGCCGCGCTGTTTGTGGCGTTCGCGAATGTCCGCGTATTCGGCGCGGATCTTCGCCATGAAGCCGTCGACCAGTTCCTTGCTGACCAGCGACTGTGCCACGCCGACCGCGCGCGAGGCATCTTTCACCCATACCGTGGGGGATTTGTAATGCGGCTCGATCTTCAGCGCGGTGTGCGCGCGCGAGGTGGTGGCGCCGCCGATCAATAGTGGAATGCGGAAATCCTGCCGCTGCATTTCGCGTGCGACCTGGCTCATTTCTTCCAGTGACGGCGTGATCAGGCCGGACAGGCCGATGATGTCGGCATTGTGTTCGCGCGCCGTATCCAGAATCTTCTGCGCCGGCACCATCACGCCGAGATCGATCACTTCGAAGTTGTTGCAGCGGAGCACCACGCCGACGATGTTCTTGCCGATGTCGTGCACATCGCCTTTCACCGTGGCCATCACGATGGTGCCGTTGTTCTTGCCGGCGTCGCCGGTGCGCAGCTTTTCCGCCTCGATATAGGGCAACAGATAGGCGACTGCTTTTTTCATGACGCGCGCCGATTTCACTACCTGCGGCAGGAACATCTTGCCGGCGCCGAACAGGTCGCCAACGATGTTCATGCCCGCCATCAGCGGGCCTTCGATCACGTCGAGCGGGCGTGTGGTCTGCTGGCGTGCTTCTTCGGTGTCTTCGTCGACGAATTGATCGATGCCGTGCACCAAGGCATGGGCGAGACGTTCTTGCACGGGCTTTTCGCGCCAGGCGAGGCTTTCGGTTACCACTTCGCCTTTTTTCGCTTTGTAGCGATCGGCGATTTCCAACAGGCGTTCGGTGGCGTCAGGGCGGCGATTGAGCACCACGTCTTCCACGCGCTCGCGCAGCTCTTCGGGCACGTCGTCATAGATCGTCAGCGCGCCGGCGTTGACGATACCCATGTCCATGCCCGCCTTGATGGCGTGGTACAGGAACACGGAGTGGATCGCCTCGCGCACCATGTTGTTGCCGCGGAACGAAAACGAGACATTGGACACACCGCCGGATACATGGCTGAGCGGGAAGCGCTTTTTCAGCTCACGCGTGGCTTCGATGAAGTCCACCGCGTAGTTGTTGTGTTCCTCGATGCCGGTGGCGATGGCGAAGATGTTGGGGTCGAAGATGATGTCTTCGGGCGGAAAGTTCAATTTCTCGGTGAGCAGTTTGTACGCACGCGAGCAGATGGCCACCTTGCGCTCGCAGGTATCGGCCTGGCCCTGTTCGTCGAACGCCATCACCACCACGGCGGCGCCGTATTGGAGTACCTTGCGCGCGTGCTCGAGGAAGATGTCTTCGCCTTCCTTCATGGAGATCGAATTGACCACGCCCTTGCCTTGCAGGCAGCGCAGGCCAGCTTCGATCACGCTCCATTTGGAGGAATCCACCATCACGGGCACGCGCGCGATGTCCGGTTCGGCGGCGATCAGGTTGAGGAAGCGCGTCATCGCCGCTTCCGAATCGATCAGGCCTTCGTCCATGTTCACGTCGACGATCTGCGCACCGTTGGCGACTTGCTGGCGCGCGACCTCCACCGCTTCTTCGTAGCGGTCTTCCTTGATCAGCTTCTTGAATTGCGCCGAGCCAGTGACATTGGTGCGTTCGCCGACGTTGACGAACAGCAGGTCCGGCGTGATGACCAGGGGTTCGAGGCCGGCGAGGCGGGTGTAGCGGGTGGTGTTCATCCTGGCTTATGCCGCCTCTTTCTCTTCAATCGACAACGCACGCGGCGCGTGCTCACTCACCGCCTGCGCAATCGCCTTGATGTGCGCCGGTGTCGTTCCGCAACAACCACCGACCATATTGAGCAAACCGTCGCGCGCAAAGCCTTCGATCACCGACGCCATCTGCGCCGGTGTTTCGTCGTATTCGCCGAAGGCATTGGGCAGGCCGGCGTTCGGGTGGGTGCTGACATAGCAGTCGGCTGCATTGGCCAGTGTCTGGATGTGCGGACGCAGGTCGGCCGCACCCAGCGCGCAGTTCAAGCCGACGGAAAGTGGACGGATATGCTTGACCGAGTAGTAGAACGCTTCGGCCGTCTGGCCGGAGAGCGTGCGGCCGGAACGGTCGGTGATGGTGCCGGAGATCATCACCGGCACGCGGCTGCCGCGTGCGCGGAACAGCTCGCTCAATGCGAACAAGGCTGCCTTGGCGTTGAGCGTGTCGAAGATGGTTTCGACCATGATCAGATCGGCGCCGCCATCGAGCAGGCCGTCGGCGGCTTCGGTGTAGTTGTCGACCAGTTCCTCGAAGGTGACATTGCGAAAGCCGGGATCGTTGACGTCGGGCGACAACGAAGCGGTGCGGCTGGTTGGGCCGAGGACACCGATAGCGAAGCGCGGCTTAGCGGTGTTTTTTGCGGCATACGCATCGCATGCTGCGCGTGCGAGCTTGGCGCCCTCGCGGTTCAGTTCGTACGCAAGATGCTGCAGGTGATAATCGGCCTGGCTGATGCGCGTGGAATTGAACGTGTTGGTTTCGACCAGGTCTGCGCCGGCGTCGAGATAGGCCTCGTGCACGCCGCGGATGATCTCCGGCTTGGTCAAGGTGAGCAGGTCGTTGTTGCCTTTCAGGTCGCACGCGCCGGGATGATCGTGCACATGCGTGTGCTGGCTGTCATGGCCTTCGGCGAAGCGCTCGCCGCGAAAGCCGGATTCGTCCAACTGGTGGCCTTGCAGCATGGTGCCCATGCCGCCGTCGAGAATCAGGATGCGCTCGCGCAGGGCGGCTTCAAGTGCGGCAACGCGATCGGGATGACGCCAGGGGAGGGTGCTCATGGGGAATTCCTTACGGCTTGCGGGCGAGCAAGTGGATGACTTCGAAATGCGGCGCCTTGCGCTCGCGGCTGAGGCGGTTGCAGCTCAGCACCTCAAGCCTGGCCTGCGTGGCCAGCTTGCTGAGCTCGTTTACGGTGAAACCAAGATTGCGGTGATCGAACGGTTCGACCACGGCGCGATGGTCGTGCTTGCCCAAGGTGGCGGCCAGCAGCTTGCCGCCTGGGCGCAGCACCCGAGCGGCTTCGGCCACGGCTTTGGCGGGGTGTTCGGAATAGGTCAGCGCATGCAGCATCAGCACCAGGTCGAAACGATCGGCCGGCAGCGCCAAGGCGTGCATGTCGCCCTGGCGCACTTCGACATTGCCGAACGGCGCCAGCCGTTTGGCGGCGGCCTCCGCCACGCGCTCGCTCGCATCCACGCAGACGATGGAGCGCGCATGCGGCGCGAGCAGTTCGGCGGTGACGCCGTCGCCGGAAGCGATATCCAGCACGTCGCCGGTTTCCAGCAGCTGCAGCAGCGCACGGGTGAGCGTTTCCCAGGTGCGTCCGGGCGAGTAGTGACGCTCCATATCGCCGGCCACGGTGTCGGCCCAGCCGTGTGCGCTGGCGCGCCGGGCCAGCACGGCGGTCAGGCGCGCGGCGTCTTCGCGCAGCAGGGCGTCGTCGATGCTGTCGCGCAGCGAGCGGATCAGGGCATGCCGGCGCTCATCGCCTTCGCTGTTGGCGCGGTAATAGGCCGACACGCCCGCGCGCCGGTCGCGCACCAGCTCGGCCTCTTTCAGCTTGGCCAGATGCGTTGAGACACGCGGCTGCGCCAGGTGCAACACCGCGGCCAGCTCGGCCACGGTCAGCTCCTCCCGCTCAAGCAGGGCCAGCAGCCGCACGCGCGTGGGATCCGCCAGCAGGCGCAACACGCTGGAGGCGGTGGCCAGATCCATCGTGCATCCTTATATCGCGATAGAGAGATGGGTAAGGGTAGGCGCGGCAGGGGATAGCGTCAAGGGGAGCCGTGCAGGGAAAGGGCAAGCAAGCGGAAGGGGCCAGCTATTCGTGCATGGCCTGCGGCGACGATTTCAAAGCCATCAATCGCTGCGGTTTGACACCTAGCCTCGGTAGCGGCTGAAAATGGCCGAGGCTCGTGCAAAAGAAGGAGGACAAGATGACCGGGATGGAAAAGGGTAGCGGCAATGTTTATGCCGACCTTGGCCTAGCTGGTGCTGACGAAATGTTGCTGAAGGCACAACTAGCCATGAACATCGGTGAAATCATCAAGTTGCGTGGATGGACCTTGCAAGAAGCGGCGGGCATGCTCCACATGACTGCACCGGAACTGTCGAAGATGTTGCGGGGCCAATTTCGAGGCATCAGTCAGGCAACGATGAGGGAGTTTCTTGCTCGGCATGGTTGCGGTGATCGGGGTGATCAACAGCCGCCCAACAGGTAAGCGACGGGGGGCAACCTTCCCTTAAGGATTTGCTACTTGCCGATTCTCCTTGCGTCGACTTCGATCTTCCCAGGTGTGGCGCTCGTGCTCGGAGGTTGGATTAGCGCAACAACATATCCCAACGTTTTCGCACTGTATTGTGCGGTCGAGGTGCCCTCATCCGACCGACGATTGGTATCTGTTTCTGCTGCCCCGCAACAAGGCCAATACGCCTCACCCAGCTAAAATAAGCGGCTTTCCCCACCTCTTTTCCCCGGAGCCGCTCATGGATTTCCGTTTCACCGAAGACCAGTTGTCCATCCAGTCCATCGCCCGCGATTTCGCGCAGAAGCGCATCGTGCCGGTGGCGGCGGAACTTGATGCCAAGGGCGAGTTTCCGCTGGACAACATCCGCGAGATGGGTCAGCTGGGGTTGATGGGCATCGAGGTGCCGCATGAATACGGCGGCGCGGGGATGGACCCGGTGGCCTATGTATTGGCGATGATCGAGATCGCGGCGGCCGATGCGGCCACGTCCACCATCATGTCGGTGAACAATTCGCTGTTCTGCAACGGCATCCTCAAGCACGGTACGGAAGCACAGAAGCAGAAATACGTGCGCGCCATCGCGCAGGGCGAGGCGATCGGCGCGTATGCGCTGACTGAGCCGCAATCGGGTTCGGATGCGTCGGCCATGCACACGCGCGCATCGAAGAATGCCGACGGCGACTGGGTGATCAACGGCAAGAAGAGCTGGATCACCTCCGGTCCGGTGGCGCGTTACATCGTGCTGTTTGCGATCACTACGCCGGGCATCGGCGCCAGGGGCGTGTCGGCGTTCATCATCGACACACAGCGTGCCGGCTTCCATGCCGGCAAGACCGAGCCCAAGCTCGGCATTCGCGCCTCGGCGACGTGCGAGATCGAATTCAACGACTACGTGTGCCCAAAGGAAGACCTGCTGGGCGAAGAAGGCAAGGGCTTCTCGATTGCGATGGGCGTGCTCGACGCGGGCCGCATCGGCATCGCCTCGCAGGCGGTCGGCATTGCGCGTGCCGCGTATGAAGCCACGCTGCAGTGGTCGCGCGATCGCAAGGCGTTCGGCCATCCGATCGGCACCTTCCAGATGACGCAGGCGAAGATCGCCGACATGAAGTGCAAGCTCGATGCGGCCACGTTGCTGACGCTGCGCGCAGCCTGGACGAAGGGCGAGGCGGAGAAGAACGGCGGCCGTTTCGGCACTGAAGCCTCGATCGCCAAGCTGGTCGCTTCGGAAGCGGCGATGTGGATCACGCATCAGGCCGTGCAGATCCACGGCGGCATGGGCTATTCGAAAGAGATGCCGCTGGAGCGTTATTTCCGCGATGCGAAGATCACCGAGATCTACGAAGGCACCAGCGAGATCCAGCGGCTTGTCATTGCGCGCGCGGAAACCGGCTTGCGCTAAGTGATCGCATGGAGCCGTAGGTTGGGGTGAGCGCAGGCGAACCCCAACATCGGGATGCGCATGGCGATGTCAGGGCCCATCCCTTGGCGGAACGGGCATCTTGGATGGACCTTAGTAGTGATATCGCAGCTGTGCGATAAGCAGGTCGCCGTCAATGACTTTGTAGACGATTCGGTGCTCGTCATTTATTCGTCGGGACCAATAGCCTGACAGCGCGTGCTTCAGTGGCTCTGGTTTTCCGGTTCCGGAGAACGGCTCTCGCGTAATCTCCTTCACCAGATGATTGACCCGCTGCACCAATTTTTTGTCAGTCTTTTGCCAATACAGGTAGTCTTCCCAGGCCTGCTCCGAGAAGATCAATCTCATGGGGTGAGCTTGCGCGCTTTTCCTTTTCCGCCCTCGAGTGCGGCAATGGACTCAAGCAGCCGCTGGGCATTTTTGGGGCTGCGTAAAAGATAAGCCGTTTCTTCCATCGCCTTGAAATCATCCAGGGAAATCATCACCACGGCACGCTGCCCGCTGCGGGTGATGATGACGGGCTCGTGGTCATCGCACACGCGGTCCATGGTGTCGGCCAAATTGGCCCTGGCGGTGGTGTAGGTGATGGCGTCCATGGTGGTCTCCATATGTACAGATTATTGTACATATGAAAAGCGGGCGCCGCTACACCGTCATGATTGCAGGTGCCGGGTCCGAAAAAGTCCTCGGCAATGCCGAGGGTTTCTCAAGCAATCTGGGGCTGGGATTTCATCCCAGCCTACTGTCTGGCATGGCGTCCAGGTTGCGCTGATGGAACGCCCAAAAATTGGCCATCAGCCTGGCGTCCAGAATTTGTTCGCTCTTGCCTTCGAGCGCTTCCTCAGGCGTCGATCGATAAGGCAGGCCCGTCGACATCAGGATCAGTTGCGAACGACAGGCGCGTTCCAGAAACAAGCCCATCAATACGCATTCGGCAATGGAACGGCCTACGTAGGTGATGCCGTGGTTTTGCATCAATACGGTGAAAGCAGATCCGAGTGAGCGGGCAAGCTGCCTGCCTAGCTCCGGTGTGTCGATCAGGCCGGTGGTGGCGTCGAAGCGGCCCGGTTTGCCGCGCAGATAGGCGGCTTCGTTGGTCACTGCGACCAGCGGTACGTCCAGGGCGGAGAACAAGGTAGCGTAGTGGGGATGGCTGTGGCCGCAGACCAGTACGTCCGGACGAGCGCGGAAGATTTCGATGTGGATTGGCCATTCCTTGTGGCGTTGGCCGCAACCGGCCAACGGCTCCCCTTGCCAGTCGATCAGCATGAAATCCGCGTCGCTGCGAACCTCCCCCAGGCTGATGCCGGAGCGTTTGATCCAGGCGCCGCGGCCGTCGGGATCGCGCAGGGCGAGGTGCCCCAGGGTGAGGTCGGCGTGGCCCTCCGCATGCAGAATGCGGCAACCCTTCGCCAGTTCCTGCAAGCTTTCGTTGAGCGTGGCGTGCATCGTCAGTCCTCGAAGTGGCATGCGAGCGCTCAGGCTAGATGGCGAAGTCGGTTGCGCAAAGCGCGTCGCGTGCAGGATATTGGTGCACGCCATGCAGTTGCGTACTGGAATGAAATCCCAGCCCCGTGCACCGCGAGAAAGCTGGGATGTCATTTCAGCTACTCGTTTCGGTTGACAGTGTTTGAACAAGCCCGAGCATCGTTATGCCTATTCGTGACTTGAACCTGCTGCTGGCGCTGGACGCCCTGCTGCATGAGGGCAGCGTGGCCAAGGCGGCCGAGCGCATGCATCTGAGTGCGTCGGCCATGAGCCGCAGCCTGGGGCGGTTGCGCGAGACGCTGTGTGATCCATTGCTGGTGCGGGCCGGCCAGGGCATGGTGCTGACGCCACGAGCGATGGCGTTGCGCGAGCAGGTGCAGCGCGTGCTGGCTGACATGCAGCGCGTACTTGATACGCCGACGCAGTTCGATGCCGGCGGACTGGTCCGCACGTTCACCATCCGCGCGAATGAGGGGTTCATCGACACGTTTGCCGCCAGGCTGGTGCAGCAGCTGTTGGCCTCGGCGCCGAACGCCGGCATCCGCTTCACCCCCAAGAGCAGCAAGGACGTGAACGCCTTGCGCGATGGCACGATCGATCTGGATATCGGCGTGCTCGGCGCCAGCGGGCCGGAGGTGCGCATCCAGCGCCTGTTCGACGATCGTTTCGTCGGCGCAGTACGTCCCGATCATCCCTTGGCGAGTGGCGTGATCACGCCAGAGCGCTATGCAGAAGGCCGCCACATCAGCGTGTCGCGGCGTGGCCTGCCGCGCGGGCCGATCGATCTGGCCTTGCAGGCGCTCGGGCTTGCGCGTCAGGTAAGCGTGATCGTGCCCGGGTTTTCGTCGGCGCTGGCGCTGGCGCGTGATTCCGGCCTTGTTGCCAGCGTGCCGGCACGGCAGACCGTCACTGCGCGTGCCGGCATGCATAGTTTTCCGTTACCTG
>DATJMR010000227.1:0-10807 GCA_035508595.1 Dyella sp.
CCACGACTCTCCACTCTTTTATGCCCTGAGCGATTCCTTGTGGAACTACTCGTCGACATCTTCGGTTACCTGAGCATCATCCTGCACGGCTTCACCATCGTCGCGCAGTCGATGACGCTGGGCGGAATTCTGTTCCTGGTCTTTCTGCTGCGCCCGTTTGCCCATTGGCTGCCGCAGGGCGCGGATCTGGAACGGCGGATCGCGCGCCTCACCGCCTATAGCGCCATCGGCCTGATCGCGGCCGAAGTGGCCGGCGTCGGCATGCAGGTCGCCGTGCTGATGTCTACGGTGGACTTGAGTTTCACGGATGTGATGCATGCGCCGTTTGCGATCGCGGGCACGATCAAGATTCTCTGTGCGCTGACGGTGATTCCATGCCTCGGCAAGCGGATTTCTTCAACGCCATGGTCATCCGTATTGCTGCTGGCGATCGGTGCCGTGGAGCTGACCGCGGCGACGTTCACCACGCACGCCTACGCGCGCCTCAGCGACAACACGCTGCTGCTGTTCGTCGAAGGTTTGCATCAATTCGGCGCGGCGATCTGGATCGGCGCGATTCCCTGCTTCGTGCTTGCGTTGAGCCGGCTGCAGGATGCGAACGGCTGGCGCGCGGTGGGTGCACGTTTTTCGCGCATGTCGATGATTGGCGTTGCCAGCATCGTGATCTCCGGCGCGGTGATGAGCTATTACTACATCGGCAGCATTCAGGGTTTTTACGGCACCGCATACGGCGTGATGGTGGGTGCGAAGATCGCGATGTTCCTCGCGCTGCTGCTGTTGGGTCTGGGCAACTTGCTGGTAACCGAACGACTGCGCAAAAACCAGGACACGTCGGTGATCCGCCTGCGCCGCTTCGCCGAAGTGGAAATCGGCATCGGCTTCACCATCTTTTTTGCCGCGGCGTCGTTGACGTCGGTGCCCCCGGCCGTCGATCTCACCGCCGATCGCGTGACCTTGCACGAAATCGCCGTGCGCAACGCGCCGGCATGGCCGCGACTCACATCGCCCGATCACGACCAGCTCGCGATTTCGGAAATGCAGGCGCAGCTGGATCACGAGGCCACCCAGCGTGGACAGGTTGCCGCGCAGGCCAATATCCCAGGTTCGGGTGTATTGCCACCGCGCAACGCCGACGATATCGCGTGGTCGGAATACAACCATCACTGGGCCGGCATCTTCGTGCTCTTGATCGGGCTCTTGGCTTTGCTCAATCGAGCCGGCGTGAAATGGCTCAGGCATTGGCCGTTGCTATTCCTGCTGATGGCCGGTTTTCTGCTGGTGCGCTCGGACCCGGAAGTGTGGCCGATGGGCCAGGAAGGCTTCTGGGTGGCGTGGCGCGACGTGGAAGTGGCCCAGCACCGCTTCTTTGTGGCGCTGATCATTCTGTTCGGCCTGTTCGAATGGGCGGTTCGCACGGGACGTCTGCGCAGTCCCAAGGCCGCCCTGGTGTTTCCGCTGCTGGTCTCAGTGGGCGGCGCGATGCTGCTCACCCATAGCCATCAGATCTCCAATGTCAAGGACCAGCTCCTGATCGAGCTGACCCATACGCCGCTGGCCTTGGCCGGCGTAGGGGCGGGCTGGGCGCGCTGGCTGGAACTGCGCCTGCCCGGACGCGGCGGCCGGATCGCCGGCTGGGTATGGCCGATCTGTTTCATGCTGGTGGGTGTGATTCTGCTTTGGTACCGCGAAGCCTGAGAGCGGGGATGTTAAAATTGCGGTCTGCCTCCACCTGGAAGGCAGACCGCAACCTTCTCTGCCCGGATATCGCATGAGCCTGACTTCCCCCGAGGTTTCCGCGTTTGCCGACCGCGTCACGGCCTATCTTCAACGGCTGGAACGCGCCACGGACGCCCTCCTCCCTCCCGCTTCCACCGATCCCCAGCGGCTGCACCACGCGCTGCGCTACGCCTGCGAAGGCGGCAAGCATCTGCGCGCATTGATGGTGTACGCCGCCGGCGAAACGCTCGGTGTCGCCGCCGAACAGCTCGATCCCGCCGCGTGCGCGGTGGAATTTATCCACGCCTATTCGCTGGTGCACGACGACCTTCCCGGCATGGACAACGACGATCTGCGTCGCGGCCGCCCGACGGTGCACAAGGCGTTCGACGAGGCTACTGCGATTCTGGTCGGCGATGCGCTGCAAACACTCGCGTTCGAAACACTGGTCAATGCCGCCGCGCTCAACGCGGAACAGAAAGTGCGCATGATCCGCAGCCTCGCCTACGCGTCCGGTTCGCTGGGCATGGTCGGCGGCCAGGCGGTGGACATGGCTTCGGAAAACCTCACGCTGACGGTAGCCGAGCTGGAATCGCTGCACGCGCGCAAAACCGGTGCGTTGATTCTCGTCACATGCCAGCTCGCCGGCATGGCGGCCAACGCTTCCGAAGCGGTGGAACACGCGCTGGAACGTTACGGCAAATGCATCGGTCTCGCCTTTCAGATCCAGGACGACGTGCTCGATCAAATTGCCGACACCGCCACGCTCGGCAAGACCGCCGGCAAGGATCAGGCACAGAACAAGTCCACCTTCCCTTCGTTATTGGGCCTGGAACAAGCCCGTCAGCGTGCCGACGCCCTGTTCGAGGAGGCGCGTGATGCAGCTCGCAGTCTGCCGGGCCATGCCGAACCATTGTTGTGGCTGGCCGACCACATTCAACAACGCAATCATTGAGCCCGCGCCCGACATACTTCGGGGCGCACTTGATGTACACAACCTGCGGTTCCCGGTCGGGCAGGTCAATGCCCGGCCGTTGCACGAATCCCAAGCAAAGCGGATGCTCGTGGCGAACAACGACAGGAAAGGCGTTGACCGATGCTCACCTCCATCGCAAGGTTTTGGCGGAAATGGCGTGAAGCACGCAGCGCGGGGCGGCAGATCGACGCTTTGCTCGCCCACGCCGACCCCGATGCGGAATTGGCAGCGCGTAACGAATGGCTGATCGAGGTATCGCATTGGCTGCATCGCGAAGGCACGATCGCCAACGATGTGGCGCAGCCCGATCAAGCGCCTACGTACCGGCCGCAGGTGCGATTGCGTTATCTGTTGCAGGTGTTGGATCGCAATTCAGAATGGAAAGCGCGCGTCTCGCTGACGCTGCAAAGCATCGTTCGCGATACGGATGCGATGGCCCTGCTTTGCGACGCAGGCATGCCTGCGCATGCGGGCTTCAGTGGCGCCTTGCTTGAACGGCTGCAGGATTCGCTGATTCCGCCTGCGCCCAACAGCCGCGACCTGTCGGCGCTCTTCGCGCTCATTTTTCATTCGGCCAACGACGCGCAATGGGTGGGAGCGCTGCCGCGCGAATTGCTGGCGAAACTCGGCACGTTGTTCACGTACCGGGAAAACACCACTGGCTCCGCGGAAAAAGCTCCGGCACCCGACACATCCCGTTCGCCCAGCCGTTTGTCCATGGAGCTGCTGGCGGCTCTGCACAACGTCACGGCTCAAATCGGCTCGGCCGGCCTGTCCAAAGCCATCCGCACACGCCTCACGGAGCAACGACTCGATGCGCTGCCTTTTTACAAGCTGCCGCGCGCCATGCTCGCGATCGAAACCGCCGCCCAAGCCGACGCGGCAAACGATACGCACAACCACCCCAGCGGCATAAACCGTGTCGTGCTGCAGGAAGTGAACTACCTTCGCGCGCTACTCGACGAGTGCCATCGTTCCCTGCGCGATGTACACGCTCATCTCGATCAAAATGGCGTAAGCGTCGACATCGTTTTTCAGCTCGAACGCATGCGCGCGCGCATCACCCGCGCCGAGCGCTTGCTTGAGGCATGGCTGGCCATTCATACGCAAGGCGAATCCATCGAACCGGTCGCCAGCCTGATCGCCGATCTCATCGCCGCCAATCAGGCGAGCCGCAGCATTGGCAGCCTGGTACGCAAAAATTTTTCCCTGCTGGCGCGCAAGGTGGTCGATCGCAGCGCCGAAGACGGCGAACACTACATCACCTACGATCGCAAAGCTTATTTGCACATGCTATGGATGGCGATCGGCGGCGGACTGGTGACGGTAGCTACGGTCTATATCAAATTCTTCATCGTCGCCACGCATGTGCATCCGATGATCGAAGGGCTCTTCGCCGGCATCAACTATGCGTTGTCTTTCGTGTTGATGCATTTTCTGCACTTTACGCTAGCCACCAAACAGCCGGCGATGACAGCGCCCATGCTGGCGCAAAAACTCGATGACATCGGCACGCCGCAAGGCATGAGCCATTTCGTTCAAGCCGTGGTCGCGCTGATTCGTACGCAGGCAGCCGCGATTTTCGGCAATCTCATTGCGGTTTTTCCGGTGTGTTTGGCGATACAGCTTGCTGCACGTTATGTGCTTGGCGTAAATATCATTTCGCCGGAGAAAGCCCATGCGACGCTGCATTCGTTTTCGCTGTGGGGCGTGACGCCGATCTACGCAGCGGGAACCGGCATCTTGTTGTGGTCGTCGAGTTTGCTGGCCGGTTGGGCAGACAACTGGTTCGTGCTGCATCGACTGCATGACGTACTTTCGTACAACCGCCGTTTGCGCTTCGCGCTCGGGGAACGCGGTGCCGTGCGGTTCGCCAACTTCTGGCGCCACCATGTCGCCGGTGTTACCGCTAATCTTTCGCTCGGGCTGATGCTCGGCTTGGTTCCGTCGATTCTTACGGCTTTTGCGCTGCCGTTCGAGGTTCGCCACGTCACCTTGTCGACCGGATCGATCGGTGTTTCGCTGGGCGTGCTCGGACAGACGATGTTCCGCACGCCGGAACTTTGGTGGGCGGTAGCCGGCACAGCGAGCATGGCCGTGCTCAACGTAGCGGTGAGTTTCACGATGGCCTTTCAGATGGCGTTGCGTGCAAGACCGATACAAGGCCGCGTACGCCATGAAATCACCCGCGCCGTGTGGCGTTACGTGCTCGCCCATCCGCTGCAGCTGCTTTTCCCCATCAAGGCGCGAACGGCAACGGATGCGGCGTAGTGGCTCACGCCAGCCGGCGCTTACGTTCAGGTTGGGCGCACATCGTGGAGTTGCCAGGTGTTGCCGATCAGCCAGTTCATGCGCTGGCGCAAAATGCTCATCGGAAGATCGCTGACCACTTCGACGTCGGTATGCAGATCCGCGGCTTTCGCGGTGACTTTGGCAAGCTGATCGGTAATGCCGAGGCGTTCGTCCACACTGTCCGGGTCGGGCTGCAACGCGCGCCAGCGCTGAAACAGCAGCGGGCTGCGCAATGCCTCTTGCAAGGCCGCCGCGAAATCGTTCGGACCGGCGCCGTCGTAGCTCAACGCGGAATTGGGTCCGCGCGCATGGGTCAAATCCTGGATTTGAAGGTAGTAGTGACTGCGATTGGTCATGATTTCTCCCTTTGACGACCGTTCTAGTTTTGGGGCCACGTAGCCCACTCCCCCTTCAAAAACGCAGTGCATTCTGATCCAGCAGATGGCACGCGCGTTCAGGTGGCATACCGTGCGGGAGAACCCCCAGGCACGGTGCCGACAGCCGTGTGCGCAACGTATCGATATTCTCCTCCAACGCTGCCATGTTTGGATCGATGTGGTTCGCAATCCAGCCGACGAGCCGGCATCCATCCGCTTCAATCGCCTCGGCGCTCAACAAGGCATGGTTGAGGCAGCCCAATCGCATGCCGACGACGAGCAGCACCGGCAACGTCCACGCCTTGGCGATATCCGACGCCAACAAGCCTGGCGACAACGGCACGCGCCAACCGCCCACGCCTTCCACGACAACCGTGTCGTAGTGCGCGCGCAGGTGATGGAACGCCGTTTGCAGGGGCGGCAATGTGATGACGATGTCTTCGTGGGCGGCAGCAAGATGAGGCGACAACGGCTCGCGCAGCGCGATGGGATTGATGTGCTCGTACGCCGGCCGAGGTTCGCTACCGGCCGCTTGCAACGCTAATGCATCGTCGTTGCGCAAACCTTGCGCGGTTTCCATGCAACCACTGGCGACAGGCTTCATGCCGCAAACCCGCTGACCTGTAGCACGCAGCGCATGAATCAGCGTGCACGCAGCGTGCGTTTTACCAATGCCGGTATCGGTGCCGGCCACAAACAACGAGCGGCTCATGCCAGATTAGCCTTCGCTCGCGTTGCCCACCGCCCCGTCAACCAGTACGTTGGACTCAGCAACACATAGATGAATCCCGGCAAGGCGGTCCATGCCGGCGTTTCCGGAATCAGCAGCGTAGCGGCCAGCGAAAGTACGGCAACGCATACGGAGCCCGATTGCGCATACAAATTCTGTCGCGCGTCGATTCGCTCGAGGGCGGATATGGATGCCCGCCGCAAGCTATGGCGATAAAGGCATACGAGACACCCGGCCATGCACGCATACGCAAGGCCGTAGCACAGATAAAGCGCTTTCACGTCGTGCACGCTGTCGATCGTTGGCGTGCCCGCCAACGCCTGATGCGCGAACGACGCATAGACCGCACCGAACATCGCCTGGAACAACATGTTCAGCGGATACACAAAAATAAGCGCAAAAAACACCAGCGCCAGACTGAGCAACATGCTGGTGGCATCGTGCATCCGAAAATGATCGCGCCAGCGTACCTGTCGGTGCCAGAAAATCATCAGCGTGGCGAAGCTGCAGGCGAACGCCGGAATCCGCTCCAGCGCCAGCACCAGATCGTGCAGGTTGCGCGGTATCTCGGCACCCGCGATCGCCAGCACGCTCACCGCGAAGGCGAAGGCCGCGTCGATGAATCCGTCCAGGCGGTGCACCTCCACGCGGCCGCTATGCGTAGCGTCATGCTGCTCGCTCATGATCTATCCCCTTGTTTCCTGTCCGCGGACGACCCATCTTTTGCGGATCAGTGTGCAGCAACCGGGGCCGTCCGTCATGTTCGAGATCAAAACCAGCGCCACGACCAGCAAATCCGAGCAATACGCCGATCTGGTGGAACAGGCACGCGGCATGCTTGCTGGCGAGCCCAGCCTCATTGCAAACGCCGCCAATTTTTCCGCACTGGTGTTTCACACGCTGTCGGATTTCAATTGGGCGGGGTTCTATCTCTATGACGGAAAGGAACTCGTCGTCGGACCGTTTCAAGGCAAACCCGCCTGCATTCGCATCGCACTCGGCAGAGGCGTGTGCGGCACGGCGGCACAGACGCGCCAAACGCAACTGGTGCGCGACGTGAAAGCGTTCGACGGTCACATCGCGTGCGATGCCGCGTCGCAATCGGAAATCGTAGTGCCGCTGGTGAAGGCGGACGGCACTTTGCTTGGCGTATGGGATGTGGACAGCCCGTCCGTCGGCCGTTTCGATGACGAAGACCGCGCCGGCATGGAGGCGCTGTGCGCCGTGTTCATGGACGCCGTCGACGCGCAGGGTTGATCCGCGCGACAAGGTTTCCGTTGTGCTCTATCGCCCGTGCCGGCCGATGTCGGCATCGGCGCGTACATCGCCTTCCAGCAACGTCATGACCGCCGCGCGCGCCTCGTCCACGCCGGTGCCCTCTGAAGCCGAAAACACCTGCATGGTCACCGCCGAGCTCGTGCCGAACGCTTTGCGAAGCGTCGCCAGCGCCTGGCCGGCCTGGTTGCGCGACAGCTTGTCTGCCTTGGTCATCAGTACGTGACAGGGAAGCAAGGTGGCGAGGCAGAAATCCAGCATCATCCGGTCGAACTCCTTGATCGGATGGCGGATATCCACGATCAGCACCACGCCGCGCAAACTGCGCCGTACGTGCAGGTATTTGTCGATTTCATGGCGCCAGTGATCGCGCAGGGCATCGGGCACCTTGGCATAGCCATAGCCCGGCAGGTCGATCAGGCGCGTCTCCACAGGCTGCGACGTTTCACCGCGCACCACCGCAGGCAAAGAAAAGGCGACCATCTGTTGGGTGCGACCTGGCGTTTTGGAGGTGCGCGCCAAGCCCTTGTGGCCGGTCAACGCGTTCAATGCGCTGGACTTGCCCGCATTGGAACGACCGGCGAACGCCACTTCGGCGCCTTCGTCGGCGGGCAATTGCTGGATGCGATGGGCGGCGAGCACGAATTCGGCGCCCTGCAGCGGATTGATAGGCATAGTGTGTGGTTTGACCGACTGGTATGGGGTAGAGATAATCCGAGGATGCTCTGATTCATTTTCTATGGGTGTCACCGACTCTATCCGTGCGCAGGCCGCAGGATCATCGGCGAAGGCAGACTGGCTGTCTGTCGAGACGATGAGCCGAAGGCGTGCGAACGGATAGAGTCGGCCCGAAGGGTGATGCCCAGAAGGCCCGCAGGCTGCGTCGCGCACCTTGAAAAGACGGCCAGTCTTTCCTGCGCCGCGCACCACATCCTGCGAACCTTCTGGACATCATGCCACCCATAGAAAATGAATCAGAGCATCCTCAAAGTTCTGCCAGTCACGGTACGCTGAGGGTTCGTACCGTACATCCAATAGCAGTGTTTCCTGGAGGCAAGTGTATGAGTTTTCGGCTCGCCGGTTGCCGGCCCGCTGTCGTGAATGCAGTAGCCTTGGTTTTCGCTCTCTCCGCCAGCGCCGTCTTTGCGCAGGACACCGCCGGCAAGGCGACGACGAAAGCACCCGCCGCGGCCTCCACCGCTGCCAAACCTGCGGCCGCTGCCGCCCCCTCTGCTGCCGCGCCCGCCACGGCGTCCAACAGCGATTGGATGTCCTCCACCAAACCGGGCGATGCCACCGCCGGCCAAGGCAAGGCCGCCGCATGCGGCGCTTGCCACGGCATGGACGGCAACTCGACCGATCCGCAGTATCCGAAGCTGGCCGGCCAGCACGAGATGTATATCGCCCACCAGCTGCACAACTTCAAAGATGGCGAGCGCCAGAACGCCATCATGCTGGGCATGGCCACGCCGCTGTCCGACCAGGACACGCGCGACATCGGCGCTTACTTCGCCAGCAAGCAGCCGCTGCCCGGTGTCGCCGATCAGGCGCTCGTGGATCAGGGCCAGAAGCTCTATCGCGAGGGCGATTCGGCGCGCGGCATCCCCGCCTGCATGGCGTGCCACAGCATCGACGGCCGCGGCAACCCCGGCGCGATGTATCCGCAACTCACCAGCCAGCATGCGCAGTACATCGAGGCGAAGCTCAAGGACTTCCACAACGGCGTTACCTGGGGCAACGAGGCCCACGCGCAGATCATGCCGACGATCGCCAAGAACCTCGATCCTCAGGACATCGCGGCGCTCGCCAGCTACATCGAAGGGCTGCATGTGGCCGATCACAGCGTGAAGGCGTCGCCGTAACTAATCGACGTTCGTGTTGTCCAAGCGTTTTCCGTTTTACCTAACTCGAGGCCAGTCATGTTGAAGCGTTTGTCTTTTCTCTGTGCGGCGCTGATCGCGCTTGCCGCCTGCAGCCACAACGGCTCCGACACCACGGCACCGCAGCCCGCACCGGCCCAGACATCCGCACCCGCCGCACCGGCCTCGGCGGCGAAGCCGGCCACTGCGAGCAGCGCGGCGCCGGCAGCCGCGTCCACGGCGGCGGCATCGGCCAGCACGGCCGCAGCGCCCGCCGCTTCGGCCACCGCAGGGCAGAAGCCTTCTGCGCCGGCCGAGCCTTTTGTCGATAACGGCAAGTGGGTGGAAGGCAAAAATTACTTCCTGATCGAGCCGCAGCAGCCCACCGGCAACCCGGATAAGATCGTGGTGACCGAGGCGTTCTCTTACGCCTGCCCGGCCTGCAACGCGTTCCATACCACGGCCGATCAGATCGAAAGCGGCCTGCCTTCGAATGCGGTGATGACCTATCTGCCGGTATCGTTCCGCCCGGACGAAAACTTCCCGCTGTTCCAGCGCGCCTATTTCGCCGCCAAGGCGCTGGGCGTGGCCGAGAAGTCGCACGACGCGATGTTCGATGCCGTGTGGAAATCCGGCGAACTGGCCTCTGACGATCTGACCACCGGCCGTCCCAAGCCGCAATCGGCATGGCCGACGATCGACGATGTCGCCAAGTTCTACGCCAAGTACGGCGTGGATCCCAAGCAATATGTCGCCGTGGCCAATTCCTTCAGCATCAACACGCAGATGAAGCGCGCCGACGATATGGTGAAAGCCTACGGCGTCGACGGCACGCCTACGATCATCGTCAATGGCAAGTACCGCTTCACGCCTGGCGATGCCGGCGGATATTCCCAATCGATCGAGCTGACAAAATGGCTCATCGCCAAGGAAGCCGCCGGCAAGTAAGCACGAACTCCTCAGCGCCCGGCCACCCGGGCGCTTCGTTTTGAAGCCATCCATTTTTTGACGACACCCGTCATCGCGCAGGTAGAACCATGTTCAAGATTCCCCGCTACCGCATCGCCGCGCTGCTCTGCGGTCTATTGCTCACCACCGCCTGCAGCGCGGCCGGTCCTGATGCATCCGCCGCGGCGCCTTTCACCGACGGCAATCAGTACGTCACGCTTGCCCCGCCGTATACGCGCGACAGCGACACCGGCAAGGTCGAAGTGGTGGAAGTGTTCTCCTACGCCTGCATTCACTGTGCCGAGTTTTCGCCCTACGTCGACCAGCTGCGCAAATCGCTGCCGGCCGACGTGGCATTCAAGCTTGTACCGGCGCCGTTCAACGATGCGTGGGTGCCGTTCGCACGCGCCTACTATGCCGCCAAGAAGCTGGGCCTGGTGGAACAAACGCACGATGCGATGTTCATCGCCAAGTTCAAGGATCAGTATCCGATCAACTCGATGGACGAGATCGCCGATTTTTATGCAAAGCATGGTGCGAACCGCGCCGAGTTCCTGAAGATCGCCAACTCACCCGAGGTCGATGCGCAGATCAAAAAGGATCTCGCCATGATCCAGAGCTGGGGCGTGGACGG
>DATJMR010000228.1:0-9610 GCA_035508595.1 Dyella sp.
GATGCGGGAGAGAAGCGAAAGAATCAGTTTGTTGATCGGCTGCTTCATCTTTTTCTTCAGCATCTCCGAGGCAATCTGGGGCGATTCGCCCGCCAGTTCGCGCCCGACCAGTCCCTTGGAAAAATGTTGTTGCGACAGCACGGTATCCAGCGTCAAAGCCTGGAATCGCAGATACGCATCGATCAGCGTATGGATATCGGCATGGGTCTTGAGCACGTCGCTGGCGTATTTCATGGTCGGCGCGTAACGGGCCTGCATGTCGTCGGTGATGTATTCGGCGCAGGCCTTGTAGAGACCTTCCTTGTTCTCGAAGTAATACTGAAGCGCCGGTGCATTCACGCCCGCCGCCGCGGCGATGTCGCGCGTCGAAGCCCCGTCGAAGCCGTGTTCGCCGAACAGCTGAACAGCTGCGTCGATGATGCGCTGGCGGGTTTCGTCCCCACGGGCGTATCCGCCGGCGGACGAGCGACGCGGGCGCTTGGCTTGTGTCATGCGGAATTCTCCATGGCTGCCGGCAAAGATAGCACTTGACAAAATTATTCCAAACGGAAAATATTTTCCACTTGGAATAATTTTGGAAACCCCTGAGCCATGTCTGCTACGAGTGCAAACGTTTCGGCCGATGCGTCGAACGCTTCCGCCGCCGCGCCGCCGCGCCGGAAAACGCCGCGTTTCTTGCTGCCTGTCGGCATGGTGCTGCTGGTGGCGGGCCTTGCGGCGCTGGGTTATTGGTGGCTTGTCGGGCGCTTCATCCAGAGCACCGACGATGCGTATTTGCAGGCGGACAGCGTGACCGTGGCGCCCAAGGTGAGCGGCTACGTCACGGATGTCTACGTGGGCGACAATGCCGCCGTGAAAGCGGGCGACCCGCTGGTCCGGCTCGACGGCCGCCAGTACCAGGCCGCCTTCGACCAGGCCGCTGCCACGATCGATGCGCGCAAGGCCGACATTCAGCGTGCGCAGGCAGGTATCGCCCAGCAGCAGGCCGCCATCGAGCAGGCGCGCGCTCAACTGCTGGTGGCGCAGGTCAGCGCCAGGCACGCGGAAGACGAAGTGCGCCGGTACGGCCCGCTCGCAAAGACCGGCGCGGAGAGCGGCGATCAGATGTCCGTGCTGATCAGCAACCGCGATCAGGCGCAGGCCACGGTCACCGCCGACAAAGCCGCGCTGGATCAGGCACAGTCGAAGGTTGCCGATCTCAACGCGCAGATCGCGCAGGCGCATGCGCAACTGGAAGCCGCGCAGGCTTCGGCAAAGCAATCGCAGTTGGATCTGCAAGACACCTTGGTACGCAGCTCGCTCGCCGGACGCGTGGGCGATCGCACCGTTCGCGTGGGCCAGTATGCGCAACCGGGCACGCGCCTGATGACGGTGGTGCCGGTGCAAAGCATCTACCTCACCGCCAACTTCAAGGAAACGCAGATCGGTCGGATGCGCGCGGGGCAGCCCGCCAAGATCCACGTCGACGCGTTGCCGGATGAAGATTTGCACGGTGTCGTCGACAGCTTCGCACCCGGCACCGGTTCGCAATTCGCTTTGTTGCCGCCGGAAAACGCGACCGGCAACTTCACCAAGATCGTGCAGCGCGTACCGGTGCGCATTCGCGTCGATGCAGACGCGCAAACACTGAAAAAATTGGTGCCGGGCCTGTCGGTTACCGTGGACGTCGACACCCGCGCCGACGGCAACAACACATCATCGGCACCGACGGACGCTCGTCATGGCTGAGTCGGCCGCCACACCGGCCAGTCATCACGAACGTGCCAGCGCGGCCGATTGGATCGCTGTCGCCGCCGGGGCACTGGGTGCATTGATGGCCACGCTGGACATCTCCATCACCAACTCGGCTTTGCCGCAGATCCAGGGCGAGATCGGTGCGACCGGTACCGAGGGCACTTGGATTTCGACAGGCTATCTGATGTCAGAGATCGTGATTATTCCGCTCGCCGCATGGTTGACGCGCGTGTTCGGCCTGCGCAACTTTTTGCTTGGCGCCTCGACGCTGTTCATTCTGTTTTCGATGATGTGCGGCATGTCGCACACCTTGACGGCGATGATCATCGGCCGTATCGGCCAGGGACTGACGGGCGGAGCGATGATTCCAACCGGCCAGACCATCATCCGCAGCCGATTGCCCATGTCGCAATTGCCGGTCGGCATGACGATCTTCGGCTTGATTGTGTTGCTGGGGCCGTTGCTCGGTCCGGTGCTGGGCGGCTGGCTCACGGAAAACATCAGTTGGAGCTGGTGTTTCTTCATCAACCTGCCGGTGTGCCTGGGATTGATCACGTTGCTGTGGATCGGTCTTCCGTCGGATCCGCCGCACTGGGATGCAGTGAAGCAAGCCGATTGGGTGGGCATCGTAGGGCTCTCCGCCGGACTGAGCTCCTTGACGGTTGTGTTGGAAGAAGGACAGCGCGAACGCTGGTTCGAATCCAACACGATTGTGTGGCTCAGCGTGTTGTCGGCGATCGGCATGGTGTTGATCGCGATCTCGCAATTCACCGCCAAAAAACCGGTCATGCGCTTAAGCCTGTTGCGAAACCCGCGCTATGCCAGCGTCATCACGATCGTCACGGTCGTTGGCGGGGTGTTTTATGGGGTGATCTATTTGATTCCGCAATTTCTCGGCCTGATTGCGGGATACAACGCGGAGCAATCCGGTTGGATCATGCTGCTCGCCGGGTTGCCCGCTTTTTTGGTGATGCCGATACTGCCGCGGCTGCTGGGCCGAGTCGATTTTCGAATACTGGCCATCATTGGTCTGGTCTGCTTCGTGGCCAGCTGCATGCTGGATATTCACCTGACGGCACAAAGCGTGGGTCATGATTTCGTCTGGTCGCAGTTGATTCGCGGCTCGGGTCAAATGCTGGTGTTCATGCCGTTGAACCAAGCATCCATGGCGGCCGTTTCACGCGAAGAGGTCGGAGACGCGGCCGGCGTCTACAACATGGCGCGCAATCTGGGCGGTTCGATCGGATTGGCGATCATCGGGACGGTGATCGATCGTCGCAATACCTTTCACGTCGAGGCCATTCGTGAATCGCTCACCGCCAATTCGGTGCTGGGACAAGAGCGCATCGCCGCCAGCGCGGCGAGCTGGTTCGCACGCACCGGCGACATGGCTTACTCGCAGATGCGCGCACTGGGCCAATTGGCGGGAGAGATTCAACAGCAGGCGATGGTGATGACGTTTTCGGAAACGTTTTATTTATTGGGAATCGCCTTGCTGTGCTGCATTCCGCTGGCGTTGTTGCTCAAGACGCCGCGTTACCACGCGCCGGCGAGCGGAGGTCACTGAGTATGTATGTCATGTCCATGTTCAAGTCGTGCTTTTTGCGTATGTCGCCGCTCGTCGCAATGATCGCCGTCACGGCGCTGACGGGTTGCACGGTTGGCCCGAACTATCGCGGTGCGCCCGATGTGGCGCATGACGCGATGCACGCGGCAACCTTCGTGCGCGCACCGGCCGATGCCGTGATATCCGGACCCGCACCAAGCCGCTGGTGGGAGTCGCTGGGCGATCCGCAACTGAACGCGTTGATCGATGAAGCGCTGAAAAACAACCCCGATCTGCACGCCGCGCAGGCACGCCTGCGCGAATCGCGCGCGCAGTTGCAACAGCAACGCGCGGCCCAGACGCCAAAGGTATCCGCCGACGCCGCGGCGCTGCGCATGCGCGAGCCGGATATTTCCGGCCTGGAAGGGTCCTCCCAGCCATCGTCTGGCAACGCGCAACAGACCGGACAAACGACCTCGCAAACGGCAAGCACCGGGCGTGGACCGTTGCAGTTGTACACGGCGGGATTCGATGCCTCCTGGGAGATCGATCTGTTCGGTGGCACACGCCGCGCCGTGGAGGCCGCGTCCGCACAGGCTGACGCCGTCAACGCAGACCTCGCCGATACGCAAGTTTCGCTGGCGGCGGAAGTTGCACAGGCTTACATTGATCTACGCAGCCAGCAGCAACGCCTTGCGCTCGCCAACCGATCCGCGGCGCTGGAACAACAAACGCTCGGCCTGATCCGTCAACAACGCGAGCGCGGCGTCGTGCCCGAGGCGGATGTGGAGCGGCAAACCACGCAGGTCGAAAACACCAAGGCCACCTTGATTCCGCTGGACGAGCAGATCACCGAATCGCTGGATCAACTCGCGATGCTCACGGGGCAAGCGCCCGGCGCGCTCGACCGTGAGCTGGCGTCGCCGGCAGCGCTGCCGACCATGCCCGCGTCGGTGCCGGTTGAAGACCCCGCCGCGTTGCTGAAACAACGTCCGGATATCCGTGCCGCCGAACGCCGCCTCGCCTCCAGCAATGCGCAGATCGGCGAGCACGAAGCGGATCTGTTCCCCAAGGTAACCATGCTCGGTTTCATCGGCTCGACCGCGGGCGATCCGGCGCACCTGCTCAAGAAAAACAATTTCACCTGGTTGGGCGCACCGTACCTGCAGTGGGATATCTTGGATTTCGGCCGCACACGCAGTCAGGTGCGCCAGGCACAAGCAAGCCGCGACGAAGCGGAGGCGCGCTACACGCAAACCGTGCTGGCCGCGCTGCAAGACGCCAACAACGCGCTGTCGCGCTACGGTCACCAGCGCGAAAGCGTGACGCGTCTGCAAAAGATCGAAGATTCCGCCGGCCGTTCATCGACCTTGATGCATCAGCGCTACGATGCCGGCGCATCGTCGTTGATCGATCTGCTGGATACCGAGCGCAGCCAGTTCAACGCGCAACAGAATCTGGTACAGGGCAGAGCGGAACTGCTCAAGGATTTCGTATCGTTGCAAAAGAGCCTTGGGCTCGGATGGCGTTTCGAGCAGGATTCAACGGCGCAAGTGTCGGGCAATCGTTGACGCCGCGGATAAAGGGCAGGGTGCTTTTCGGGTCGATCAGTATTGTTCAGACCGCCCAACGTCATCCCAGCGAAAGCTGGGATGACGAGCAAAAAGGGCATGGGTAAACCCCAGACTCCGACACCTTTTTTCGTAGCTGTCGCTCAGTTGCAGCTCACCGTTGCGCCGCTGGCGTTGGTGCAGTTGGCGTTGTGTGTGATGCCTTGCCCCGGCGTGTAACTCGTGCTGCCGTTGTAGGAGGCGCCGCTGGCGTTGCTCATGCTGGTACTGCGCGTGGTGGTGTCTTGGGTGTGCGTTACCCCAGTGTTGTAGCTGCCGTTCGGCCCGCTCGCGCTGCGACTGTAGCCCTGGCCTTGCGTATAGGTGCCGCTGTGTTCATACGTTTGGCCGTTCGCGTTAGTGGCGGTAGCGGTGTGGGTGGTGACGCCGTTGGCCGTGGTAGTAGAGGTTTGGTAGCTGCCATGCGGACCGCTGCCGCTGGACTGGCTATTGCCCGACCAGCTGCCGTTGGCGCTCTTGGAATACGCACCACTCCCCGACAAGTTGCCGCCGTCCGCCGTATGGCCGGAATTGGAAAAATTGGCCTGGGCCGAACCATCCGGGTTGCGGTTGTAGCTGTTATGGCCGCTGAAACTGCCGCCATTCACACCGTTCGCCCAGTGGCGGGCTTCATGCGTCGTGCCGCCGTTTGACCAGTTGGTATAGCCGCCGCCACCGGCATAGCCGCGCGCGCCGCTGGCGCTCATTCCGTGAAAGCGGGTTTGCGCCGAAACGCTGGCTGCCTCGCACACGGTTGCAATCAACATGGCGCAAGCCACCAGCGATTTCAAAGTTGGTAATACACGCATTTTCAAATTCTCCTGCGAAAAGGGACATCGATAGGGTTAATCCCGACGAGGAGACATTCTGGATGGCAGGTCTAGCTGGGTTATGTAGGAAACGGCGGCAAATGTAACAACCTGTTTCAGCGATGCCGCCGATGCTTACCGATATGAGCGCCGGTTCCGGCGGAGGCCGTACACGGCATCGGCATGCCCAGCCGCAGCGGGTCGATCAAACCACCCCTAGTGAACCGAATCGGCCGGCTTTATCGGCGGCGCCTCTTGCGCTATTTCGCGCAATGACAACCAACCGGTTGGGCTGCTTTTATCCTGGACATAGATAACCATCGATCGCCCCCTTCCTATGGATGGCGCCCCTCCGTCTTTTGGCGTTGTCTTGATCGAAAAAATGACCGTCTGTATCGCGATATTTCCTATGAAACAGGTGTTTTCGACGGTATTTGAAACGAATTCCACTTTCGCCTGCTTGAACCAGTCCCTCGCCCCCTTTTCCACGGCGTCCCGACCTACGACAACGTTATTTCCACCGAAGTATTTGATGACGTTCGGGCTGTGCAGTCGCCCCACCATGGCGGCATCGCCCTTGCTAAAAGCGTCCCGAATGGCGGCCGTTGCCTTATCCAGCGATTGTCTCAAGGCGGCTGAATCAGGGTTGCATTGGGCATGAGCGTTGATCGAAAAAAACACGGCGATGAATATCAAAAATGTCTTTTTCATAGGATTCTCCATTAAGAAAACCATGGCTTGCCGCTGCCCTATATTGCGTTAGCGAGCTTTGCCGATGCGTGACAAAGATTCATGACGTCATTCCGGCGAAGGCCGGAATCCAGTCCAATTACGCTGTGCGAAGCACACATCATTGATTTATATAGAGTGCTCCGCACGACATATTTGCACTGGATTCCGGCCTTCGCCGGAATGACGAGCGTGGAGATGCCTTAGACCATGACCCATCTTGTCTCAGACCTTGATTTGCACAAATAAAAAACACCACTTGCGTGGTGTTTGAGTGGAAGGGGGCAAGACGACGCCAGACAGGGGGAGGGTGTCGGGGATGCTGACGTCGCCTTGCCGAAAAAAAAAGCGCTGAAAACCGCGCGCTGCGCTCAGCCGCCAGCGCGACTGGCCACGAAGGCCTTGATCTGATCAAGCGTGATATAGCCCTGATGATTCGTATCGATTTCAGCAAAGTGCTGCGCGATACGCGGCATGCCGGCCTGGGCCTGGGCAAGGGTCAGTTTGCCGTCGTGGTTGGTATCGGCAGCATCAAACTTCTGTTGCAGCATCTGCATCATGCGCTGTGCGCGCGGAGAATTGGTGCTGGCTTGCGGTGCCGCCACCGCGATGACGGGCGACAGAAACGCCACGAAAAAAATGGAAAGAATTTTGCGCATGAACTTATACCTTAGAGAGGAAGGAGCGACCGCCCATTGGGCCGCACCGGCCAGGGAGGTCCGGCCGACGAAGAACATGCTAAGTGCGAGATGTTGGGCGGATATTGCTTGCGCCGGCCCAAATGTTTCAGGTTATGACAACGCCGGTGAAGGCGCGTCTGCCGTCGAGGCGGCGAGCGACACCACCACGCGCGCTTCCAGGCCGTTCGGTTGCCGGCGTATCAATTGCAGGCGGCCGCCATGCAAACGCGCAACGCGATCGACAATGGCCAGTCCCAGCCCCGATCCGCTGACGTTGGAGCGTCCGATATCGCCGCGCGTAAACGGCTGCAACAAGCGTGTCTCATCGCCTTCTTTAAGGCCGGGGCCACGGTCGAGCACCGACAGCACAATTGTGTCGTGCTCCCTATACGTGCGTATCTCCAGGCCAACGCCGCCGTATTTCACGGCGTTCTCCATCAGGTTGTGCACCACCCGCATCATCGCGATCGGCCTGAATGGCCAAGCCGGCAGCGGATCGAGATGCAATGCAAACGCGTGGCCGCGTTCGGCAAATTCGGGGGCAAGCTGCTCCACCAGAGTATTCAAATCGCCGTCGACCATGGGCTCGTCGCTGCCCACACGGCCGAAGTCGATGAATTGGCCGATGATGGCGTCGATCTGATCGATGTATTGCCCCACCGGTAGATCGCGCGCGTGCTTGTCGATCGCCAGCATCAGCCGCAACTTGGCCAGCGGCGACCGGATATCGTGCGAAATGCCGGCGAGCATCACCGTGCGGCTGGCTTCCATTTCTTCCAGATTGTCCATCATGGCGTTGAACTGTTTCGCCACGATCGCAAGCTCCGAGGCATGGTAGGTCGGAAGACGCTCGGCACGGCCGCCAGCTCCCAAGTTCTGCGCGGCATGAGCGAGATCGCGCAAGGGACGATTGATGCGCCGCTGAATCAGCAATGCGCCAAGCGCGGCGGAAAGCGCCAAACAACACCACAGCACCAGCGCCGACGTGAGCCAGCGATAGGGAAGCAACTCGTTGACAGGCAGCTTGATCCAATAACGCTGGCCGCTGATATCGATGTGAACCCACACCGCCAAATGGGGGGTAGTGGTCACGCGCAGGTCGATACCCTTGGCAAGGTTTTGCCGCACTTCGCGAATAAACAACCGCCCCAACGGCGTGCCGAATTCCATTCCGTCGGAGGATGGTTCGGTGAGCTGCGCGGTGAGCGGGCCGACCCGGTTCAACCGGGCCACATAAGCGTCGCGATCTGTCGCGTGGACTTGTGAAAGCGCCGCGTCGAGTATGTTCACCTGAGTGGCGACCAATTGCGCCACCTCCATGACACGCGGGCGCTGCAGCAATAAATAGAGCGCAATCGTGGACATCTGCGCGATCGCGATCAGTGCCAGCAGCAACAGCAGATTTCGGCCGAACAGCGAGCGCGGCCACAAGCGCGGCTTAAGCATGGCCACCGTCCGGCGTAAACATATAGCCGACGCCCCACACCGTGCGAAGGTAACGCGGTTCGGTCGGATCGTCTTCGATCTTGCGTCGCAGTCGCGAGATCTGTACGTCCAGGCTGCGATCCATCGCTTCGTGATCGCGGCCTTTTACTTTGTCCTGCAAATGATCGCGGCTCATCGGGCGGCGCGGATTGGCCGCAAAAACGCGCAGCAACTGAAATTCCATATTGGTAAGCGGAATGGCCGTGCCATCGCGCTGCAATTCCATGCGCGAAATATTGAGCGTGAACGGGCCGAATTCGGTGACCTCGTCGTTGCCCCACACCTGCGTGCTGTGCAGCATGTGCTGGCGGCGGCGCATCGCATTCAATCGTGCAACCAGCTCGCGCGGCTCGGATGTTTTGGGCAGGTAATCGTCCGCGCCCATTTCCAAACCGATAATGCGATCGACGGAGTCGCCGCGCGCGGTCAGCATAAGAATGGGAATGGTTTGCCCGCTCGCGCGCAGGCGGCGGCAAATCGAAAGGCCGTCTTCGCCCGGCATCATCAAGTCCAACACCAACGCATCGAACGGCTCGCGCTGCAAAAGGCGATCGAGCTGCTCGGCGCTATCGATGGCCTGAACCTGAAAACCGTTATCGGTGAGGTAGCGGCGCAGCATGTTACGCAATTCAGCATCATCGTCGAGCACGATGACGCGCGGAGGGCGCTCGTTCACGGACATCGTCTCCTCGTCAGTGTGACGGCGCGGCCATTATGCCGCCACCCGCCAACCGCGATACAGGCGGCTATGTCGAAGGTGCATCCGGATGCTGCCGCCATCGGCCCCGGCACGGTGTGCCTCGCCGCAAACCGCGCCTATTTTCCCAATAAGAACAGCCGCCTGGGCGCTGTAACAGGTTGTTACAAAGTCGGCGCCCAAGGACATTTCCAGGTTACGAGTCGGGACCAAGCTGTTCACCAGGCGCAAGACCTTCAGCGCTCCACTGTCCTCACTCTCTGGGTATCGTCATGCTAAACATTCTTCATCACGCGCATTCGGTCCGCATCCCCGGATTC
>DATJMR010000229.1:0-5074 GCA_035508595.1 Dyella sp.
TTCTTGCCGTCGGGCAGGGCTTCGGCCGCCAATGTCGTGCGCGCGTGCGGCACGTACTCGTTGTGGAAGAACGCGAGCAGTTTGCCGTATGCGGGAATCACGGCGCCGCTGATTTTCGCACGCGCATCGGCTTGAATGGCCGCCGCCGTTAGCGCCGGAATGGTCGACGGCATGTGTTGCAGCGGCGCGTAAAACGCAGTCCGCGTGGGATCTTTGACGTCGGCAACCGAAGCGATGGAAACATCGCGTCCGTTCAGTACTGCACGCGGTACGCTGAAGCCGCGCTTCAGGCCAGCACGCATGTTGGCGATTTCCTGATCGAAGTATGCCGGCACCTGACCCAGGCGATCCACGTATCGGCGATAGTCGGTTTCGGTGCGCAGCGAATCGCCGCCCAGATCGTCGTACAGCTCGCTCCAGAATGCCGAATCGCTGTTGAACGGCATTTGCCATTGCCTGAAGGTCTGATCGGCGACGAAGTTGCGGATTTGTTCGCGATACACCGCGTAGTTCACTTGTTCGGCGGGTGACAACTGCTTGGGATCGACGGCATCGAGCTGGCTCATCACTTTCTGCCAGTAATCCAAACGCTCCTGCTGGCGTTTCGCATCGACCTGATCAAGACGGCCGTTGTTGGGCTGCGATTCGCCCGACGCGCTGACGCCCGCTTGTCCGGTGCGCCACGCCCATTCTTTCTCGTAGATCTGCCGGAAGCGCGCATCCGCATTTTGCTGCGCGAAAACCGGTAACGTCAGCAACAAACCTGCCGCCATGCATGCGATACGTGTTGCGTGTTTCACTCTGTGAGATTCCCCGTGGTGTTCGTCGCGCTCGTCGATGCCGACACCGCATCTTCCACGCTCCAGTTGTTGAGTGCCTGTGGCGAAAGCTGAGGCAGGGCGGCACGCAGCAGAAGCGCGCGCGTTTCGTCGCGCAAGCGCGCCACGCGCAGGCTTACATGGCGCGATTGCAGCCAAAACGAGAAATCGCTGAGCGATTCGAGTGCCGTGCTGTCCAGGTCGGACGATGCTTCCAGGCTGAGAATCACCTGCTTTAAGTCTCCTCGTTGTTCGGCTTGCGCGCGCGCCAGTGTCATCACCGATTCCGCATTGGCAAAAAACAGCGGCTCTTCCGGGCGCAAAATAAGGATGCCCGGCGGCTGCACCGCACCCGGATGCTGCGCGATATCGACAAAGTCGTGGCCGTCCGCGAGACGGCCGAGCACGCTCAATCGCGTCGAGGCGAGCTGACGCAGCAACAAGATCAGGCTGAACGCGATAGCAACCAGCAGGCCGTTCAAGATACCCAGCGACAACACCGCCACCACCGCGGCGAGCGCGAGCAACCGATCTCGTTTCCATTGCAGATAAGGCCGAAATACCGATACGCGCCACGACTTGCTCACCGCATGAATCACGATCGCGGCCAGCACCGTCAACGGAATGCGTTCGATCCAGCGCAACAACAGCAGCACCATCAGCAGCACGGTGAATGCCGCCACCAAACCCGACAGGCGCGACTGCGCGCCGGCGGCCTCATTCGCGGAGGTGCCCGAGTAGCCCGCACCCACCGGCATGCCCTGGCATAGACCGCTCAGCACATTGGCAACGCCAAGCACAAGCAAGTCGCGATTGGGCGACACGGTATCGTTGTGCTTGAGCGCAAAGCCGCGAATGGAGCTGTACGACTCGGCGTACAAAATCAGCAACAACGCCGCGCCCATCTCCACGCTCGGCAGCCACTGACCGCTCGCTGGCCATGCCGGCATGCCGATAGCCATCTGCAGGTGGATCGCGCCCGTTAGTGGCACGCCGTGCGCCGCCAGCCAATCCGAAGCGATCACCCCAAGTGCGATCACCAGCAAACTGCCTGGCAACCGACGCACGCGCTCGCAGGCAAACAGCAACAGCAGCGCAAGCAAGCCCGCGCAAAGCGTGATCGCATGAACCTGCCCGGACGTGCGCATCAGATCCGCCAGCAGCAGCGGTACGAAATCGCCGTGCAGGTCCGGCCAGCCACCCAAATGCGGAAGCTGTTTGAGCGCGATCACGATCGCCAAACCAAAGGTGTAGCCGCGCAACACCGGGCGCGCGATGAGATGGGATAGTCCGCCCAATCGCGCGATGCCTGCCACCAGAAAGCAGGCGCCTCCCAACAACACCAGCGTTGCCGCAACCGCCGTACGACTTACCGCACCACCCGCCAGCAATAGCGTTCCGGCGGCCAGCACCGCAGCGGAGGACGATGTCGAGGACACGATGGCGAAGCGGCTGTTACCCAACAGTCCGTAGCAAATCAGACCGACAAACAACGCCACCACGCCTGCCTGAGGAGGCATGCCCGCAATGCCCGAATACGCAACAGCCTCCGGCAGCAGCAATCCCGCAATCGCCAAACCCGCCAGCACATCGGCGATGCGCGTCGACGAAACGGCGGGGTCGCTCATTGGATCTGTCCGCTCCAACCCGGTAGATAAGCCGTATCGTGCGAGTGCGCGAACATCAATGCTTCCTGCAATTGCTTGGGCGTAACGCGGGTGCCCTTGAGCTTCATACGGCGACGATAGAACTCCGCCCACAAAAATTCCGAATACGGTGTGGCGTCTTTGGAGTAACCGCCCGCCATGCGCACGCGCGCCGCCAAGGTGCGATAGGGATCGTCCGCCAGATCGTTCAAATTGCGAGGAATCGCCGCGTAACTCTGCCGTTGGCCGTGTTCGTCGTAAGGGTGCGCCCAACGGTTGAACTCCATCGTGCGCCAGAAAACATCCGGCTCCAGCCATGAGAAATCGCGCTGGATCATCACGGGAACGGTCTTTACGTCTTCTTCAAGCAGGGCAAGACCCAGGTGGTGGTGATCGACGATAAACACTTGCTGCTTCGGCCCCAGCACACCGGGAAACCAGTGCGCGGCCAGAAGCTCTTTGCGCCTTTTTTTGCCGAGTTTTTCCCAGTCGGCGCGCTTTTCCGCGACTTCTGCCTTGCCCACCGTCATTTGCGTGGGACGCAGTTTGCCCGGTGCAATCGACAGCAGAGGATGACGAACGTCTGACGACATGACCTTACTCCTGCGGTAGCTCTGGATTAGGGGTGCTCTGATTCATTCTTCGTGGGCGGCATGGCGTCCAGAAGGCCCGAAGGCATGCGGACGGCTAGAGCCGGTACCGCCCACGAAGAATGAACAAAGCATCCCTTGGCCAGGGTAGCGGAAGAGTCGGTGAGGGGCGAGATCGCGACGGCTATTCCAGCCCGGAGTAGTAGCCGCGCATGGCCTGCAAGTAAGACGCCAGATTGCGATCGGGTGCGCTGGTGAATATCTCGGCTGTTTCATCCAGACGTTCGATGCGGTCCGGCCGGAAATTGCGGAAATCCTGGCGCAATCGGCACCAGGTTCCCAAGGTCCACTTGCCGCCCCAAAACGCCAGGCACAAGGGTTCCACCTCGCGTTCGCTGGCGTGTCCTACTTCGTCGCGGTAGGAGAGCCGCAATACTTTTTGCGTTTCGATGGCGCTGTGCAGTTGATCGATGCGCGCGGCGAACGCGGTGGATTCCTCATCGCGCCAGATCGGCGCGTAGATGCGCGTGCGCGAGGAGCGCTCGCGCAACTCCGGCGGCAACACCGCTTCGATCTTCATCAGCGCCGCTTGGGCGCCGGCCGCCAGTTTCTCGCCGGCAAACGCGCGAACGAAGCGCGTACCGACCACCAGCGACTCGAGCTCCTCGGCGGTAAACATCAGCGGCGGAATATCCGAGCCCTTGCGCAGCACGTAGCCCACGCCGGCTTCGCCTTCGATGGGTACGCCGGAAAGCTGCAGATCCGCCACGTCGCGGTAGACCGTGCGCAGCGAAACGCCCAGCGTTTCCGCGAGCTGACGCGCCTGCAGCGCGGTACGTCGACCGCGCAGGGCGTTGATGATGAGAAAGAGTCGATCGGCGCGACGCATTCGCGCATGATCGCCCAGCTTTGCCCGGCAGACCAGCCTCGCAAGTCATGCCTGGCTGTCGCAGATCGCAAGACAGCCTTGTGCAAGTTCGATGTCCGCATGGTGATCGGTCCGGCGGTTTAGGTCATGCGGCCTGCTGCGCGGCAAACTCGGCATCCTTGGCCGCGGCGCGTTGCATGGCGGGACGCGCGATCACGCGATCGATATAGGCGCGAATGTCCGTCGTTTCCGGCACCAGGTTGAACATGGTCGTCCAATGCAATGCGCCACCCCACAATATGTCCACCGCCGTGAAGCGTTCGCCGAGCAGGTATGGTCCTTTCGCGAGCTGCGCGTGCAAAGTGTTCAACACATCGTCCCACGTGCCGTACGGCGAGGTGGAAGGGGGCGCCGGTTCGCGTTTCAGCGATCGGTCGACCAGCGCCGGTTCGAACGACGAGCCGTAGTAGACCATCCAACGCAGGTACGGGCCGCGCAGCGGATCGTCGATGGCGGGAGCCAGTCCGACGTCTGCGTACAGGTCGGCCAAATAAAGGAAGACCGCCGGCTGTTCGGTAATCAGCGCATCGCCGTGACGAATCGCCGGCACCTTGCCCATGGGATTGACGGCGCGATAAGCCGGCTGGCGTTGTTCGCCGCTTTTGAGGTTAACCAGATGCAATTCGTAATCCGCGCCAAGCTCTTCGAGCAACGCATGCGTGCCGCCGGAGCGACTGTTCGGTGCATGATAGAAAACCACTTTCCGGTTCATGGCGCTTACCTCCCAAACGGGTTCATACCAGGGAATCAAAGATGACGCGTTTCAGCCGGCGCGTTCTGCCAGTTGTTGTTGCGTCCGTCGGAAAAATGCAGCGGTGCGTCGATCAATTCGCTCGGCTCGACATCGTCCAGACAATGCACGTTGACGAAATAGAAATCGCCGCCCAAGACATCCAGGTGGCCTTTGCCGAATGGCCTCACGCCGCAATGCGTGCAGAACAGGTGATGCATGCTCTGACTGCCGAACTGGTAATCGGATAGATCGCTTTCGCCCTGGACCAGACGGAACGCATCGGGCTTCACGATCACGCCCCACTGCCGCGCTTTGCTGCAGATCGAGCAATTGCAGCGTCCGGTGCCTTGGGTGAGATC
>DATJMR010000230.1:0-3042 GCA_035508595.1 Dyella sp.
CGAGCGCGGTGGTCGCGGTATGACGTTGCAATACGTAGCCGGCTAGCACGACTGCGGCAAACATCGCGAACGTTTCCATGAAATTGGCCCGGGCACGCTCCAGCCTGCCGGCAACGCCCACCAGGGTGCCTCCGTCGTCGCGCGGGCTGGCGGCGAAACCCAATCCGCGTTGACCCAGCATGCCGGTGGCGGCGATGGCGACTTGCACCAGGCCCAGCGCGATGCTCCAGATAAGCATTTGCAGTTCGACGTTCATGGCTTTGCTCCTCGTGGCGGTGGTGTGACGGCGCACTTCCGCAGCTATTCGCGTCTGCGTTCGGAAGGTTACACCCGTTCCCCGCACGCCGATGCTGCGCGATACTGCCGGTATGACCGACCACGATGACATCGGCGCGTTGCTTGGCGCCGACGGCCCGTTTGCCCGCGAGTTGCCGAACTTTGCCCCCCGTCCGGCGCAGCAGGAGATGGCGCGCGCAGTGCAGCACGCCATCGCCGAATGCGAAACGCTGATCGCCGAAGCCGGTACGGGCACGGGGAAAACCTACGCCTATCTCGTGCCTGCTATGCTGTCCGGCGAGCGAATCATCGTGTCGACCGGCACCAAGGCGCTGCAGGACCAGTTGTTCTTTCGCGACCTGCCCAAGGTCCGCTCCGTGCTCGGCGCACGATTGAAGACGGCATTGCTGAAAGGTCGCGCCAACTATCTGTGCCTGTATCGACTCGACCAGACCGTGCGCGAAGGTGCGAGTTTCGATCGCACCCAGGCCGAACATCTGGCGGCGATTCGCGCATGGTCGGCGCGCACGCGCCGCGGCGATCGCATGGAACTGGCCGAAGTGCCGGAAGATTCGCCGTTATGGTTGCGTGTCACCTCTACGCCGGAGAACTGCCTTGGCGTGGAATGTCCGTTCTACGACGATTGCCATGTCGTGACGGCACGACGCGAGGCGCAGGAAGCCGATCTGGTCGTGGTCAATCATCACCTGCTGTTTGCCGACCTGGCATTGAAGCAGGAAGGTTTCGGCGACATTCTTCCTGGCGCGCAGGCCTTCATTCTGGACGAAGCGCATCAGATTCCCGAGTTGGCCGGGCAATTTTTTTCGCAAAGCCTGAGCGCGCGACAGCTCACCGAGCTGGCGCAGGACGCGCTGGCGGAGTGCGACGGCATCACCGGTGCGATCGGCTTGCTGCTCGAACCGGTTGAGGCCTTGCAGGAAACCGTACGCAAACTTCGCTTGACGCTTGATCCGTTGCCGCCACGCGGTTCGTTTCACGAACTGCTGCAACGCGACGGCGTGCACGCGGGGCTGCGCGATCTGGCCGCATTGCTCGCGGCGTTGACGGATGTGCTGGCTTCGCAGGCCGAACGTTCGCGCGGTTTCATGAATGTGCACGAACGTGCCGCAAACCTGACCGAGCGCCTCGACCGCATCATCGAAGAACATTCCGAACAAGACGTGCGCTGGTACGAATTGTTTCCGCGCGGGTTTGCGTTGCACGCCACACCGCTGGATCTGGCGGCGCCCCTGCGGGCCATGCGCGAACGCACGCATGCGGCATGGATCCACACCTCGGCGACGCTTTCGGTTGCAGGGCAGTTCGATCATTTCGCGCGTCAGCTTGGCTTGGACGACCCGCAGACGTTGAGCCTGGACAGTCCTTTCGACTACGCGCAACAGGCGGTGTGCTACATGCCCGATGGATTGCCCGATCCCGCCGCACGCGACTACACCGATCGCGTGATCGATGCGGTGATGCCTGTGCTGGAGGCTTCCAACGGGCGTGCGTTTTTGTTGTTCACCTCGCATCGCGCCCTGCGCCGTGCGGCCGATGTGCTCGCAAATCGCGTGCCGTGGCCTTTGTTTGTGCAAGGCACTGCGCCGCGCCATCAGCTGCTGGAAGACTTTCGTTCCAGCGGCCACGGCGTGTTGCTCGGTGCGGCCAGTTTTTGGGAAGGCGTCGACGTGGCCGGCGAAGCGCTGTCGGTGGTCATGATCGACAAGCTGCCGTTTGCGGCGCCGGACGATCCCGTGTTGCAGGCACGCCTGGAGGCGCTTGAGCAGTCGGGCATCAACCCTTTCATGGGGTGGCAGGTTCCGTCGGCGGTCATTGCGCTCAAGCAAGGCGCGGGTCGGCTGATCAGGGATGTGCACGATCGCGGCGTGCTGGTGCTATGCGATCCGCGTCTTACCACCAAGGGTTATGGCAAGCTGTTTCTCAACAGCCTGCCGCCGATGCCGCGCACGCGGGATATCGGGGAGATTAGGCGTTTCTTTGAACGCCAATCCACCCATGCGTCTAAGCCGGGAGCCGCCGAGCATGATAGTTTCACCGGCGCGGGCCGCTGAAACGGTTCTGCATACGTATTCAGGCGGACAAGGAGAGGGGGCGATACGCAGAATCGTCCACGACTTGAAACCATCATGCGGGGAGCATGATTACGATGCACATTCATACGAATACAGATAAAAGCGCAAACCAAGGGGAAGAAGCACGCACCACGGCGAGAGTCGTGCTCATTGCCGCGGCGGCGGCGATCGGCGGATTCCTGTTCGGTTTCGATACGGCCGTGATCAATGGCGCGGTTGACGCAGTGCGACACGGATTTGGTCTGGGCGCCGGGCAAATCGGTTTTGCAGTGTCGTGCGCCTTGCTCGGCTCGGCGCTTGGCGCATGGTATGCCGGCCCTCTGGCGGATCGTCTGGGGCGTGTGCGCACCATGCAGGTTGCCGCCTTGTTTCTGGTGATGAGCGCGCTGGGTTCGGGCCTTGTGCACGGCGTGTGGGATTTGATGTTTTGGCGCGTGGTCGGCGGCATCGGGGTGGGCATGGCCTCGGTGATTGCGCCGGCCTATATCGCCGAAGTATCTCCGGCGAATGTGCGTGGACGGCTGGGTTCGATGCAGCAATTGGCCATCGTGCTCGGCATCTTTGTCGCTTTGTTGAGCGATGCATGGCTGGCGAGCACCGCAGGCGGTGCGGCGCAAAAACTCTGGTTTGGATTGGAAGCCTGGCGCTGGATGTTCCTGGTCGCGACGGTGCC
>DATJMR010000231.1:0-11439 GCA_035508595.1 Dyella sp.
CACCGAGCTCGAAACGCCGGACAAGCATGCGAACTTCATGGAGAAGGCGTTGACGCTGAAGAACCTGGTGCCGCGTCTCCCGCCCAGTTTCCCGTTGGACTCCATCCGCGAGGTGGTGCAGTCGGCCAGCGCCACAGCACCGGTGATCGGCGTGCATGTGGATAGCGAGGACGAATCGGAGGTCTGCTACATCGGCCGCCTGATCAGCGTCGAGGAAGACGGTTTCAATCTGCAGGAAATCACGCCGGACGCGGAGTGGCTGCGCGAACCTTCCTTCTTCGCGTGGGACGAAGTGTCCACGGTGACGATGGAAGACGGCTACGCGCAGTCCTTGCTGGCCGTGGCAGGCGCGCCACCGCCGCTCGTGCAGGGCGATTCGGGCGTAGGCCAAGCGCACTGAAACAGTCGGCATAGCAAAGCCCGCCTATCGGCGGGCTTCGCTTTTGGCGTATCGCTAACGCTTCAACACTAACGCCCGAACAAGTGACGTCGCGCCTCTTCGTCCGTGCGCAGATCGACTCGTCCTTCAATGGTATCGGCGATGGCGTAGGCCTTGCGTGTCGCCTCGCGATCGCCAATACGCTCGAACCAGCGCTTCACATTCGGAAAATCGTCGAGGTCGATGCCCTGATTTTCATGCGACACCGTCCACGGGTAAGCCGCCATATCGGCGATGCTGTATGCCTTGCCGGCGATGAAGTCGCGCCCTTCCAGACGCCGGTCGAGCACCCCATACAAGCGCCGCGTTTCGCGCACGTAGCGATCGATCGCGTAAGGAATCTTTTCCGGCGCGTAGCGATTGAAATGATGGTTCTGCCCCAGCATCGGACCAAGACCGCCCACCTGCCAGAACAGCCATTGCATCACGGTGGTTCGGCCACGCAGATCGTTGGGGAGAAAGCGTCCGGTCTTTTCAGCCAGATACTGCAAGATCGCACCCGACTCGAACACGCTGATCGGTTCGCCGCCGTCCGCGGGCCTGGTGTCGACGATAGCCGGCATGCGGTTGTTCGGCGATATCTGGAGGAACGCAGGTTCGAATTGGTCGCCCTTGCCGATGTTTACGGGCGTGATGGTGTAGGCCAAACCCGTTTCTTCGAGAAACATGGTGATCTTGTGACCATTCGGTGTACGCCAATAGTGCAGCTCGATCATGGTCGGCTCCAGGGCGGAAAGCTACCAGCGTCGGGGCCGCTTCGCGTGCTTTCAAGGTCGCGAAAGGCAAGGCCCGTCCGCGTGGAGGTGAAGACAAATCCGTCTTGAGGTAAACGACCCGTCGGCTGCTTCGTTTCTCCGATGACCGGCCCTCGTCGGATGGCCGCAACCCGGAGACTCGGAGAGACCCATGAATACCATCGCCTCGCGTTTCGCCCTGCTCGGCCTGGCGCTTAGCGCCGCGACGTTCGTGCCCGCCAGCTTTGCCCAGGACAGCAATGCCGCCGGTTCGCAAAATACCCCGCCGGCCGCGATGCAACACCGCGTACCGGATCCGCAAAAGCAAGCCGCACGACTTGCCAAGCGTCTGGGCCTGAGCGACGACCAGTCATCCAAGATCAGCTCGATCCTTGAGAATCGTCAGCAACAGCTCACCGCGGCGCGTAGCGACAGCTCGCTTTCGCCGCAGGATCGCCGCGCCAAAATGCGTTCGATCCAACAGGACACGGATACGCAGATCAACGCCGTCCTCACGCCTGATCAACAGTCGCAATACGCGACCATGAAGCAGAACATGAAGAATCGCCGGCAGAATGCGCGCGGCAATCCGAATGCATCGAGCAGCTCGGACAGCGGTACGGACAACGACAGCCACTGAAAAACCCATCGATACGTACCGGCGCGACCGGTACGTATCGATACACGTGCTACCGCCGACGCGCTCATGCGTTTACGCTCTTGCTCATCGTTTGCTTTGCGAGAGCGTTTATGACCCGCCTTGTTGTGGTCGGCAGCATCAACATGGATCTTGTAACGGTAGCGCCGCGTTTCCCCGCGCCGGGCGAAACCCTGATCGGCGAGCGTTTTCTCAGTGTGCACGGCGGCAAAGGCGGCAATCAAGCCGTGGCCGCCGCACGCCTGGGCGCACAAGTGCATATGATCGCTGCGGTCGGCGACGATGCATTCGGAGCACCGTTACGCAATGGACTGGCCAAAGAAGGTGTCAGCGTCGAACACATTGCCTGCGTGGAAGGCAGCAGCGGCACCGCGTCCATCACGGTGTCCAAAGGCGAAAACGAAATCGTGGTGGTTCCAGGCGCCAATGCGCAACTGACGCCTGCGCATATCGCCAAGGCGCAATCGATCATCGCCAACGCCGACGCCGTGCTGGTGCAAATGGAAATTCCCCTCCAGACCGTGGAAGCCACGCTGCGCATCGCGCACGGGTACCGCGCACCGGTGATCCTCAATCCCGCTCCCGCGCAACCGCTCCCCATCGAGTGGTTGCGTCTGGCGCGCTACATCACGCCCAATCAACACGAATTGGCCACGCTGCTTGGCGCCGATGCATCGGAGGATTTCCGCAGCCTGATTCAACGCGCGCCATGCCCGGTCGTATTGACGCATGGGGCCGAAGGCGCATGGTTTCGGGAAGAGGGCGAGCCCCAACATCAAGCCGGGTTCGACGTGGAAGCCGTGGACAGCACCGGTGCGGGCGACACCTTCAACGCCGCTTTTGCGGTGTATCTGCACGAAGGCCTGCCTATCGCCGTGCGTAAAGCATGCGCGGCAGCAGCGTTATCGGTGACGCGTCTGGGTGCGCGCGGCGGCATGCCGCATCCGGCAGAAGTGGAAGCGTTGCTGGCGCGACAGCGCGCGTGATTATTTGCCGATGCAGAACGAACTGAAAATAGCGCCTAACAGGTCGTCGCTGGAGTAGGTGCCGGTGATTTCGCCGAGTGCATGCTGCGCCTGGCGAAGTTCTTCGGCGGCGAGTTCGCCGGCGTGCGTGGCGGCGAGTACGTGCGCGGTGCGATCCAGATGATCGCTAACGCGTTCGAGCGCCAACACGTGGCGGCGACGTGCGCTGAACGCACCTTCGCCGCTGCCGGCGCCCGCCAGTCGTTTCAGATGCTCACGCAAGGTATCGAGGCCTTGCCCGGTTTTGACGGAGAGCCACAACCAGCGTGCGCCGTCACGTTCTTCCGTGTATGGCTGCATGGCGTCGAGATCGATCTTGTTGACGATCACCATGCGTTCGACATGGGCGGGCAGATCAACTAGCCAGGCGAGATCGTCTTTTGCGTGCTGCACATCGGTCACCAGCAGAACCACATCGGCACGTTCGCGTTCGCCATGCGCGCGGCGTACGCCTTCGCGTTCCACCGGGTCGTGCGTGTCGCGCAAACCTGCCGTATCGGCCAGTTCCAATGCGATGCCATCGAGCGAAATGCTTTCGCGCAAAACATCGCGCGTGGTGCCAGCAATATCGGTGACGATGGCCCGTTCGCTGCCTGCCATGGCGTTGAGCAAACTCGATTTGCCGGCATTGGGCCGGCCGACAATGGCAACGCGCAATCCGTCGTTGAGCCGCACGCCGCGTTGCGCTTCGTGCAGTAGGTCGGCCAATTGCGATCGCAGTGCGTGCAGCTTTTGCGCGATGGCGGGGTCGGCCAGGAAATCGATTTCTTCTTCCGGAAAGTCGATCGCGGCTTCGATATGGACGCGCAGCAGAATCAAAGCTTGCAGCAAGGCTTCCACTTTACGTGAGAACACACCTTCCAACGATTGCAAGGCGGCGCGCGCGCCCGCTTGCGATCGCGCGGCGATCAGATCGGCAACCGCTTCGGCTTGAGTCAGATCGAGTTTGCCGTTTAGGAACGCCCGCTCCGTAAATTCGCCGGGGCGCGCCAAACGGGCGCCGAGTTCGCATACGCGACGCAACAGCGTATCGAGCAATACGGTGCTGCCGTGGCCTTGCAACTCCAGCACGTGTTCGCCGGTATAGGACGCCGGGGCAGGGAAATACAGCAGAAGACCGCGATCGATCAGCCGATCGGCGGCATCGCGAAAAGCGGCGAAATGCGCATGACGCACCCTCGGCGCTTTGCCGAGAAACGCTTGCGCGATGGCCGGCGCATGGGCACCCGATACGCGCACCACCCCGATGCCCGCGGCGCCAGGCGCGCTGGCGATCGCAGCGATGGTGTCATTGTCGTCATGAGGAAAAGGTGCGGCCATGGCGCATCAGCATAACCGCAGCGGGCGGCACGTGGCCGCCCGCGCGAGGACAATCAGGCGGCTGCCTTGGCCGGCTCGGCGTCGGCGCGGCGCATCATCCACCATTGTTGCAAGAGTCGGCACAACCCGTTGACGACGTAATAGAGCACCAAGCCGGATGGGAAGAACAGGAAGATCACCGCGAACATCAACGGCATGAACTTCATCATCTTCTGTTGCGCCGGATCCATGCCCGGCTGCACCGGCATCAACCATTGCTGCACCAACATCACGATGGTGTAGAGCACCGGCAACACAAAATACGGATCGGCGGCCGACAAGTCGTGAATCCAGCCGAAAAACGGCGCCTGACGCAGCTCCACGCTATCGCGCAGCACGTAATACAGGCCGTAGAAGATCGGAATGGTGATCAGCAGCGGCAAGCAGCCGGCGGCGGGGTTCACTTTTTCCTTCTTGTACAGCTCCATCATTGCCTGCTGCATCTTTTGGCGATCGTCGCCATAACGCTCTTTCAGCGCGTCGATGCGCGGTTTCAGTTTGCGCATCTTGTTGGACGAGGCGAACTGCGCGTTGGTGAATTTGAACGTCGCCAGATTGATCAGCAGCACCAGCAGGATGATCGACACGCCCCAATTGCCGGTGAGCTTGTCGAACTGCGCCAGAATCCAGTGCAGCGGCTCGGCGAAGATTTTCAGCCAGCCGTAGTCGATGGTGAGATCCAGGCCCGGGGCGACGGTGGCCAGCTGGTCGGGCAATTTGGGGCCGATATACAGCTGTGCCTTGCTGCTGGCTTGTTGGCCGGGCGCGACGCTGATTTGGGGGCCGACGCTGCGGATCACATAGCGCGGAGCACCGTGTTCTTCGTTGACCGTCGCGGTGGAGAACGTATCGGCTTCGTTCGCCGGTGGAATCCACGCGCCGAGGAAATATTGCTGCATCATCGCCACCCAACCGCCGGTGGCCTGTTTTTGCAGCGCATCCTTCTCGTACTTGTCGAAAGGAAGCTTGTTGAATTTCTGGTCGGGGCTGTACCACGCGGCGCCGAAAAATCCGTAGCGCGACTGATCGGACATGCGTTGCAGGAAGTTGCTGTACACCGGTTCCGGGCGGTTGACGCGCAGGAATTGGCGATAGGCGTTGCCGTCCCAGCTTTTGCTGCTGCCGTTGTCGATTTGCTGATCGAGGTCGATCACATAGCTGCCGCGATGCAGGGTGTAGCGCTTGACGACTTTCACGCCGGACGCATCGGCCCAGGTGAGATCGACGTTCAACGCCTCCTGGCCATCGGCCAGCGCGTAGCTGGTCTGCGCGCTCTGGAAGATCGCGCGATGATCCGGTGCCGCGCCATCGGCACTCACCAAGCCGCTTTGCGCAGCGAAATAGTCGACGCTGCCGTCATCGAGCAAGCGGATCGACGCCGGATCCGGGTCCTTCTTGGTGCGCGGCGTGACCGGATACTTCAACAACTCCGAGCGAACGATGCTGCCGCCGCGCGTATCGATGGTCAGACGCAGTACGTCGGTGGTGACGGTGACGAGTTCGGCCGTACCTGCTTCACCGGCCGCGCCGTTCGCGATCGCCGGCCCGGCACCCGGCGCGGCATTGCCGCTTTCGGCCGTGCTTGAGGTGGTGGTGGGTGCGGGCGGATGAGGACCGTAGTCTTGTTCCCACTGCGTCCACAACAGATACGCGACGGCCAGCAGGGCAAAGAGAAGGAAGGTGCGCGTTTGATTCATCGCGTAGCGATCCGGAAGAAGGCCCTGCCATGGCGGGCCGGAGGATGGAAAAGAGGAAAGTCAGCGGACCATTGTGGAGGTGTCGCCCTCGCGCTTCAACGGCGGCAATTTGCGCCATAGCGCGTCGAGCTCGGCTAATAGCGCCGGTCCGGGCACGTCGCAGGCCTGTTCGCGGGCCATAACCATCAGATCCACCGGCGGAAGCCGATGCCGGGCGCGTCGAAATGACTCACGCACGAGCCGCTTGAGGCGATTGCGGTCCACAGCAAGTTTGGAAACCCGTTTGGAGATGGCCAAGCCCAGGCGAGCCTGCCCGACGTCGTTCTGGCGATAGCGCACAGAAAAACAGCGGCCACCGAGGCGGCCGCTGTCTTGACGCAAGACGGCAAAGTCACCGGCTCGGCGAATCCGCGCCTCGCGCGGCAGGCCGGCGGTGCCCATAAGCGCAGGCGCTTACGGGATCAGGCGCTTACGGCCCTTGGCGCGACGTGCATTGAGCACTTTGCGACCATCGGCCGTGGCCATACGAGCACGAAAGCCGTGCGTGCGGGCGCGCTTGAGCTTGCTGGGCTGGAAGGTCCGCTTCATGGCTTCCTCCTGTTAAATGGGTGAAAAAGATTGGGGATTATGCGGAACGGGGCCGGTTCGTGTCAAATATCGCGGTGGCGGCAAGTTGTGGATATCCGTGTGGATAGTTGCCCCATAGGTGCTGCTAGACTTCCCGGTCCACCCTGCGCGAAAGCGCCCTTGCTGTGGCTGAAAAGTATCCATGAGTGATTTGTGGCGGCGCTGTCTGGAGCGTCTTGAAGGTGAATTGAGCGCCGAGGATCTGCATACGTGGCTGATGCCGCTGCAGGCACGCGACGACGCGGACGGGCTGCAGCTTTACGCGCCCAATCCCTACACCTTGGATGCTGTTCGGGACCGCTACCTGCCCCGCATCGAAGCGGTGCTTACGCTTTTGAACGGGCACAGGATGCCCGTGCGCCTCGAAGTCGGCTCCAGCAGCGGAGCGGCCGGGGTCAGCCGTTCGCCCGCGTCGACGGCCAAGCAGCCCTTGGCAACGGCCGTGGCGGAAGCGGCGGCGGCGAATTTCACCCACAACCTCGACCCTCACTACACCTTTGAGACCTTCGTCGAGGGCAAGTCCAACCAGCTGGGCAAGGCCGCGGCCATGCAAGTGGCGCAGAACCCCGGCCGCGCTTACAACCCGTTGTTGCTCTATGGCGGCACCGGTTTGGGCAAAACGCATTTGATGCATGCCGCCGGCAATTTGATGCGCGAACACAATCCGAATTTCAAAGTGCTGTATCTGCGCTCGGAACAGTTCGTCGGCTCCATGATCGAAGCGCTGCGCACCAAGAGCATGGACGAATTCAAGCGCCGCTTCCGCTCGGTCGACGCGCTGCTGATCGACGATATCCAGTTTTTCGCCGGCAAAGACACCACGCAAGAAGAGTTCTTCCACACCTTCAACGCGCTGTTCGAATCCAAGCAGCAGATCATTCTCACGTGCGATCGCTATCCCAAGGAAGTGGACAAGCTGGAACCGCGCTTGAAATCGCGTCTTGGCTGGGGTTTGTCGGTGGCGATCGAGCCGCCGGATTTCGAAACGCGCGCGGCGATCTTGCTGGCCAAGGCGCACGACAAAGGCGTATCGGTTACCGAGAACGTTGCGATGCTGCTGGCCAAGCGCATTCGCTCCAACGTGCGCGATCTGGAAGGCGCGCTCAACACGCTCGCGGCGCGTGCGAATTTCTACGGCAAACCGATCACCACCGATTTCGCGGAAGAGACCTTGCGCGATCTGCTGGCGACCCATGCGCAAGCGGCGACGGTGCCGAACATTCAAAAGATCGTCGCCGAATACTTCGGCGTGCGCCTGCAGGATTTGTTGTCCAAGCGTCGCGTGCGTTCGCTCGCCAGGCCGCGTCAGATGGCGATGGCGTTGTCCAAGGAACTTACCGAACACAGCCTGCCCGAGATCGGCGAGGCCTTCGGCGGTCGCGACCATACGACGGTGCTGCACGCTTGCCGCACCATCCGCAAACTGTGCGAAACGGACACGCGTATGCGTCAGGATTGGGAGCAGCTGATTCGTACCTTGACCGGCTGACGGACTTTCATGGAATAAGCGCTTGAAAACCGGGCGGGTATCCTGTGGATAATATGAAGACGCTTCGATGCTCCAAACTTATCCACTGGCGATGCACAAGTCGTCAAGGCATCCAGGCACAAGAGGGCTCATAATTAACCCTTTGTTTTGAAAGAATAAATTCGAGTTTTCAAGTTATCCACGGCCTCTGCTGCTACCACTACTCTTCTTTTAAAAACAGAACTGCAGGATAGGGAAAGCACAAACATGCAATTCAGCATCCAACGAGAAGCGCTGCTTAAACCCTTGCAGCAGGTTGTCGGTGTCGTGGAACGTCGTCAGACGTTGCCCGTGCTCGCCAATCTTCTAGTCAAAGTGAGTGATGGAAAACTTTCCTTCACCGGTACCGACTTGGAAGTGGAGATGATCGCCGCTACCGAGGCGGACAAACTGGTTGATGGCGAAACCACCATTCCTGCGCGAAAGCTGTTCGATATCGTTCGCGCACTGCCCGACGGTGCGAAGATCGAACTGAAGCAAAACGGCGATCGCGTTGCGCTGAATGCGGGACGTAGCCGGTTTACGCTCGCGACGCTACCCGCTACCGAGTTTCCAACCATCGACGAAATCGAGTTGGTCGAGCGCGTAAGCCTTCCCGAGGAAGTGTTGCGCGACTTGATGGAGCGCACGTCGTTCGCCATGGCGAATCAGGACGTTCGCTACTACCTCAACGGTATGTTGCTGGATCTCCAAGAGCATGCGTTGCGTTGCGTGGCTACCGATGGCCATCGCCTTGCGCTGAAAGAAACGCATTTGGAAAGCAAAGTTGCCGCCAGGAGACAGATCATCATTCCGCGCAAAGGCGTGAATGAGTTGGTGGGATTGCTGGAGTCCGGCGACGGTTCGGTGGAGTTGGAATTCGGGCGCAACCACTTGCGCGTGCGTCGCGGGGGCGTGGTGTTTACCTCGAAGTTGATCGACGGTCGGTTCCCCGATTACGAAGCCGTGATTCCCCTGGGTGCCGATAAGCGGGCCACGCTGGATCGCGAAGTGCTTCGCGGCGCCTTGCAGCGCGCGGCAATCTTGTCGAATGAAAAATATCGCGGCGTAAAGCTGGAATTTTCGCCGAACAAGCTTCGTATCGTCGCGCACAACCCCGAGCAGGAAGAAGCGGTCGAGGAGGTTGAGGCCGAGACCGGCGTTTCGGATCTCACCGTGGGCTTCAACGTGGGGTATTTGCTGGATGCGCTCGGCGCGCTTCGCGGCGAGAAAGCGCGTTTGAGCCTTCGCGATGCGCAGTCCAGCTGTCTGGTGCAGGAAGACGATAACGAGCAGTCTCGTCACGTCATCATGCCGTTGCGGCTCTGATTGCCGTCCGCATGCGGTTGATCAGGCGGTTTGTCCCTTTGCAGCGCCGGAGCCCCAAGCTCCGGCGTTATTGTTTGGAAACGCAGCAGGTATGAGGCTGGAGCGTTTGCACCTTCAGGGATTGCGCTGCATCGGGGATGTCGTTTTGGATCTGGCCGCCGGGTTCAACGTGCTAGTGGGCGCCAACGGCGCGGGTAAGACGACGGTGTTGGAGGCGGCGTTTTTGTTGTCGCACGGACGTTCTTTTCGTAGCGGTGCGCGCGATGCGTTGATTCAACGCGGCTCCGGAGGGTTGAGCGTTTTTTCAACCGTTCGACATGATGACGGGCAGACTCATCGCCTTGGCTTAGGTCGGGAAGGGGTTCGCTGGAACGCGCGTCTTGACGGAGAGGATGTGCAGATTGGCGAGTTGATTCGCGCGTGTGCCGTGGTCTGCTTCGAACCGGGCTCGCACGCGCTGATCGCCGGGTCGGCGGAAGAGCGGCGGCGATTCCTGGACTGGGGCGTGTTCCACGTGGAACAGGAGTTTTTGTCGACGTGGCGGCGGTACCAGCGGGCGCTGAAACAGAGGAATAGTCTGCTTCGCGCCCATTCGGCGATCGACGAGGATTTGTTGGGTCCTTGGGAGAGGGAGCTAGCCCGTGCGGGCTCGCTCATCGATCAATGGCGCCGGGCGTATCTGGACGCGCTCTTGCCGTTTCTTCAGAAACAGGCTGCGCTGCTTTTGCCCGAATTGGGAAGGGTCGAGCTTCGCTATCGTCCTGGCTGGGCGGAGGGCGTGGACCTGGCAGAGGTACTCGCAGCCCAACGAGGCCGCGATCAGGGGCGAGGGCATACGACCTCGGGCGCTCATCGAGCCGATTGGTCGATTTCCTTTGAGCTCGCCCCCCAACGCGAGCATCTGTCCCGCGGGCAGGAGAAGCTGACCGCACTGATCTGCGTGCTGGCCCAAGCGTGGCTGGACGCGCAGCATCGCGGAGAGTGGCCGGTCATCTGTCTGGACGATCTCGCCTCCGAGCTCGATCAAGAGCATCAGGCAGCCGTGGTGGACAGCTTGTGCAGCGCTCCGGCCCAGGTGCTGATTACAGGAACTGAGTTGCCCAGGGTCCTGGGGCGTTCGGTTGTAAAATCGTTCCACGTGGAACAAGGGCATTTGACGCCCCTGCTATAATTGCAAGGTTGCATCCAGCCCGGCCCTCTTGGCGCCACACCGGGCGGATTAAAGGCGTCGGAACATGGTTACTGCATGAACGCATCCTACGATTCGAACAGCATCAAGGTATTGAAAGGTCTGGAAGCGGTGCGCAAGCGCCCTGGTATGTACATCGGCGACACCGATGACGGCACCGGCCTTCACCACATGGTGTTCGAAGTCGTCGACAACTCCATCGACGAGGCTTTGGCCGGCTTTTGCGACTACGTCATCGTGACCATTCACGAGGACGAATCCGTCAGTGTGCAAGACAATGGCCGCGGCATTCCGGTGGATATGCATCCGGAAGAGGGCCGTTCCACCGCGGAAGTGGTCATGACCGTTCTGCACGCCGGTGGCAAGTTCGATGCGAATTCATACAAGGTCTCCGGTGGCCTGCACGGTGTGGGCGTGTCGGTGGTGAATGCGCTCAGCGACCATCTGTGGCTGACCATCTACCGCGACGGGCACGAATATCACCAGGAATACCAGCTCGGCGAGCCGCTTTATCCGGTGAAGCAAATCGGCCCCTCGGAAAAGCGCGGCACTACCGTGCGCTTTTTACCTAGCCCGCAGACCTTTACGCATATCGAGTTCCACTATGACGTGTTGGCCAAACGCCTGCGCGAACTGGCGTTCCTCAATTCCGGCGTCACGATCGAACTGCGCGATGAGCGCGGGGAAGGGCGCACGGATACGTTTGCCTACGAAGGCGGCATCAAGTCGTTCGTGCAGCATTTGGCGCAACTCAAGACCGCGTTGCATTCCAACGTTATCAGTCTGAGCGCGCAGCAGGATTCCATCACCGTCGAACTGGCGATGCAGTGGACCGACTCCTATCAGGAGACGATGTTCTGCTTTACCAACAACAT
>DATJMR010000232.1:0-7088 GCA_035508595.1 Dyella sp.
GGATCTTGGCTTCAATGGCGTCCTTGTCGTCGCCGTCCTTCACCTTTTCCAGATCGGACAGGGCGCCTTCGATGGTGCTGAGCTGATCGCCCGGCACCTTGCCGCCATGTTCCTTCAGTGCGCTGCGCGTGGCATGCACAAGCTGATCGGCCTTGTTGCGCGTGCCCACGAGCTCGTGGAACTTGCGGTCCTCTTCCTTGTGGGTTTCGGCGTCGGCCACCATGCGCTGGATTTCTTCATCCGACAGACCGGAGCCCGCCTTGATTTCGATGCGCTGTTCTTTGCCGGTCTTCTTGTCCTTGGCCGACACATGCAGGATGCCGTTCGCGTCGATGTCGAAGGTCACCTCGATCTGCGGCATGCCGCGCGGCGCGGCGTCGATGCCGGCCAGATCGAACTTGCCCAGCGACTTGTTCGCACTGGCGCGCTCGCGCTCGCCTTGCAGCACATGCACGGTCACCGCGGTCTGATTGTCGTCGGCGGTGGAGAACACCTGCGAGGCCTTGGTCGGCACCGTGGTGTTTTTCTCGATCAGCTTGGTCATCACGCCGCCCATGGTTTCGATACCCAGCGACAGCGGGGTCACGTCGAGCAGCAGCACGTCCTTCACCGAACCGCCCAGCACGCCGCCCTGGATGGCTGCGCCCACGGCGACGGCTTCGTCGGGGTTCACGTCCTTGCGCGGTTCCTTGCCGAAGAAATCCTTTACCGATTCCTGCACCTTCGGCATGCGGGTCTGACCGCCGACCAGGATCACTTCGCTGATGTCCGAGACGCGCAAGCCGGCATCGTTCAGCGCCGTGCGGCACGGTTCGATGGTGCGCTTGACCAGGTCTTCCACCAGGGCTTCCAGCTTGGCGCGGGTAAGCTTGATGTTCAGATGCTTCGGACCGGACGCATCCGCCGTCACGTAAGGCAGATTCACTTCGGTCTGATGCGAGGACGACAGCTCGATCTTGGCGCGCTCGGCGGCATCCTTCAGACGCTGCAGCGCGAGCGGATCTTTGCTCAGATCGATGCCTTGGTCTTTCTTGAATTCTTCGATGAGGTAATCGATGACGCGCTTGTCGAAGTCTTCGCCGCCCAGGAACGTGTCGCCGTTGGTGGCCAGCACTTCGAACTGCTTCTCGCCGTCGACTTCGGCGATCTCGATGATCGACACGTCGAACGTACCGCCGCCGAGGTCATACACCGCGATCTTGCGGTCGCCGCCTTTCTTGTCGAGGCCATAAGCCAGCGCCGCGGCGGTCGGCTCGTTGATGATGCGCTTGACGTCGAGGCCCGCGATGCGGCCGGCGTCCTTGGTCGCCTGGCGCTGGCTGTCGTTGAAGTAAGCCGGCACGGTAATCACGGCTTCCGTCACCGGTTCGCCAAGGTAATCCTCGGCGGTCTTTTTCATCTTCATCAGCACCTTCGCGGAGATTTCCGGCGGCGCCATCTTCTTGCCGTCGGAGGTTTCCACCCACGCGTCGCCGTTTTCATGCGCGACGATGCCGTACGGCACGATGTGCAGGTCTTTCTGCACTTCGGCGTCGGTGAACTTGCGGCCGATCAGGCGCTTCACCGCGTAGAAAGTGTTCTTGGGATTGGTAACGCCCTGGCGCTTGGCGGGGGCGCCCACCATCACTTCGCCATCCTTCGTAAAGGCAACGATGGACGGGGTCGTGCGGTCGCCCTCTGAATTCTCGATGACCTTGGCGGTGCTGCCATCCATGATGGCGACGCACGAGTTGGTCGTGCCCAGGTCGATGCCAATGATCTTGCCCATGATGAGTGCTCCGGAATCTCGTGTGCGGCTCCTCGGCCGCGAATGGTTGTCAGATGGGGTTCTGGTACAAGGTGTTCAATACCAGTTGAACCCCGCAGTACTGAAATTAGAAACGCCGTTCAGTCGTCCTTGGCAACGGTGACCAGCGCGGGGCGCAGCAAACGGTCATTCAGTACATAGCCTTTTTGCAGCACGGTCACGACGGTACCCGGTGCCTTGCCCGGCGCCTCCACCATGCTGACGGCGTGGTGGCGCTCGGGATCGAGCGGCTGATCGACGGGGTCGACCTGCACCAGACCGTTGTTGCCGGCAATGCGCAGCAGCTCTTTCAAAGTGAGGTTCAAGCCTTCACGCACGACCGACAAATCGCCGCTTTCCACCGCCAAACCGCGCTCGAGGCCGTCGTAGACGGGCAGCAGGTCGTTCAGCAGCTTTTCGTTGGCGAAGCGGCGTGCCTGTTCCAGATCGCGATGCAGACGACGACGCTGGTTTTCCAGCTCGGCCTTTTCACGCAGCACGGTTTCGCGCAGTTCGTTGTTGCTCGTTTCCAGCTCGGCGACCTTGGCTTTCAGGACTTCGAGCTGCTCGTTGAGCTCAGGGTTCTGTGCGCCCGCTTCGGGCGTCTGGTTCGGCGACTGCGAATCGCTGTTGTGCATGAATCACTCCAAACATCGTCCAGGGCCGGCAGACACTGCCGACCGTCAAATATAACGCGGATATCCCGCCGGTTATGAGGTCTTGGCCGCCCGATTCAAGGCTTCGCTGAGCAAACCCGCCGTAGCCTGCACCACGGGGATCACGCGCTCATAGGCCATTCGGGTCGGGCCGATCACGCCGACAGCCCCCAGCAGCCGCCCCTGCGCGCCATAGCTTGCCGTGACCACGCTGCAACCGTCCAGGACGGCGAAACCCGATTCCTCACCGATGAACAGCCGCACGCCCTGCGCCTTGGCGCATGTTTCCATCAGCTGCAGCAGCTCGTTCTTCTTTTGAAAAGCTTCGAACAGCTCGCGCAGGCGATCCAGATTGGCCAGTTCGGCGTAAGCCATCAGGTTTGTCTGGCCGCTGACCAGCACGTCCTCGTCCTGCGGCGCAAACGAAGCCGCCGCCAGCTCCACCGCCTTGGCCAGCATTTGATGCAATTCGCTGCTCGCCTCGCGCAATTCGCGCAACAAACGCGCGCGGATATCGTCAACGCGCAAGCCCACAAAATGCTCGTTGATGTAATTGGCCGCCTGCTCCAGCTCCCGCACATCCAGAGGCTTGGAAAGCTGGATGACGCGGTTCTGCACCTGATTGTCCGAAAACACCAGAATCACCAGGACGCGCGCATCGGGCAGCGGCACGAAATCGATATGGCGCAGGGGAAAGTCGGTCTGCCGCGGCACCGTCACCACGCCGGCGAAATGCGTCATCGCGGACAGCAGCATCGACGCATTGCCCACCAGATCGCGCACGGTCGTCGGACCGGGCGGCAGCTCCCGCTGCAGTCGCACCATCTCGTCCCGCGGCAGCGGTTGCAACTCGATCAGGCTGTCCACAAACAAGCGCAACCCACGCGGTGTGGGGATGCGCCCAGCCGAGGTGTGCGGCGAGGCGATCAAACCGGCATCTTCCAGGTCGGACATGATGTTGCGGATGGTGGCCGGACTCACGTCCAGCCCCGACGAGCGCGCCAACGTGCGCGAGCCGACCGGTTCGCCGTCCGCCAGATACTGCGCGATCAAGGTGCGCAGCAAGCGCCGCGCACGGATATCGAGTTCTTGACCTGGGTGACGAGTCATGCGCTGTGGCAATCCGTGAGACGGCTAAGAAATAAGGTTTGCCGCCGGAGAATGCAAGAAAGCCGTAACAACGGGGACCGGGGTCCAGGGAGCGCCCGATTCACGGCAGCCACATGTTCCCTATTCCCCTTTACAATCGCGCCGATCACCCATACGCCGCCCCATGCTCACCTCCCTCTACGTCCGCCATCTCGCCGTCGTTGAAGAAGCCGACATCACCTTCGGCCCGGGCTTGACCGTCGTCAGCGGCGAGACGGGCGCCGGCAAGTCCTTGCTGGTGGACGCGCTGATGCTGCTCGCCGGCTCGCGCGCCGACAGCACCATCGTGCGTGCGGGCAGCGATCGCGCCGAGTTGACCGCCCAGTTCGATCTCGCCGATCTGCCCGAAGCGCACGCATGGTTGAAGCGCGAGGAACTGGACGAAGACGGCACCTGCCAACTCCGCCGCGTAATCCGCGCCGAAGGCAGTTCGCGCGCCTGGATCAACGGACGCCCCGCCACCATCGGGCAAATGGGCGAGCTGGCCGCCTTGCTGGTGGAAATCCACGGCCAACACGAACATCAAGCACTGCTCGAGCGCAGCCATCAATTGAACCTGCTCGATGCCTACGCCGAAAACGACGCGCATGTGGCGCAGGTGCGCGACCTCGCCCAGCAATGGCGAGAGCTTGGCGCACGCATCCGCAAGCTCAGCGGTGGCGACGATCGCGAACACCGCCTGGAGCTGTTGCGGCACGAACTGACCGAACTGGAAAAATGGGCGCTGCCCCCCGCCGAACTCACGGAGCTGGAAAACAGCCACAAGCGTCTGGCCAACGCGAGCAAACTGACCGAAGGCATTACCAACGTCGTCGACCTGCTCGATGGCGACAGCGAATTGGCGCTGCGCTCATCGCTTGGCCGCGCGCACGCCGAACTGGGCCGCCTTGCCGCGCTGGACGATCGCCTGGCGCCCATGCTCGAACTGCTCGACAACGCGCAAATCCAGCTCAACGAAGCCGCCGACAGCCTTAGCCGTTACGCGCAGGATGTCGATCTGGACCCGGAGCGCTACGCCGAAGTCGATGCACATCTGACCCGCCTGCACGAGCTCTCGCGCAAGCACCGTCTGCCCGTGATCGAACTGGACCACAAACGCCTCGCGTTGCACGCCGAATTGACCGAGCTGGAAAATGCCGGCGACGCGCTCGAGAAGCTCAACGCACAGCGCACGCAACGGCAACACGATTACGACAAAGCCGCCGACGTTCTGAGCAAGGCGAGACAAACTGCCGCCAAGCGACTCGGCAAAGAAGTGAGCGCGCTGATGTCCGAGCTGGGTATGGCCGGCGGCGTGCTGCAAGTTTCCCTGGAGCCGTCCGAAACCAGCGACCCCGATCCGCAAGGCCGCGAACGTTGCGAGCTGCTGGTCAGCGCCAACCCCGGACAACCGCCGCGCGCCCTGCGCAAGGTGGCCTCCGGCGGCGAATTGGCCCGCATCAGCCTCGCCATCGAAGTGGCCACGCTCGGCAAAGACACCATCGGCTGCATGGTGTTCGACGAAGTGGACACCGGTATCGGCGGCGCGGTCGCCGAAGTGGTGGGCCAGAAATTGCGCGCGCTCGGCTCGCGCTGCCAGGTATTGTGCGTAACGCATCTCCCGCAAGTGGCCGCGCAGGGCCATGCGCATTTGCGCGTCAGCAAGCACAGCGACGGCGCATCCACGCAAACGCGCATCGAAACCTTGAACACCGAGGGGCGGCGCGACGAATTGGCGCGCATGCTCGGCGGCGTGGAAATCACGCGCGAAACGCGTGCGCACGCAAAAAAAATGCTGGAGCAGGCGCAAGCTGTCTGAGCTGGCGTCCCACTCTAAAGGGACGCCACACACTCAATTGCGCGTCCGCAACAGCCCTCGCTCGCTCGCGATGCGATACAGGTCGAGTTCCGATCCCGCCCCCAGCTTGCCCATCAAACTGGCGCGATGGATGTACACCGTCTTTTGCCCGATCCCCAGCTCGGCGGCCACTTGCTTGGGCGCGCGTCCGGCGGCCAGCAACAAAAACACTTCATGCTCGCGTGCGGTAAGCCGATCGATCGGATCGAGCGTATTGTTCGGCCGCTCCGCACGCCGTTGCCGCAAGTCGGAGCTGAGAAACTGCTCGCCACGCATGACCGCGCGCAACCCGGCCACCAGTTCTTCCGGCGCAGCGCCTTTGGTCACGTAACCGCTTGCGCCGCGCCGCAGCGCCTCCGATACGTAAGGCTCGCCGTCGTGCATGCTCAACACCACGATGCGCGTACCCGACGCCATGCTGCGCAAATGTTCGATCAACGGCAATCCGCTGCCGTCGGGCAGCGATAAATCCAGCGCCACCAGATCGGGCCGGCGCTGGCTGATGGCTTCCACCGCGTCGTCGGCGCTGCGGCATTCGGCCACCACCTCCAGGTCCGGCTCCATCTCAATGAGCCGTTTGAACCCCTCGCGGACAATGGCGTGATCGTCGACCAAAACAATACTGTGCATGCCCGCACTGTATCAGTCTGGACGGCTGGCGGAAGCCGCCACATGTAACATCCGCGCATGCGACTGAAATCGACCCTGCCCTACTTCACCTCCGGCCCCTTAGCAGGTCTTGGCTATGGTTTGCTGTGGACCTTGCTCTGGCCCACCGCGCAACCCGACTGGACGCTTCAGTTCGGCCTGCGCTTCGGCATCCTGCTGCTATCGCCGCTGCGGTATTGGGGATGGCTCATCAGCGGAGAGCTGATCGCTGCAGGGCTTATCGACTACCTGCATGGTTACGCCCTCGGTTGGCGGGAATTCGTTTACGGCGATCTGCCGCAACCCATTGTCGTGGCGGTATGCCTTGGCCTGCTCAGACGCGCGAACCTGCGTCCAAGCATGCGCGATCCAGAGGAAGTGTCGCGCCTGCTCCTCGCCGCCGGCTTCACCGGCGTTGCCGCCACCGCCACCGACGCCGTGATGATGGCTCTGGTGCACGAGCTACCACCCGCCGGGCTGCTACAAGCCTTGGGCGATGAAATGCTCGGCAACTACGTCGGCCTGTTGTTGCTGGTACCGCCGCTGATCATGCTGTGGCGTGCGCGTCCTTCCAAGCAGGAAATTTCCGAGCTGTTGATGGACGGCTTGCTGGTGATGCTGCCGGCACTGGTCATTTTGTTGATCCTCACCGAACAAGCCGCGCCGCAACGCGAGTTCGCGCGCATCCTGTCGTTGGCACCGGTGCTGTTCTTCGCGTTTCGGCATGGATGGCGCGGCGCGAGTTTGTCCATGCTGATATCGAGCCTGGGCATGACGCTGGTCGATCGCGTGTTTACGCATGTGATACCCACGGCCTCCTCGCATATGTTTCTGGCCGTTGCCGGCACCGGCGCGCTGATGCTCGGTTCGGCGACCGACGCGCTTCGCCGCAGCAGCGCGCGCGTGGCCGAACAGAACGTGTATCTGGCCGCGGTGAATCGGCGCCTCGATCATCTGGCCCGCCAACTGCGCGATGCCGCGCGCGGCAACATGCAGGCGGAAGAAAACCAGC
>DATJMR010000233.1:0-12714 GCA_035508595.1 Dyella sp.
CAGCAACACGCCGGCTATCACACGCTGAGTGCGCCGAACGAAAAGGGTTCGTTGCTGGTGGTCGTGTTCGACTCGCGCATCACCGAAGCGCAGATGCGTCAGCTTGTACGCGAGAACGGTGCACGCATCGTCGGCGGTCCCACGCAAAGCGGTGCGTACGTGCTTCGCCTGCCCGATACGCGCGACGTCGCGGCAAAGAAAATGCTGCTTGGCTCGGGGCAAGTGACCTTGGTCGAAGATCTTGGATCGGGCGCCAGTCCATGATGCGTTTCTGGCTATCGACGGTTGCGCTGTGCGCTCTCGCGCTTTGCACGGCGGCGAGTGCGCAAACGCCGCAACCGTCGCAGGTGCTGGTGATGCTTCGCATGGCGCCGCCGCATCTTCGCGCGTCGGACGGCTATGCCGCGACGTACACCGCATCGCCCGACGAAACCGCCCGGCGTCGCACCGCACGCGACCTCGCCCGCCACTATGGTCTTGCGGTGATCGACAGTTGGCCGATGCCGGATCTCGGCGTCGATTGCTTCGTCATGCGGATCGGTACGGGCATGTCGGCGCAGGACATCGCCAAGGCGTTGTCCAAGGATGTGCGCGTGGAATCGGCGGAACCGCGCGTGGCGTTTCACACGCTCGCCAACGACGACCCGCTGTTTTCGCTGCAACCTACCGCAACGCTATGGCATCTGGCCGAACTTCATGCGCTGACGACAGGCAAAGGCATCGCCGTGGCGGAAGTGGACAGCGGCGTGGATACCTTCAATCCCGATTTGACCGGGCAAGTGGTCGAGCAACGGAATTTCGTCGACGACGGCGCTTATCGCGCGGACCTGCACGGTACCGAAGTGGCGGGCATTATCGTCGCGCGCGAAGGCAACGGCGTGGGGATCGCGGGCGTCGCCCCAGAAGCCAAACTGCTCGCGCTGCGCGCATGCTGGCAAACCTCCCATGACGATGCGGCATCGGCCTGCGACAGCTTCACACTCGCCAAGGCGTTGCAGTATGCCTTGGAAAAACACGCTCAGATCATCAATCTGAGCCTGGCCGGACCGAACGATCCGCTGCTGCAACGACTGCTGGATGTAGCCTTCTCGCGCCGCGTGACGGTGGTCGGCGCGGTGGACGACGCCCTCACCGACGGCGGATTCCCCGCATCGTATCCCGGCGTGGTGGCGGTGGCTGGCGACGGCGGCATGGGCCCGGACGCGGACGTGTTGCACGCACCCAGCGAAGACATCCCTACCACCCAACCGGGAGCGCACTGGAACTTCGTAAGGGGCTCGTCGTTCGCCGCCGCCGAAGTAAGCGGGCTGGTTGCCTTGATCCGCCAGCTTTCTCCGGGCATTACCGCGGTGCAACTGCATGACGCACTGCATGCGAGAACTGCGTTAGGCTTGGCGTCGATGCGGCCAATCACGATCGATGCATGTGCGGCCGTGGCGCAAGTCAGTCATCGTTGCACTTGCGATTGCGCCATCGCGCATGTATCCCAGTTGGTGCCGCGCCGATGAGTACGCTCCGTGTTACGAACGGTCGTGGCAGTTCTTGTCGCCGTGTGCGTGGCGCAGGCCCGGGCGCAGGTGGTGGGCAGCGCCACCTTCGTTTCCGACTACCGCTTCCGCGGGGTGTCCCTCAGCGACGATCGGCCGGCCGCGCAAGTGAGTTTCGATTACGACCTGCCGGCAAGCGGCTGGTATGCGGGCGGCATGCTGTCCAGCGCGCGACTGGACTCGGCACCTGCCGCGCAATGGCTCGGCTACGGCGGTCATGTGTGGCGCATCACGCCGAATCTGAGCTGGGAAACCGGCGTGCGCTACACGCGATTCACGGGGCGCGAAAGTTACGCGTATGGCGAAGCGTTTCTCGGTGTCGCTTTCAAACAACTTGTCGGCCGCGTGTATTACGCGCCGAACTATTTCAACGCCAACTATCCGGTGTGGTACGCGGAGCTCAACGACAGTCGCGCGCTATCGGGCAAATGGTATGCGTTCGCGCATGCCGGCTATCTGCGGCGCAATGGCAGCGTGGAGGAGTATCACACCAGCCGCTTTCGTTCCGACTTGCGGGCCGGCATCGGCATGGCGCTCGATCCGTGGAACTTTCAGCTCAGTTGGGCCACGGCGCGCGGCGCACCCGATGTCGTGTTCGGTTATCCAGAGGCGATGGATGTCACTCGCAATGCCTGGATTCTTAGCATCTCGTATGCATGGTGATGCTATGGGCCATAACGCTTAACTGATTCGACTTCATCGCAATCACTCATTGCTCTTCTCACGCGCCTTGTGAGAAGCGGGGGCTCTTGCGCCTTCGACTTCAAACGTTCACCCCGAAAGGAGGGACCTGACATGGCACGCACTGTGTTGCAAAAGAAGCTCCTTCATTCCCTTGTCGCAGCCTTGGTCGTCGCGGGGGTGGCGACCGGCGTCCTGTATTCACGAGCGGCCGCCGCACAGGACGACAATGGCCACATCCTGATCGCCGATCAATTCAACAATCGCGTGATCGAGGTCGATCGCAAGACGCATCAAGTGGTCTGGCATTTCGGCAACGGTTCCGACCTGCCAGGTCCGCACAGCGTGGTGGGCGTCAACGATGCGGAACGGTTCGGACCGCTTACGCTGATTTCCGGCACAGGTACGCCACCGGGTTTGCCAGGCTGTTCGGATACGGTCAACGGTTGCCCCGACAATCGCGTGTTTATCGTGGATCCGAGCGGCAACATCATTTGGCAATACGGACAAGCCGGTGTCGGCGGATCGGGTCCGGATCAATTGAATACGCCGGTGCAGGCTTTGTTCCTGATCAGCTTTCCGCATCATCCGGGTCCGCATGTGCTGATTGCCGATCAAGCAAACCAGCGCGTCATATTGGTCGGCCTGAATCACCATATCGATTGGCAGTACGGCACCACCGGCGTGGCCGGCGATGGTCCCAATCAGCTCAACAATCCCAACAGCGGGGAAGTGCTGGAGAACGGACACATTCTGATTGCCGACGAAAGCAACAATCGCGTGATCGAGGTGACGCCCGGCCTGCAGATCGTCAAGACGTTCACGGCGCAAGGCACCGTTAGCGGTGCGGCGTTCGCGAGCCGGCTGCCCAACGGCGATACCTTGATCAGCGATTCGAACAACAACCGCATCGTGGAAGTGAACAGCAACGATCAAGTGGTGTGGCAGTACTACACCAATCTACAAGCAGGCAGCAATTCCGCACCGGCACCCACGCGCGCGGTGCGATTGCACAACGGCGATACGCTGATCAGCGATCAGTTCAACAACCGCGTGATGGAAGTGAACAAAGCCGGGCACATCGTATTCCAGCAAGGCGAGCTCAATGTACCGGGCGACGGTTTCAATCAGCTCAACGGTCCGTACGACGCCAAGCAGATCGGCGACTTCACCGGTCTGACGCCGCCGTTCGACGCATTCTGAGCGGCGTATGAATTGTTCGTCGTAAAGCCCCATCCTGTTGGGTGGGGCTTTCCTTATCTGAAAATTGGGAAACCGGTCGCACGAATGTCGGCGAATAGAAGGATAGCGTTCAGGTGATTCCGATAGTCTCGCCATCACGGCATTGCTGCCGTAACGTTCCACTCGCTTACGTACCTAGCGTCTATGGGGAGACACCTTTTTATGAAACGACATCTGCTTGCGCTGGCCTTGCTTTCTTCCATCCCACTGGCGATGACCGCCACGGCCGCCATGGCGCAAGACCAGGACCATGGCTGGCAGCAAGACGATCATGGGTACGACCACGACCACGGCCACGATCAGGATCGCGATCATCACGACGACCACGGTTGGCACGGTGACGATCACTACGATCACGGCCGTCATGTCGGCTGGGACAGGCACTACCATCGCGGCGAGTATCTGCCGGAGCGCTATCGCGGCCGGGACTATTACGTCGTGGATTATTCGCGCTATCGCCTGTATGCGCCGCCGCGCGGTTATCAGTGGGTTCGCGGTTACGACGGCGGGTTTGTGCTGGTAGCTGTCGCGACCGGACTGATCGTGAACGAAATCTTGAATCCCTGATTCGGCGTTGTCCGTCGCATCGATGTTCGAAGCCCTCTCCCTGGTGGAGGGGGCTTCGGCGTTTCAGGGCCTGTTCGCCTTAAGGGGATTGCGCCAGCGCGCTTTCTTCTTCGACCGCACGCGTCGCCGATTCGCCATGGAACCACTGCAACCATTCGCTGAGCACGATCAAGGTCCAGATCGCGCGTGCATGATCGGCCGCGCGCGCCTGATGCTCGTTGAACAGCGCCATCGCGGCGGCGGTGTCGATGCCGATCGATGCGAGTTCGCCGCCGGACACGTGCGCGAGCGCCCAGTCGCGCAGCGGTCCGCGCAACCAGCTCGCCAGCGGCACGGACAAACCGCGCTTGCGTCGCGTCACGACTTCTTTGGGCAGATAGTCCAACGCGTAGCGCTTGAGGAACACCTTGGTGGTGAGACCGCGCACGCGCGCTTCCAGCGGCAACGTGGCGGCGAATTCGATCACGCTTTGATCCAGGAACGGCGCACGGATTTCCACGCCGTGCAGCATCGCGCCACGATCGGCTTTCGCCATCAACGCATCCGGCAAAGAGTGCTCGAAGTCGTAGCGTTGAATGGTGTCGATCAGCCGCGACGCATCGTGCTGGGTGTTGTCCGTCGGCGGGTCGATTCCCAAGCGACGCTGCCAGATCGGCGGCACGCTGGCCGTCCACAAGAGGTGACGCGCAAGCCCGTCCAGATCCTGGCCGCGAATGAAACGCTTCAACAGAAACGATAGCGTGACTTTCTTGTCGCTGGTGGGCAGCGCTTCGATGGCCCGTTGCGCCAGCGTTTTCAGCGGCGCCGGCAAATTGGCGTAATAGCCGGCCCAACGCGCACCCAAGTAGGTGGGATATCCGCCAAACAATTCATCCGCGCCTTCGCCGGCGAGCAGCAGGCGCACATCCTGCGATGCGCGCTGCGTGATCAGCGACAGCGGTATCCATGCCGGATCGGCGAGCGGCTCGCCAGTGGACCGCACCAGTTCGCGCAGCATGCGCGGAACGTCTTGCGCGCCCACGCTCACGTCGACGAAGTCGCAGCCCATGTCGTGGGCAAGCTGCTTGGCAAACTGGCCTTCGTCGAACGAGGTTTCGCCGAAGCGAATGCAATACGCCGAGATTTTCTTTTCGGGACGCACGCTGCGCGCCACCGCCGTCATCAAGGCGGAGTCGATGCCGCCACTCAGCAGCACGCCGTAATCGACATCGATATCGCTCTGGCGCCGCACCGCTTCGCGGAAGATCGGATCGAACGATGGCGTCGACGGCGCAACGGTCGGTTTTGCGGTGGGAAAATGCCAGTAACGCTCGTGACGGATGCCGGCGGGCTCGATCACTACCATCTCGCCCGGGCTTACCTTGCGAATGTGCTTGAGCGGACTGGTCGGCGAGGGGCAATAACCGGAGCGCAAATAGTGCGCGATGCCGGATGGGTCGATCTGCACCTCCGGCTTGCAGGCTTTCACCAGCGCGGCCAGTTCCGATGCGAAGTACACCGTCTGATCGATCACCGCGTAATACAGGTGGCGTTCGCCGGCGCGGTCGCGGGCAAGAATCATGCGCTGATGACGGCCGTCCCATAGCGCCAGCGCGAACACGCCCTGCACGTGTTCCAGGAACGACAGGCCTTTTTCCAGATAGAGCGGAGCCAGCACGGCGATATCCGTGCTCTGTGGAATGTCGTGCCCTGCTTCGGCCAGCGTGCGGCGCAGTTCGCGGTGATTGTCGATTTCGCCGTTGCAGGCGACGATCACGCCGCCTTCGTACTCCAGCAGCGGCGGCTGATGCTGATCCACGCCGCGAATCGCCAGCCGGTTGGTGGCCATGGCGAGGTTGGGGCGCGAGGTGTACGCATCGCCGTGCGGGCCCCGATGTGCCAGGGCCTCGAGCATCGTTTTGGCTTTCTGCTCCAGGTGCGGAAGCGGATGTCCTCCATCCCGACTCAAGAGACCGCAAATTCCACACATGTTAAGAATGCTCTGATCGCTGCCACGGGCCTCGTCGGCCCTCGTCGGCGAATTGTAATGGATGGGGCATGTCGGGGCCGGAACCCGCACCTTGAAGCGAGGGTCAGGATTGAGAATCCGGGCGTACTCAGGACTGTGTCCGGCGTAGCCTTGAGCCCGTTTCCGAGGCCCGTTCGATCATGACCGGATCTGGCGAGGTGAGCCCTCAGCCAGTTCACCTTCCGCCGCAGGATCGGGAAAACCTCAAAGCTGAATCAGCTTCAGCGCGCTCTGCCGCCAGACTCCCAGGTCCTGGACATGGCCGGGACAATGCGCCAGCGCCGGGGCAATCGCTTGGGGTCCCAGGTCGGGATCGATCACCACCAGGGCCGTACCGGCGTTGTGCAAGGCATGGCACAGCGCGTCAGCGCCCTGCGGCGCCAACCAGGGAATGCCGTATACCGGCTTGCCCAAGTACATGCGAAGCCCCCACGGTGTGGCCTCTTCGATGGTGTAATCCAGCGGCGTGTTCTCGACGAAGATGATGGCTTGGTAGCTGTCCAGATGCGTGGCTGCCGCCAACTCCTGCGCCGCGATACGGTTGTCGTTGACCGAATGCACGCCGTACGCGGCAGCCGCTTTCACCGCCAACAGCAGCACCATCCACACGCCCAGCGCGATTTTCTGTTTGGTCTGACGCAGATCGACGCGATCGCGCAATTCCAGCGCAAGCAGCAAGGCAAGCGGCAGGAACAGCGGCAACATGTACAACGGCAACCGCGATTGCACCAGGCAGAACAGTACGAACGGAATCAAAAACCACATCACCAGAAACAGCTCGACGGCGTGGTTCTCTTTCCATGCTTTCCACTGTGCCGTGGACACGGCGCGACGCATCACGCGACCGGCAGCGGGCCACCACGGCAGCAGTCCCAATCCAAGCACCGGCACATAAATTTTGATCCAGCCCAACCACCCCGCGTTGCGGTGGTGCGCCGCGGTGAAAATGCGGTTGTAGACCTCCTGATGCAGAAAGTAGTGCAGCAATCCGGCATAACGCACCACCACCACCAGATACCAGGACAGGCCGACCAACAGGAACAGCACGATGCCGGTCCACGGGAAAAAGCGCCCCAGGCCGCGCCAACCGTCGCGATGCGCAATGAAGGGAATCACCGCGAGCAACGGGATCAGGCCCGGCGGTCCTTTGGTGAGAAACGCCAGGCCCCACCCGAACCACATCAACAGCACGTAGCGCGCGCGGCCTTTTTCTCGCTCATCGAACGCCGCGCGCAGAAAGCCCAGCATGGCCAGGGCTTCGCACAATGTCAGGAAGGCATCCGTGCTGACTGCGTTGGCCGCCACGAACGGTGCCAGCGCGCACCCGTAGATCAACCCAGGCAGCCAGGGCTTTTCGGGAATAAGACGCCGACCGATGGCGTAGGCCACCAGCAACATCAACACATACGCCAAGGCGTAAGGAATACGCACCGCCCAGCTGTTGCGGCCAAATACTTTGATCGACCCGGCGATCACCCAATAGGTGGTCGGCGGCTTGGAGAAATTGACCTCGTCGGGGCTGTAGGCCGGCGCCAGATAGTTGCCGGTGTCGAGCATCTGCAGTGCGGCGACGGTATAACGCCCTTCATCAGGGCTCCAGAGACCGCGCGTACCCTGAAAGGCAAAACCGAGCAGCAGCCCGAAGCAGATCAGCGCCATCAAAGGCCATCGCGTGGCGTGCTCGGAGCGGGGCCGCAAGCGGCTTTCCATGATGCGGTCGTTCGGCATGGGGGGGTTCCGAAAAGCGCCGCATGCCGTCAATGCGCGTCGGCAGGCATGGCGGTCGATGATCTCAATGGCGTCAGGCGCCTGCGCCGCGCGTAACGGGCAAGCCCAAGCCGACGATTGTAAGCGACCAAACCCGCCGCTGTCCGGCTAAAGGTGCGCGTGCTGCGGCTCTGGCAACACCTCGTCGTACGCCTGCACCCCGAACAAGTCGGAAAACGTATGGACCACGCGCCGTGCGGCATCGGTGGGCGAGATGTCGCTGGTGATCAACGCGCTGCTGCGACTCCCGTACGGACCGTACACGTTGGCGTCGGTCACCGAGAACATGCCCACCGTCGGTACGCGCGATGCGGCGGCCAGGTGCATGACGCCGCAGTCGGCGCTGATCATCAGATCCATCGCCGCCATCACCGCACCCATGCGCCGGATGCTGCTGGAGTAATAACTGGGCCAACGCGAACCGAGCATCGAACGGCCGTGGGCGGGCACGATTTCCACGATGTCGCAGTGAGGCGACAGTTCCGCCAGCATGGCGATGAAATCGTTCCACCATTCGGCGGGATAGCGCTTGCGACCGGTCGCATCCGCGAAAATACCGATGGTGGCGATGGAGCGCCGCGGCGGCAGCTCTGCCAACAACTCGCGCACCACCGCCTTGCCGCAAGCGCGCTCGCCTTCGGTCAGGCGGATATCCATCGCCGGGAATCCCAGGGATTCGCTTTGCATCGCCGGCGAACACCAACGGGCCAGCGCCACGGGGCGCTTGGCCATGTGATGGGGAGCCATCGCTTCGGGCACCACGGCGGTAAGGCTGGGCGCGTTGCCGGGCTCGCCAAAGCCGAGCTTGTATTTGCCACGGAAAATGCGCGTCAGCGTGCGGCTAAAACCGGAGCCGACGCAGGGGTCGATGATCAGGTCGTAGTTCGTCTTGCGAATACGGGAAATCAGCGACAGAAAACTTACCGGATGCTTGAAACCGCGCCGCGGCAGACAGTACACGTTTTTAACGCTGAAATACGTGGCGAACACATCCACGGCCAGCGGACCTTCCGCCACGATGTCGATCTCCGCACCCTTATATAAACGCTCCAGTTCGGCAATCAGCGGCGTCATCAGCAGCATGTTGCCCAGCCGATGGTTCGGCCGGCAAACCAGGATGCGGTAGACACCATGGCGGGGGATGGTGCTGGCGCGAAGATCGGTGGCGGTTGCGTTCAAATAGCACCTGACAAGGTTGGCTGCACGGTTGCGTTTTTCAATCGTGACCGATCGACACTTCGGGTGTCTTTCAACATCACGCAGCAGCACGTCCTTGGCGGCACGCACGAGAAGTTTGGATCGGCAAACTTAGGGCAAACTTATCGAAACGTTACAAGCCCGTACCCGTTAAGCATCGCGGCATGACATCGCCCAGATTCGACCACGGCGAAAGGCTGGTGTCAGTCAGGCGAAAGTTTTTGCTCCCTTGCTATAGTTTGGAAAACCGGTGGTTGCGGACTAAGCGGCATGCACCGATGTGCCGCATCGAGCTTGCTGGAAGGGGGGCTGTTCTGAACGTTCTGATCGTGGAAGATTCCGCACGATTGCGCGAGTCGCTGGGGCGCGGACTGACGGCGTCGGGATTCACCGTGGATATCACGGCAAACGGCACCTCCGCGTGCCAGCATCTGGATACCTACGAATACGAACTGATCGTGCTGGACCTGGGTTTGCCGGGTGTGGACGGGTTGGGCGTGCTGCGTCACATCCAAGGACGCCCGTTGCGTCCGCGCGTATTGGTCTTGTCCGCGCGCGACCAGACCGCCGACCGCGTGGACGCGCTCAACCGTGGCGCCGACGATTATCTGGTCAAGCCTTTTTCGTTCGACGAACTGGTGGCGCGCTTGCACGCGCTCGGACGCCGCTCGAAAGATGCGCAAGCGCCGCAGTTGACCGTCGGCGCGCTCCATCTCGATCCCGTTGCGCGCGTCGTGTACGTCGAGGACAAATCGCTCGCCCTCACCCCGCGCGAATTTTCGTTGTTGGAATTGTTGATGCGGCATCGCGGTCGCGCCTTTTCGCGTGGCGAAATCCTGGATCGACTGGCGGGCAACGAATCGAGCGCGTCCGATCGCAGCGTCGAAGTATTGGTGTTCGGGCTGCGGCGCAAGCTCGAACACGTCGGCATGGGCGATCTGGTGCACACGCGCCGCGGTTTCGGCTACGTGATTCCCAAAAGCTGATCGTCATGGCGATAGGACGCGCGCTATTCGCACACACCATGTCCTTGCGGTTTCGCATCACCCTGTTGGTGATCTTGGCGATCGTGCTGATCTTGGGTACCGCCACGCTGGTGATCGATTTTCGCGTCGACAATGAAGTCGCTCAACGCGCGGACGCCAACTTGCTGGAGCGCGCGCAAGCCTTGGCGGATATTTTCAATACGCAAAACAAAGCGTCGGCCATGCGCTTTCCTTCGTATCGCATTCCGAGCTTTTTGGCGGACAGCGGTACGGTCTATTTCCATATCGATTGCCACGATCAGCACGTCGTGTCGTCCGACGACGCCGCATCGCTGGCGTGGCCCCCGCTGTCGGACGGGCAATCCATCGCTTTGGCCGATATCGTGCAGCCGCACGACATGGACCTGCGCGCCATTACGTTGCGCTTCTCGCCCGAGTCGCATTTCACACGCGGCATTGCACCCGACGGCAGCGTCAAACTGGCCAGCACTGCCGATGCCGCATCGGGCTGCCTGCTTGGATTGGCGCTGGACCGCAGCGAAGTGCTGGACTTCCAAGAATCGATGGACCGGATCGAATTCGGGTGCGTGGTGCTCGGCTTCTTGGCCGTCGCCATCCTGGCGCCGCTGTTGGTGATACGCGGGCTGCGTCCCTTGTCGGGATTGGCCAAAGCCATGGAACGAATCGGTCCGCAAACGCCGAGCGTGCGCCTGGCGGACATGCGCATCGCGGAACTCTCGCCGTTGACGGCGCGGTTCAACGAAGTGTTGTCGCGTATGGAAGAAGGACTGTTGCGCGAACGCCAGTTCGCCAGCGGCGTAGCGCACGAATTGCGCACGCCGCTGGCCGAGCTTCGCACCGCGATCGAAGTGGAGATGCGTTATCCCAGCGGGCGCGATACGCACGCGATCCTTGCCGACCTTGGCGAGGTGGGCATGAAAATGGAGCGCATTGTCACGGCGCTTTTGATGCTTACGCGCATCGAGGCCGGCATCGAAAAACTCTGCCTGCAACAGGTCGACGTCTCCGCGCTCACGCATGCGCTGATGGAACGATACGGACATCGCATGCACGAGCATGCACTGACATTGCGCGCGGATATCGCGCCATCCATCGTCTGGCAAGCCGACCCGACGTTGTTGGACGTCCTGCTCGGCAATCTGCTGAGCAATGCGCTGACGTACGCACCAGCCGGCAGCGCGGTGGTCGTGCAATGCTCGCTGCTGGGGTGGTCGGTGATGAATGCCGCCCCCGATTTGAGCGTCGAAGACCTGGTGCGCATGAAGCAGCGTTTCTGGCGCAAGGGAAAAGATGCCGGCGTGCACACGGGCTTGGGCCTGGTTTTGGCGGCCTCTGCCGCGCATGCGCAATCGCTGCGCATGACGCTTTCGTTGAACGAAGGGCATTTGCTGGCAAGCGTCATTCCTTGAATACACGACGATGCCGCTCGAAAGAAACTTGAAATCTTTCGATTCGCTTAGGCGGCCGTAAAATTTCGATGCATGCGCACCGTAGTGACATGCGCCGCAAACAGCCATCGTGAACATTTGCGCACATTCATGCTCGACCTGTACAACCGGCAGCGGCAACCGTGTGGCGCATTCGCTGCCTCGGGAGGACAATGGCAGCAATACGCCAACCGAACACCGCCATTCGGGCAACAGACCATGGCCGATATCCAACATCATTGGGACGACGTCTACCAAAACAAAACCGCCGATGCGGTGAGCTGGTATCAGGCTCGTCCCGATACGTCGCTGATGTTCATCGCGGACAGCAGGCTTCCGCTGGATGCGCCCTTGATCGATGTCGGCGGCGGCGCCTCCACGCTGGTCGATCATCTGTTGAATCGAGGTTACGCCGATATCACCGTGCTCGATATTTCTTCGCATGCACTGGCGCAAGCTCAGACGCGTTTGGGAGCGCACGCACAGCAAGTGCGATGGATCGTGAACGACGTGATGCGCTTTGAACCCGCCAGTGCGTATGCGCTTTGGCACGATCGCGCCGTGTTTCATTTCCTGACCGACGATCTGGCGAGGGCGGCCTATATCGCCGCGCTGCGCCGCAGTCTCGCGCCCGATGGCGTGGCGATTCTGGCGACCTTCGCCGCCGACGGTCCCGCGCGCTGCAGTGGGCTGGACGTGGCGCGTTACGACGCCGATGCGCTGTATGCGTGGTTCGCGGACGACTTCGAGCGCATCGCGAACGATCGCGACGTACACGTGACACCGTCGGGAGCGACGCAGGCGTTTACCTATTTGCGCATGCGGCGGCGGTTCAAATAGGGTGACCATGCATGCCGATCGATCGTCGTGAGTTTCTAAAACTCGGTGGCTGCGCGGCGCTTGCCGGCCGCGCACCGGAATGGTTGCGCGCAGCCGCCTCGCCTTCTGCATCCGTGGCGGGCAGCGCCGACTACCGCTTGCGTATCGCGCGAAGTCTGATCGAACTTGCACCCGACCACATCGTTTCCACCATCGCTTACAACGGACAATGTCCCGGTCCGCTGATCCGGCTCAAGGAAGGACAGCCGGTGGTGATCGACGTCTACAACGACACGGACGCGCCGGAGCAGCTGCATTGGCACGGTCAGTCGGTGCCGGTGGATGTGGATGGCTCCGCCGAGGAAGGCACGCCACCCATTCCCGCGCATGGCATGCGCCGCCTTTCGTTCGTACCCGGGCCTGCCGGATTTCGCTTCTATCACTCGCATGTC
>DATJMR010000234.1:0-5628 GCA_035508595.1 Dyella sp.
CGCGTGGTCGAATCGACAGCGGCGCGCAAGCCTATGGCGATCGAATTGACACCTTCTGCGCGAGTGAGCTGACCGCCTTGGCTGCCGCCGATAGCGACAGCGCCCGCCGCGGTAGCGACGGCGTCGTTGCCAATGGCAACACCGTTGGTGCTGCTCGCCCAAGCGGACTCGCCTATGGCCACGCTACCGATGCCGTCAGCCAGCGAGCCTGCACCAATGCCGATCGCCGCCACGCCCGTTGCACTCGCCTGGAAACCCAGTGCGACGGAGTAGTCCGCGTAGTAGTCCGTGTTGGCGCCCCAACCCATGGCAACCGAGCCCACGCCCATGGCGGAAGATGCCACGCCGTAAGCGCTGCTGGACACGCCTGCTTCACTGAGTGCGCCGATGGCGGTTGCCTGATCTTCCATCGCTCGTGCACCGTAGCCAGCAACAAAGCTAGCGGTGCCAATGGTAGTGGCGCCGCTGCCGATGGCGATGCTGTACTTGGCGGATGCTGCGCTGCCATCGCCCACAGCGATGCTGCTCTGGCCCGCACTGTTAGCGTTGAAGCCCAGTGCGGTGCTATTGAGGCCAATGGCTGCGCTGCCGTAGCCAGCCGCGAGGCTAAAGTCGCCGATGGCATTGGCGCCGCTGCCAAAGGCCGACGCACCCGTGCCCATGGCGAAACTGCCGGAGCCTGCCGCGGTGCCGAGTTGACCCGACACAACGGCATCGTCATGGCCTTGCCCGCTTGCTGCGAAATAGTGGCTGGCGGAGCTGACGCTTTCGGCGACGGCATCGAGCTGCGATTTGTTCACCGCATCGGTGTCTTGCGTGCCCGCGGCGACATGGGTGATTTGACGCTCGAAGCCTGTTTGGCCGACCGAGACGGTGAGATCGCGATCGGCCATCGACAGCGCCCCAAGCGCAACGGATTCTTGCCCGGTGACGGTTGCACCGTAGCCGAGCGCTGCACCCAGGTTGCCTTGTACTTTGGCAAGCGTGCCAAGGGCGGTGCCGGCCTGTGCGTTGACATCGGTGCCGAATCCGCCGATCGCTACCGAATACGCCTGCGTAGCGTTCGCCACGGAGCCTATGGCAATGGAGTTGGCGGCGCCATCCGCGACCGATGCAAAGGTGCCCATGGCAATGCTGTTGGTGGCGTTTTCACCTACGCCGGACAACGTGCCGATGACGATCGACTGATGGGAGCCGACGCTGTTGGCCGCACCCAGTGCAATGCCAAAGTTGCCGTCGATCAGATTGTGGTTGCCTACCGCGGTCGACAACGAACCATTTATTTCCTGGGCATCGCCCAGCGCGGTGGAATAGTCGCCAACCACATTGTTGCCGCCCAAGACGTTGCTGTGGCTGCCGACCACCGCGCTGCCGAAACCCACGGCTGTGGACTGATCGCCGATCGCGACTGCGCCGCTGCCGAAGGCCGACGCACCCGTACCCATGGCGAAGCTGCCGGAGCCCGCCGCGGTGTCGAATTGACCCGACACAACGGCGTCGTCATGGCCTTGACCGCTTGCTGCGAAATAATGGCTGGCGGAGCTCACGCTGTCAGCCATGGCATCCAGCTGAGATTTGTTGACCGCGTCGTGTGCATTTACCGCATCGGCGACATTCGTGACACGGCGCTCCTGTCCGGCGGCGCCCACGGAGACGACATTGTCTTCGTCAGCCACCGACCCCGCCCCCAACGCCACGCTGTTATTGCCTGAGGCCGCGCTGTTCTGACCGATGGCGACACTGGCTGCGCCCGTTGATATCGCATCGTGACCCATCGCGATGCTGTCTGCGCCACGCGCAAGCGACATGTAACCCAGCGCCGTCGCATAGTTGCCCGAAGCGGTGGCGCGATTTCCGAGCGCCGTACTGTAATTGCCAGATGCATCGGCCAGCGCTCCGCAAGCGAATGCGTTGTTTGCGGCCAAAGGCTGATCGGCCACGGCGAACGAGCCCGTGCACACATCCGCATGCGCGGCTTCCGACACCAACGCCATCGTCAACATCACCGCAAGTGATGCCCCCAGCAAACGAATGCCGCGGCGCGCCGGCGCAGCCCTTTGCAGCGTGACTTTGCCGCTTGCCAGTTCCGATGCCACCACGACGGCACCCAATGCTGCGTTCCAGACTTTGCTGTAGATCCTGTTCATGCGTCTTGTCTCCTCCGTGCGAAAAAGGGCGCAGGTGTGCATGCCTGGGCACGCACATCGAGACATTGGGAACGGATAGGGACGCTCCCCTCGAACCTGCTTTGCGTGTGCGTCCGACCGACAGCGCTGGTGTCGATAGACGTATGCATCGGAGCATCCCGGCTAGTTCGAGGAGCGTCATTCACGTAAACACACACAACATCACGGTTCCTCACGCACTTGCATGCGGGTTGGATCGGCCGGCGAATGAGTCATGCGCCGTAAATGTTGTGCTGTGGATGTCCGGTAGGTGAAACGCAGGCGTATGTAAGTCGTCAACTGGCGCGTTGATGTGCGGTGTGCGTATCTGTGCTGCGTTGTAATCTGTCAGCGTGTGTAGGCCTTCGCCCTATGCCGCGACATGCGACGGTTCCTCGGATGGCCTTGTGGTGAATGAATCCATCGTGGTTCACGCCTTGCACGTGAACAGATATCCTCGGCCGCGCACCGTTCTCAGCGGCAATGTTTCACCCGTGTGGTTTCGCACCTTGCGCCTGAGCCGATGGATGATCATTTCGATGCGATGCGGATCGAAATCATAAGCATCGGGAGCAACGGTTTCGAGCAGGGCCTGGCGCGAAACGAGTTGTCCGTTTTCCCGCGCGAGCAAGGCGATGATGCGTTGCTCGGCCGCCGTCAGCGACACGACGTGGCCGTTCGGCGACGCCAGTTGCCAGCCGTGGGCTTGAATGCGCCAACCCGATTCGGCGGAACGGTCCGCTACCGCCTCGGCGCCGGTACGGTGCGTCAATCGATGGGCAAGACTGTGCAGTGTGGCAACCAGCAGGTCCGCCTCGATAGGCTTGGGTAACACGAGATCCGCGCCGTTGCGCAGTGCCTGGATGGATTCCCACGATCTGCCCGGTGCCGTCAGCATCACAATGCCGACGTTGGAGATGTCGCGCAGATGCTGAGCCACGGCAAAACCGTTTTCACCGGTAAGGTCGGGATCCACGACCGCAATGGTGACGCGTTGAGCCAATACGGCGCGATACAGTGTTGTCGCCGAGGCGACCACTTCTGCCTGAAAGCCGCCGCCGCGCAGCGTTTGCAGCAAGGGGTTGTAGTGCGATCCAACGCGGTCGTCCAAGAGAGCGACGCGGATGGCGGGGAAGTTGCCGTACGTAAAAGCCGGTCGGTGATCCATCATCGACACGAGACCTACGAAAAGGAAAATGCTGCTTAGCTTATGCAGCTCGGATGAGTCCGATTATCGGGCTATGCCGTATGGCACTGTGGCAATCGGCCTACTTCGCCTAGCGTCAACGGTTTTAGACACCGTAGGTGGGGTTAGCCATGAATCGTCTTATTCGTCCGTTCGCCATGACAGCTTTGGCGGTTTGCTGCAGTGCGGCGTTCGCTGCAACGCCAGCCGATCAAGTTCCACATGGGCAGCTGCCGCGTTGGGCCGTTCCGACGTCGTATCGACTGGCTTTCAAGGTCGATCCGTCGCAGCAAACGTATACGGGTACGACGACGATCAAGGTGGACCTGAAGCAGGCCGCGGACCATCTTTGGCTTGATGGGCACGATCTGGACGTCTCCAAGGTCACGATCACCGACGCCGCGGGCAAAACCTACGAAGGCAAATACGTGGCCGCCGCGCCGAAGGAAGGCGTGTCGCGCATCGATTTCGGCAGCACGCTCAAGCCGCAGGCGCTCACGCTCACCATCGATTACACCGCACCGCTCAATCAGCAGCTGCAGGGCCTGTACAAAGTGAGCCATGCCGGTGTGCCGTATGCGATGACGCAGATGGAGCCGATCAGTGCGCGCTACGCTTTCCCGGGTTTCGATGAGCCGGGCTTCAAAACGCCGTACAACATCACATTGACCGTTCCGTCGGATCTGGCGGCGGTAGCCAATACCAAGCAGATCAGCGAAACCGCCGCCGGCGACAAATGGAAAACGGTGACCTTCGCACAGACGCAGCCGCTGCCTACTTATCTGGTCGCATTTGCGGTGGGTCCGTGGGATATCGTCAACGGCCCGGATATCGCACCCGACGACTACCGTACCGAAGTACTGCCGTTGCGCGGCATTGCCGCGCATGGCGAAGGTCATCGCATGCAGCATGTGCTGAGCGAAACGCCGAGCATCATTCACACGCTGGAAAACTATTACGGCTTCGGTTATCCGTTCGGCAAGCTCGATCTGCTGGCCGCGCCGGACTTCTCCGCCGGTGCGATGGAAAATCCCGGCCTGGTGACCTTCCGCGATTGGCTGCTGCTGCTCGATCCGGATTCCCCGGCGAAGTACGTGCGCGGCTCGTTCAATGTCACGGCGCACGAACTGGCGCACCAATGGACGGGCGATACCGTTACGCTGGCGTGGTGGAACGACATCTGGCTCAACGAAGCTTTCGCGACCTGGATGCAACAGAAAGTCACCATGAAGGTGCATCCGGAATACCGAGCCGATCTGGACCGCATCCTCGGTGCGCAGGGTGCGATGCAGAACGATAGTCTGGTCAGTGCGCGCATGATTCGCCAGCCGATCACCGGCAATGGCGATATCGAAACCGCATTCGACGGCATCACCTATCAAAAGGGTGCGGCCGTGATCGGCATGTTTGAAGGCTACGTGGGTGAGGATGTCTTCCAGAAAGGCATGCGCGCCTATATCCAGGCACACAAATTCGGCAATGTCGCGGCCAACGATCTCGTCGGCTCCATCGCGACGGCGGCCAATCAGGGCGAAGCGTTCAAGCATGCGTTCAACAGCTTCCTCAATCAGTCCGGCGTGCCGTACGTACAGACCAAGCTGGAAACCAAGAACGGCAAAACCACGCTGCATTTGAGCCAGAGCCGGTACCTGCCGGTGGGCAGCGCGGGCGATCCCAAGCGTGTGTGGGGTATCCCGGTTTGCGTGCGCTACGGTACGGCCGACGGCAGCAAGGTGAGCTGCGAAATGTTGGACAAGCCCGCCGGCACCATGGAGCTGGCAGGCGCCACCAACCCGACGTGGGTGATGCCCAACGCCAACGGGCGCGGCTATTACCGCTTCAGTCTGGCCAAGGCGGAATGGGCCGACCTCACCCAGCACATCGGATCGTTGAGCGACACCGAACAGCTTGCGTACGCCGACGGCATCGGCGCGGGTTTCCGTCACGGCGATCTGGATGCCGGCGATGCACTGGCTGCGCTCAAGCCGCTGGCCAGTGCCAAGACGCGCGAAGTGGTGCTCACCCCGCTGGAAACCGTGAGCTGGATCTATCGCAATGAAGCGACCACCGATGCGCAACGCGGGAAGATCGAAGCGTGGGTCAAAGACGCCTACCTGCCGCGCATGGAGCAGCTGGGCTATCAACGCAAGCAAGGCGAGGCCGATGGCGACAGTCTGCTGCGCACCGCGCTCGCGCACGAACTCGCGTTGGAGTTCAAGGTTCCGGAAGTGCGCGCCGCACTGCTCAAGCAGGGCGATGTGGCGATGACCAAGAAGG
>DATJMR010000235.1:0-7922 GCA_035508595.1 Dyella sp.
TTGTCCAGAGACGATCTCAAGCGACCCGCCGATCTCTACACAGCCAGCACTCAAGGCAAAGAGCTCAAGCAGGTCACGCACTTCAATGCGGAGCGCTTGAAAAATGCTCGTATGGGCGACCCTGAATTTTTCACCTTCAAAGGCTGGAATAATGAAACCGTGCAGGGTTACATCGTGAAGCCGGTGGGTTACAAAGCCGGCCACAAATATCCGGTCGCTTTCATCATTCACGGCGGCCCACAAGGCGCCATGAGCAACGATTGGAGCTATCGCTGGAATCCGCAAACGTATGCGGGGCAAGGATTCGCCGTCGTCACCATCAACTTCCATGGTTCAACCGGCTACGGCCAAGCGTTCACCGATTCCATTTCAGGCGACTGGGGCGGCAAGCCGCTGGAGGATCTCAAGCTTGGCTGGCAGGCGGCCTTGGACAAATATCATTTCCTGGATGGCAATCGCGCTTGTGCGCTCGGTGCCAGCTACGGCGGCTACATGACGTATTGGATCGCCGGTGTGTGGAATAAACCGTGGAAGTGCCTGGTCGATCACGATGGCGTATTCGATGCGCGAATGATGTATTACGCCACCGAAGAGCTGTGGTTTGAAGAGCACGAGAACGGCGGCCCTCAATTCGACGTGCCGGAGAATTACGAAAAATTCAATCCCATCGACCATGTGAAAGATTGGCGCGTACCGATGTTGGTGGTGCATTCCGGTGACGATTTCCGCATTCCAATCACGCAAGGATTAGGTGCATTCACGGCACTGCAGCGTCAGGGCATCCCGAGCGAATTCCTTACCTTCCCAGATGAAAATCATTGGGTGCTCAAGCCCCAGAACAGTGTGCTGTGGCATGAGACGGTGAATGCCTGGCTAAAGAAATGGACCGCCGAGGACAACTCTTCCAAATCTCCCTGATTGAAGGGTTTTGGTAACGAGCGAAACGATGATTGCAAAAAAACAACCATCGTTTCGCTCAGTCCATCTCGAGCTAGCTCAAGCGCAGGGGCCGTTCTAAAACCATTTTGCGCGCTTCAGCGCGAGATAGATGGTGCCTACCAAGCCCGCCACGACGATCATGATGACCGGATAGGCCCAAGGTTTGGTCAGCTCTGGCATATGCGTGAAGTTCATGCCGTACCAACTGGTGACCAACGTCGGTGCCGCCAACATGGCGGCCCATCCGGCGAGTTTCTTCATCACTTCGTTTTGCCCGAAGGTCACGAGAGACAAGTTGACGTTGATCGCTGCGGTGAGCATTTCGCGCATGGCGCTGATGGATTCGTTGACGCGGAAGACATGGTCGTAGACGTCGCGGAAATACACGCGAAGTTCGTCCGGGATCAGCTCGGGGTGCATGCGTACCAGCTGGTTGATGACGTCTTGCATGGGCGCTGCGGCAAGACGCAGCGTCATGAGGTCGCGCTGCATGTCATAGAGGCGGCGCACGGTGTGGCGATTGAACGTGTCGGCAAAGATATCTTTTTCCAGCTCTTCCAGTTCCTCGCGAAATTCGCGCACGATGGGGAGCAGGTTGTCGACGATGTAGTCGAGTACGCTGTACAAACCGTAGCTCGGGCCGAGTGCCAAGAGATCTGGGGACTTCTCGCACGCTTGCCGCGCAGGCTTGTACGAAAGCGAAGCGCCATGTCGAACGGTGATGAGATAGCGTTTTCCGAGGAAGACGTGGGTTTCGCCAAAGGCGATATGTCCGTTGGTCAATTGCGCGGTTTGCACCACGATAAAGAGCGAATCGCCGTAGGTTTCGATTTTGGTGCGCTGGTGCGCCAGCTGCGCATCCTCTACGGCGAGATCATGCAGGTCGAATTCTTCCTGCAGTTTTAATAGCAGCGCACTGTCAGGCTCGTGCAGGCCCACCCACACGAAGGTGTCTGATTCTTTCAATATCTCGCTAATGCCGTCGATGCTGATGTCGCGCAGGCGTGTGCCATCGTTTCGATACGCCACGCAGTTCACGATCATGGCGTTGTCGGAGGAGGGCGGAGTAGCGGTGACGTCGGTGGATTTTGACATGAGATGATGATCCTACGCGCTGCATGTGCAGGCAACGTCGTGGTCAAGCTCGCGTTGTTTGTCGAAGCGACCACGCCAACGCTAACCAGCAAGGCAGCGCAAAAAGTATCCAGGGTTCGTTTTGCTGGACAACGCCAGGCAGAAGATGCATCAGCAAGGCGAGCAACAGTGCGATGAGCTGGAGCATCAGTGCGCCATTGGCAAGTCGTGATGGTGCGACATCGCGACGTACATGCCAGGCCGATCGCAGCATCAGAAAAGCGAGTGGGTTGAAGAGCAACAGATTCGCGTTTGCCCAGGCGGAGTGATGGGCAGTTAAGGTCCAAAGGGTCAGCATCACCAAGCCTACGAGGCCCGCAAGGATTAGAAAAAGGCTGGCAAGCAAGGCGAAAGCGAGCCGTGCGCGACGCCGCACAATGAGGATCGCTGCGGCGACTATCAATCCTGCGATGCCGAGCGGAATGCGCAAATCCGGCGGTGTGGCCGGCGGTACGTCAAGACGATTGGGCGAGAGCAGCGTTTCGGTTTGTACGAGCGGTTGCGTGCCGCCGTGACCATCGGGGATGGTGACGGTGCGGAGGTTCTTTTGAAGCTCATCCGGTAGAAAGCTTTCTTGCCACGCAGTGAGCGGTTGGTCGGCGTAGGGCCCGAGGCCCAGGTCAAGGATAAGCATCAGCCAGGGCTGGGCGCTCATCAGGCGCACCGTTTGCTGGCGATAAGTCATGCCGCCGGGTAACTGCGTCAGACGTGCTTTGATGACGCCGCCGAGCGCGCGATCGAGTGCATCGCGAACGCGGGTGGTGCAGTTGTCGATGTAATAGTCGTAGTTGTAGACGGCGTTTTCGGGGCGGAGATTCCAGAACAGGAAGTCGCGCAGTGCGGCGGCTTGTTGCGGTGTGAGTGCGAGCTTTTGTTTGGTGATGGAGCGTCCGGCTTGCCGGTAGAAGTTTTCTTCGTCGGTGGTGACTTCGGCATCGATGAGGTAGTGCATGCGGCCGCGTGCGAAGTTGAAGAAGAAGTTCTTCTCGTCGAAGTTGAACACGCCGTAGTTGAAGTCCACTTCTTCGCCGCTGACGGTGTCGCGCAGTTCGATGGCGTCGTGGCCGAAGCGTTCCCAGTAGATGTCGCCGGGACCGTAGGTGATGAGGGAAATTTCCAGGTTCTCGCCAGGGGCTTCGGCCACGCTGGCGCGCGCGGGAGCGATGGCGCTGCACAGCATTATCAGGACGATGAGGGTGATGCGGCCGGCCAGTGTCATGGGATGGGCAATGGTGTGGGACGCGTTAGGGTAGCGGATGTGTGTGACTGGCGTGGAGGGTGACGCGCGTCAAACGATCGGCGTAACCATTTACACGCATTGCTCCTGGGCTTGATCTTTAGCGCATCGTCATTCCGGCGAAGGCCGGAATCCAGTGGCGGCATGCAGTGCGGAAGACTCAACAGCGGAACGTTACGTGTGCTTTGCACTGCGTATTAAAACTGGATTCCGGCCTTCGCCGGAATGACGGTGAGGAGATGACAGGGGCTGGTCGCGAGAGTGGCCCTTTACCCCAACCCTCTCCCCGGAGGGAGAGGGAGTAAAACCCGTTTACCGCCGCACTACGCGAAATTGCTGCACGCGGCGGTCGTCAGCCTGGGTGACGTGGAACTCGAAGTTGCCGATGGCAATCTGTTCGCCCGCTTCCGGCAGATGGCCGAATTCGGAGGTGGCCATGCCGCCGATGGTGTCGAATTCTTCATCGGAGAACGCGGCGCCGATTTCTTCGTTGAAGTCGGAGATAGGCGTGAGTGCGTCGACGATCCATTCGCCGTCGGATTGCACGCTGACGAGATTGGGTTCTTCCTCGTCGTCGTGTTCGTCGTCGATTTCGCCGACGATTTCCTCCAGCACGTCTTCGATGGTCACGAGGCCGGCGACGCCGCCGTATTCATCGACCACCAACGCCATGTGATTGCGGCTGCGGCGAAACTCCGCCAGCAACACGTTCAAGCGCATCGATTCGGGAATCAGCACGGCCGGGCGCAGGATCGAGCGCAGATCGAAATCGTGACCGTTGCCGAAGTATTTGAGCAGATCCTTGGCGAGCAGAATGCCGAGGATGTCGTCCTTGTCCTCGCCATGCACCGGGAAGCGGGAGTGGCCCGATTCCACCACGGCGGCAAGGATATCGGGGAGCGGGGAGTCCACGTCGATCATCACGATCTGTACGCGGGGCACCATCACGTCGTCGACGTTGAGCTCGGTAACTCGCAGCGCGCCTTCCAGCATGGGAAGGGTGTCGGCTGTCAGCAGGCCGTTGGCCTGGGCGGTTCGCAACTCGTCGATCAGTTCTTCGCGGTTGCGCGGTTCGCCGGAAAACAGATGGCCCAGTCGATCCCACCATGTTCGGTGGACCGGGCCGCTGGTACTGCCAGGGTCCTCGTTCATTACTCTTAAAAAGACGGCCCATCGAGGGCGGAAAAGTGAGTCTAGCGGAAAAACCGTGACAATTCAGAGCTTAGGACGCCTGGACCGCTACCCGAAAGGTCACCACATCCATTAAAGATGGGGCGATTTCGCCTCTCATCAAGCTGTGCCCGGCGCCAAATTGTCGTTGCCAGGCGGGTAGTTGCGAACGGTCAAGCCTCGTAGGGATTGGCGATGCCCAGGCTCTTCAGCACGCGGATTTCGAGGGACTCCATCCGTTCGGCATCCGCCTCGGCGATATGGTCATAACCGAGCAGATGAAGTACCCCGTGCACAGTGAGGTGAGCCCAATGGTGGGCCGCCAGCTTGCCTTGTTCGCGCGATTCGCGGTTGACCACCGGCGCGCATATGGCGATGTCTCCGAGCAAGGGCAGCCGAACGCCGGGCGGCAGGTCCACGGGGAAGGAAAGCACGTTGGTCGCGTAATCCTTGCCGCGGTACGAGCGGTTGAGCGTACGGCCTTCGCGCGTACCCACGATGCGAATCGCCAGCTCGGCCGGTTGACGGCGGCGCGCGCCAGCCAGGGCTGCTTCCACCCAGCGACGGAAGCTTGCCGGCGCGGGCACGCCGGCGCGCGGGACGCCGTAGCTCAGATGCACGGTGGCAGGGTTGGGCGTGGCGGTGCGACGTGTGGCGGTCATGGGTATCGGTCAACGCGTCGAGTGGGGTTTGTCTTGGGGTTCGTTTTCGACTTCGAAGGCCTCGTACGCGCGCACGATCTTTGCCACGAGCGGATGACGCACCACGTCGCGCGAGGTGAAGAAGGTGAAGCTGATGCCATCCACGCCGCGCAGCACTTCCACCGCATGACGCAAGCCGGAGCGAACGTGCCGGGGCAGGTCGATCTGGCTGACGTCGCCGGTGATCACCGCCACCGAACCGAAGCCGATACGCGTGAGGAACATTTTCATCTGCTCGACGGTCGTGTTCTGCGCTTCGTCGAGAATCACATACGAGTCGTTGAGCGTGCGGCCGCGCATATACGCAAGCGGCGCGATCTCGATCACGTTGCGTTCGATCAGCTTGGCGACCTTTTCGAAGCCGACCATTTCGTAGAGCGCGTCGTACAGCGGACGCAAATACGGATCCACTTTCTGCGACAGATCACCCGGTAGAAAGCCGAGTTTCTCGCCGGCTTCCACCGCGGGACGCACGAGCAGAATGCGCTGCACACGATTGGCTTCCAGGGCTTCGACCGCGCTGGCCACGGCAAGATAGGTTTTGCCGGTACCGGCCGGACCCACGCCGAAGTTGATGTCGTGCGTGGTGATCGCATGCAGATAGCGCGCCTGATTCGGGCCGCGGCCTTTGATCACGCCGCGCTTCACCTTGATCACGACTTCCTGCGCGCTTTCGGCCGCTTCTTCGGTGATCGCGTCGATACCGGATTCGGCCAGATGCAGATTGATCTTCGCGCCGGTCAGCGATTCGTTTTCGGTGGCGGCGTAAAGCGCGCGCAGCACCTTCTCGCCTGCGCGCGCGGCGGCTTCTTCGCCGATCACCTGAAACAGGTTGCCGCGATGATCGATCTCCACGCCCAGGCGCAATTCCACCTGGCGCAAGTGTTCGTCGAACGGGCCGCACAGGTTGGCGAGCCGGGCATTGTCTTCCGGGTCGAGCGCGAAATCGCGTTGGTTCAAACCGTTGGTCATAGATAACGATGCATCACATAAATGTCGGTGGGGCCGTGCACGGCATGGCGAAATGCTCCGGGCACCTGTCCGACGATGTTGAAACCGTGTCGCTGCCATAAGCGCACGGCAGGCGTGTTGGTGGAAACGACAAAATTGAACTGCATGGCGGTAAAGCCGGCGTCGCGTGCCTGCAGCATCGAGTGTTCGCACATCTTGCCGGCAATGCCCTGTCCGCGCGAGGTGGGCGACACCATGTAGCCGGCATTGGCGACGTGATCGCCCAGCCCCGGTTGATTGGGGCGCAGCAGGTAACAACCAAGTACGTGGTCCCCGCGCTCTGCCACAAAACAACGCGAGGGCGCGGTGGTCCACCACTCGCGCGCCTGTTCCATGCTCAGATCGGGCGGATAGCTGTAGGTATCGCCCGCGGCGATCACGCTGTGGAAGATCGGCCACACGCGCGGGAACTCGTCCGCACCGATTTGCCGAATCACCAGATCAGCGTCGACGGTCATGCGCGCGATTCAGGCGGCTGCTTCGCTGCCCACGCCGGCAACACGTCCGCGCAACGAGTTGGTCATCGCCTCGGTAATCACCACATCGACGAACTGACCGATCAGCCGGGCATGGCCGGGGAAGTTCACGTAGCGCATGTTTTCGGTGCGGCCGGTGAGTTCATTTGCATTTTTCTTGCTCGGCTTCTCCACCAATACACGCTGCACGGTGCCGACCATCGCTTCGTTGATCTGCTTCGCGTTCGTGTTGAGCACCGCTTGAAGACGCGCGAGGCGCGCATGTTTCACGTCGGACGGTGTGTCGTCGGCGAGGTTCGCGGCGGGCGTGCCGGGGCGCGAGGAGAAAATGAACGAGAAGCTTTGATCGAAACCGATGTCGTGGATCAGCTTCATGGTTTTTTCGAAGTCGTCGTCGGTTTCGCCGGGGAAGCCGACGATGAAGTCGGAGGAAATGCAGATGTCCGGGCGCACTGCGCGCAGTTTGCGAATCTTCTGCTTGAATTCCAGCGTGGTGTAGCCGCGCTTCATCGCCGCGAGAATGCGATCGGAGCCGGCTTGCACAGGCAGGTGCAGGAAGTTCGCCAGCTTCGGCACATTCGCATACGCCTCGATCAACGAATCGGAGAACTCCAGCGGGTGCGAGGTGGTGAAGCGGATGCGGCCGATGCCGTCCAGTTGCGCGATGGCGTGGATCAATACCGCCAGATCGGCGGTGCCGCCATCGTGCGTCGGACCGCGATAGGCGTTCACGTTTTGACCCAAGAGGATCACCTCACGCACGCCTTGCTCGGCGAGCTGCGCCACTTCCACGATCACGTCGTCGAACGGGCGGCTGATTTCCTCGCCGCGGGTGTAGGGCACCACGCAGTAGCTGCAGTATTTGGAGCAGCCTTCCATGATCGACACGAAGGCGGTGGGGCCGTCGGCACGAGGCTCGGGCAGGCGGTCGAACTTTTCGATTTCGGGGAAGCTGATGTCCACCTGCGCCTTGCCGGTGGCGCGCTTGGCTTCGATCAGCTCCGGCAGGCGGTGCAGGGTTTGGGGGCCGAACACCAGGTCCACGTACGGCGCGCGCTTGATGATCGCCTCGCCTTCTTGGGATGCCACGCAGCCGCCCACGCCGATCAGCACGGGCTTGCCGCCTTGCTTGTATTCTTTCCAGCGGCCCAGTTGGCTGAAGACCTTTTCCTGCGCCTTTTCGCGAATGGAGCAGGTGTTGACCAGAATCACGTCCGCTTCCGATTCGTCCTGGGTCAATTCCAGGCCATGGGA
>DATJMR010000236.1:0-7725 GCA_035508595.1 Dyella sp.
TCACATACATGCCGTCGTAAGTGATGCCGTCGCCCACGACCCACAAAAGGAAAAATTCCCGGCCCACACTGGCGACATACCCGCAGAAGCTGCCGTGTTCGAGTTCGCCGCGCCATAACCTCACCAGTTGTTGCTTCTGCTGCGCTTCGCGCAGTTGTGCACGCTGACCGGTGGTCTTCAGTTCAATGATCTTACCCATGGTCAATATTTTACCAGAGGGGGTCCGACGGCTTGTTTACAGCTCGCTAACCGCCTCAATGTACCAAAAATAATCTTTATATATAGACACTTACGATATGTCCCCAGGATCAGAGGATATATCGGCTCAAATCCTCGTCCTGAACCAGGCTGGCAAGGTTCTTATCGACATATTCGGCGCTGATCACGTATTTTTCGCCGGATTTGTCTGCAGCTTCGTAGGAAATTTTTTCCAGAAGGCGCTCCATCACGGTGTGCAGGCGGCGGGCGCCGATGTTTTCGGTGCGCTCGTTCACCTGATAGGCCACCTCGGCCAGCCGGTCGATGCCGGTCTCGTCGAAGGTGAGCGAGACGCCCTCGGTGCCGAGCAAGGCCACATATTGTTTGGTCAATGCGTTGTGCGGTTCGCGCAGGATGCGCTTGAAATCGTCCACGGAAAGCGCCGAGAGCTCGACGCGGATCGGCAGGCGACCCTGCAATTCCGGGATCAGGTCCGACGGCTTGGCGAGCGAGAACGCACCCGACGCGATGAAGAGCATGTGATCGGTCTTGATCGGGCCGTACTTGGTGGACACGGTGGAGCCTTCCACCAGCGGCAGCAGATCGCGCTGCACGCCTTCGCGGCTGACGCCCGCGCCGCCCCATTCCGAACGCTGCGCGACTTTGTCGATCTCGTCGATGAAGACGATGCCGTTCTGCTCGGCGGCCTCCATCGCTTGCGCGCGAATCTCTTCGTCGTTGAGCAGGCGGCCGGCTTCTTCTTCGATCAACAGCGGGCGCGCGGCTTTGATGGGCAGCTTGCGCTTTTGCGTGCGCGCGCCGCCCAGGTTCTGAAACATCTGGCGCAGTTGCTGGCCCATCTCTTCCATGCCCGGCGGCGACATGATTTCCACGCCGACGTTCATGGCCACGTCCAGTTCGATTTCGCGATCGTCCAGCGCACCTTCGCGCAACTGCTTGCGCAGTTTTTGGCGCGTATCGCTTTCGATGGTTGATGCGGTCGGTGCCGGATCGTGCGTCCAGTCGGTGGGTGCCTGACGGCGCGGCAGCAGCGCATCCAGAATGCGATCTTCGGCGCGATCTTCGGCTTGCGTGCGCACGCGCTTCATCGCTTGCTCGCGCGTGAGCTTGTAGGCCACGTCCGCCAGATCGCGCACGATCGATTCCACGTCTTTGCCGACGTAACCCACTTCGGTGAACTTGGTGGCTTCCACCTTCACGAACGGCGCGTTGGCGAGCGTCGCCAGGCGGCGCGCGATTTCGGTTTTGCCCACGCCGGTGGGGCCGATCATCAAGATGTTCTTGGGCGTGACTTCCTCGCGCAGCGCGGGCTCGAGCTGCATGCGGCGCCAGCGATTGCGCAGCGCGATGGCCACTGCACGCTTGGCGTCGTGCTGGCCGATGATGAAGCGATCGAGTTCGTTGACGATTTCGCGGGGAGTGAGTTCGGACATGATTTAAACCCAGGGAACAGGATCAGGAAACGAAGTGCATCGGCATCGCGGGAACCTAAGTATTCCGCGCGTGCATCAAAGTTCTTCGATCGTGGTGTTGTGATTGGTATAGATGCAGATGTCGCCGGCAATCTTCAACGCGCGCTCGACAATGGCGCGTGCATCCAGATCGGTGTTTTCCATCAAGGCAAGCGCGGCTGACTGCGCGTACGGGCCGCCGGAGCCGATGGCGATCAGACCGTGTTCGGGTTCCAGCACATCGCCGTTGCCGGAAATCAGCAGCGATGCGTCTTTGTCGGCGACGGCCAGCATGGCTTCGAGCCGACCCAGGCGGCGGTCGGTGCGCCATTCCTTGGCCATCTCCACGGCGGCGCGGGTGAGGTTGCCGCTGTGTTTGTCCAGTTTCTGCTCGAACAGTTCGAACAGCGTGAAAGCATCGGCGGTCGCGCCGGCAAACCCGGCAAGCACGTCGCCTTTGCCCAGGCGGCGGATCTTGCGTGCATTGGCCTTCATCACGGTATTGCCGAGCGTGACTTGACCGTCGCCGCCGATCACCACCCGGCCATGATGGCGCACCGAGACGATGGTGGTTGCATGGAACGATTCCATGGAAATCTCCGAAACAAAGCCAGACCCGCAAAGGTGGGGCCGTTGGGCCCGAAACCAAGCCGTTGGGATGGGCCCGCTCCGCGGATCAGTGCCGCTGCCAGAGCACCACGGCACCGGCCGCCACGATGCACCAGATCGCCAAGGCACAGAGCAAGGCCGGGACCAGCCGCAGCCGCTCAACCAGCCAGTACAGGCTGGCGAGATACGCCAGATAGGGCACCACCGCCCACATGCCGAACACGATGGTGGCTTTCAGATCGGCCGTGGTGCGTTCCGTGCCGACGATGTAGTGCGCCATCAGCGCAAACGTGGGGAACAACGGCAGCAAACCGGCGATGTAGTAATTGCGTGTGCGCGACAACACGCCGATCAAGAGCACCATCACTGCGCCGATCAGCGCCTTGACGATCAGATTCACCGTCGATGCGGAAACCATGCTCAGCCTTTGCGTCGCGCGCGCGGATGCGCCGCGTCGTACACCTTCGCCAGATGCTGAAAATCCAGATGCGTGTAGATCTGCGTGGTGGCAATGTCCGCGTGGCCGAGCAACTCTTGCACCGCGCGCAAATCGCCGGACGATTCCAGCATGTGGCTGGCAAAGGTATGGCGCAGCAAATGCGGATGCACGTGCTTGGCGAAACCTTTGCGCATCGCAAGCGTTTTCATGCGCGCCTGCACCGTGCGCGGACTGATCGCCGCACCGTTTCGCCCGCGAAAAACCGGCGATTCCGGTTCGCGTCCTTCCGCTTCGCCCAAGGCGCGCAAAGCGGCCATGGCATGTCGTCCTACCGGCACGATGCGCGTCTTGCGACCCTTGCCCAGCACGCGTACTTCGCCGGCATCCAGATCCAGATCCAGCCAGCGCAAACCGATCAATTCGGAAAGACGCAGGCCGGAGGAATAAAAAAGCTCAAGCATCGCGCGATCTCGCACGCCGAGCGCGTCGTCGCCTTGGCCTTCCACCAGGGTCGTGGCCTCGTCGACATCCAACACCTGAGGCAGCTTTCGATGCACCTTCGGTCCACGTACGCCGGCAAGCGGATCGTGCGACAAAAACCCTTCGCGCGTGAGTTGACGAAACAAGCTGCGGCACGAGGAAAGCAGGCGCTGCAAACTTTTCGGCGACAAACCCGCGCGATGCTCGGCGGCCACGAAACCGCGCATGCGATGCGCATCGAGCTTGTCGAACGAGGCGATATCTTGTCGCTGCATGAAGGCCGTCAGCTTCGCCAGATCGCGACGATAGCCGTCGATGGTATGCGGCGAGGCTTTCCGTTCGCCGGCCAGTCGCGCGAGCCATGCATCGACCTGGGCCTGGGCGTCCATCGCTAGGCTCAAGCGCCGTCCTGCAAGCGCGCCAGCGTTGCGGTGACAGTGGCGGCAATCATCTTGAGGAACAGCGTGCCCATCCCGGGCTGAAAGTGGTCGGGGTCGCGACTGCCTAGCGCGAGCAGCCCCAGCTCGCCCAGCGGCATCAGCGCGGCGGATTTGATGTGCGGCGCTTGCGAACCGAACAACCGGTTCAGACGTTCGGCGGAAAGGCGACCGGAGATGGGTTCGTGGTGCGGCAGGAAATCCGCGAATTCCGGCATGGCCGATCGACCTGCCGGCTCGTACAGCAACCAATCCGCCGGCGGCAGCACAACATCGCCGAACAGCACCAGGCGGATCTGATCGGTGCTGAAATCTTCCGAAAGCCGGGCCACCACGCTGCGCGCGGCCACTCCCGGCGTGTTGGCGCGCAAGATCGCGACGTTGAGCTCATGCACGCGCAGCATCAGGCGCTCGTTCTCGGCCGCGATGGCGGTGAGCTCCTGAAGCTTGTGCTCCAATTCGGCGTTCTTGTCGCGCAAGGTTTGCGCTTGGTACGCCGCCAGCGAAGCCGCGGCGCCCTGTTCGCGCGGCAAGGTCAGCAGCATGGCCAGATCCGGGTAATCGCTGAGAAAAGCCGGATGCTGGCGCAGATACGCCGCCACATCGCTGGCTTTGATCGTGTCGTCGAGCAGGGCGTCGGTCATGCGCAAAAACCTCTCTGAACGCGGTCAAGTCGGAGTGTGCGATGGACGGGCCCCTGCATCAATCACCCAGCCACTCGCCTTCGTAAACAAACATAGCAGGACCGGTCATCCACAGGCTTTCGCCGGGGCCGGTCCAATCGATCTCTAGCGTGCCCCCGGGAAGATCCACGCGCACCTGCGCTTGGACGTCGCCGCGGCGACGCAGCACCGCCATTGCTGCGCAGGCGCCGGTGCCGCAGGCTAGCGTCCAGCCCGACCCACGTTCGTGAACGCGCAAGCGCAGGTGTTGTGGGCCGAGTTTCTGCACGAAACCCGCATTGGCGCCTTCGGGGAAGTGTGCATGCGATGTCAGCGCCGGGCCCAGGCGATCCAGTTTTGCCGCCAGCGGATCGTCTACCGTCACCACCACGTGGGGGTTTCCCATGGAAACAGCGCCGATTTCTACCGCGTCGCCATCCACCGTCAATACATAGCGATCAGCCGCGTTCGGTGCTTCGAAGGGAATGCGCGCCGGTTCGAATATCGGCTCGCCCATATCCACCGTGACCCGATGCGCATCGACCAGACGGACCGCCACCGGACCGGACGGACTCTGGATTTGCACCGTACCGCCCATGCCCAGTTCGCCTGCACGATGCAACCATGCCGCCACGCAACGCACGCCGTTGCCGCACTGGCCCGACGGCGAACCGTCCGCGTTCCAGATGCCGTAATAGAACGCACTGGAACCGTCGCGCGGCGGTTCCACGCTCAACAATTGATCGAAGCCAACGCCGGTATGTCGGTCCGCCATCGCGCGGATGAGGGCCGGGTCCAGCACCAGCGCGCGGTCGCGGCTGTCGATCACGGCAAAGTCGTTGCCGCTACCGTGCATTTTGGAAAAACGTACCGTCATGCGAATGATCGCCGCATCAACTTCCGCTCAACGGCTTGGTCGTCACACTGCTGGATGAGGCGGGTGCGGGCGTGGTGCTCGGATGTGCCGGCGCCGGCGCACGATGACTCGCGACGGGCGCATCGTGCGGGTAGTACAACGGGCCCTTGTTGCCGCAACCAGAGATCGCGGCGATGGCCAGGCAGGTCGGCAGCAGCAGAATCGATCGACGCATAGGTGAATCCTCGGAACACGAGCGCAGTATAGCCAAGCCGCGAGCCCTGCACCGTTTATCATGTGCGCCTTGCAAGGGAGTTGCAGAACGCCGGAGTGCCCCATGAATTGGAATGAATTGCTGCGCCTTCCCACCACCCTGCTGGCGATACTGACGGGGATCGTGCTGCTGTTTGCGCTGGCCCAGTTGCTGTCCGCGCGCCAGCATGTGCATCACCGCCGCCATCTAGCGGCCGCCGCGCATACGTTGTTGTTGCTGGTCCTCATCGCCTTGGCGGCGTTGCTCGGCGGGGTGGCCATGTCGCTGCGCGGCTACCGTTTTCTCAGCGAAGAGGAACCGGTGGTGCAGGTCGATGCGCGCATCCTCACGCCGCAACGCTGGGCTCTCACGGTAACCTGGCCCGACGGCGCAACGCGCAACGTGCAGCTGACCGGCGACGACTTCCAGGTCGATGCGTTCGTGTTGAAGTGGAAATTGCCCGCCATGCTCGCCGGTCTGCCGCCGCTGTACCGTCTCGATCGCATTTCCGGGCGCTACGACAACGCGAACCAGGAAATGAATGCGCCGCGTACCGTGATCGATTTCAGCCAGGCCGGCACGGGCGACCTGTTCGATTTGAAGAAGCAAGTCCCAAGCTGGTTTCCCGAAGTCGATACGGTGTTCGGAAGCGCTGCGTTCCTGCCGTTGGTGGACGGCGGTCACTACAACGTAAGCCTGATGCGCACCGGCGCCTTGGTTGCGCGCCCCGATGAGGCGACGGCGCAACGCATCGGCCAACCGCTGGGCGGCTGAGCGATTCGCTGTCGAAAGATTTCATCGCAAGAAATCCCTCGTAGCTGCTGTCACGAGGCGATGCTAGATTCGCCTCACCATTCACGTGGCTTCGCAGACAAACGAGGGGAAAGCATGAAACGCATCGCACTCATTGCCATGACGGCGGGTCTTGCCGTGTTCGCCGCTGCTGCTGTGGCCCAGCAGCCCGTTCGCGACGTCAGCGGCAAGCGTCATCCGAATCTGGCCGCGGCGCAGCGTTTGGTCGACCAGGCATACAAGCGCGTCGTCGACGCACAGCAGGCCAACGAATTCGATTTGGGCGGTCACGCCCAGCATGCGAAGGAACTGCTCGACCAGGCCAATGCGGAACTCAAGCAGGCAGCGCGAGTCTCCAACGAAGACCACCGCTGACTTCGGCAACAACGAAAAAGGCCTCCCGATGGGAGGCCTTTTTCATGCCAGCGCCTTCTCGTACACGAAAGCGTCCGAGCCGTCTTCGTAAAACGCCTTTTTGATCGGCAGGACGCGGCGGTAACCCAGCCGTTCGTACAGGCGGATGGCGCTGTCGTTGTCGGTGCGCACTTCCAATCGCAACGCATGGCAGTGTCGCTGTAGCGCCGCCGCTTCGGCCCCTTCGATCAACGCCGTGCCCACGCCTTTGCCGCGAGCCTCGGGCAGACTGGCGATCGAATACAGCCGCGCCACGCGGCTGCCCTTGCGAAAGAACACCATGGCGGTGCCGAGAAAGCGGCGATGATTCGCGCTGGCCACCAGCACGCGCGCCGAATCGCTGTCCAGATGCCGGCGAAACTGCGCGCGGCTGATCTTGTCGCTGTCGAACGTGGCTTCTTCCAGCGCGACCAGGTCGTCCAGATCGGAAAGTTCGGCGCGGCGCACCCGCACGGCGGCGGTAGCTGGCGATCGGGTCATCAGGGCTCTCGTCGAGGGCGCCGGCAGCGGCCAGGCGCCATTACCAAGGTGATTCGTGCGGTTTTGAGCAAGCGCGGCACTCTAGTGCAGTCGCGCGCGGAAATCATCCCGCTGAAGGCACAGGAGCGCCTATCGCGCCCCGCGTTTAAGCTTGCTTCATCGGCTGCTCTTGTGTGCTTCCCCGAGGTGCAAGACACTGCCGCCTTGCGCTGCGCCGCCCCGTTCCCCGACGTGACGACGTCCACTCGCCGGTCTTTTTGAGGTGCCATGACCCGACTCGTCATCGTCGTCGAGAAAGCTTCCGACTGGGGCTCCTACTATCCGTCTGTCGACGTGGTCACCGCCATGGATTACCTGCGCGAGCCGGTAGGCGGCGACGACGAGCGCACGCATGTGATCAACCTCTGCCGCAGCTACAAGTACCTGGGCACGGGTTACTACGTCTCGCTGCTGGCCGAGGCCCGCGGGCACAAGGTTATCCCGTCGGTGCGCACGGTGAACGACCTGCGCCGCCGTTCGCTGTATGGCATCGCCATCGACGACCTCAACGCCAAGCTCACACACTTTCTGCCGGCGGGCGGGCGCGATACCACCGACTTCGGCATCCTGATGTACTTCGGCGAAACCGCCTAC
>DATJMR010000237.1:0-3381 GCA_035508595.1 Dyella sp.
GACGAACCCACATTGTTGGGCCGGTCGTCGAAACGGAACGTGGCCTTGGTGGAAATCAGCACTTGATCGCGGCGGCCTTTGATCGCTTCGCCCAGAATCGATTCCGATGCGCCCGAAGAATAGACATCGGCCGTGTCGAACATGGTTACGCCCGCATCCAGGCAAACATCCACCAGCCGGCGGGCCTCGGCGACATCGGTATTGCCCCATGCGCTGAAAAACTCGCCCTTGCCGCCGAACGTGCCGGTTCCAAAGCTGAGCACCGGCACTTTGAAGCCCGATGCGCCTAGACGTCGATATTCCATACAAACACCTTTTGGTTGATGGGTTGGGAGAACGGATCGTTCAGCCCGCTAACTTTGTCGCCGACCGGCGCGATTGCAAGCGCGGGGCGGGGCAATTTGGAGAATCCAGCATAAAAACCGGACGATCGAGTAGTACGCGCAGGGCCTTTTTCATGCCCGCAAGATAGACAAGCAAGGCGCAAAAGCGCATGAAAGTGCGCGCCGCGCATCAAGAACGTGAGCAAAGTTCGTGGCACCATTCGCCCTCGTGTAGCGACGCCAGAGAGGGCTTCGGGCGAAGTCCAGCGCCGGTCGCCACGCCAAGGAAGCTTATGGACATGCCAATTCGTGCTGCACGCCACGCCACGGTCCTGTCGTTTTTTATTTGTGCCGTCGCATGCGTCGCCAGCTACGCCGTTAGCGGCACCGCACACGCGAATACACTCGACCCTGCGGTCATGACTCATGTGCAATCGGCCACGTTCGAGGTAGTGATGGCCAAGCCGACCGTGGATCGGCTTACTTACGAAAAGCCGCTGCCATTCGACCTGCTGCCTTACCAGGAGCGCAACGACAAGTTCTATTCGATCGGCACGGCGTTCGCGCTTGGTCACAATCGCTACGTGACAGCGGGCCACGTCATCGCGGCGGCCTTGCACAGTTTGTGGGGAGCGCCCGAGCTGCGCGACAGCAAAGGGCATGTCTATGCCATCGACAAAATCGAAAAGTACGCATCCGATCGCGACTACGTGGTGTTTTCCCTCGTCAATGATCCCGCGCCCGCGCCGCTGGAAGCGAATACGCATCCGGTTGTAAACCAACCCGTCTACGCCGTCGGCAATGCGTTGGGCGAAGGGGTGGTGGCACGCGATGGTCTTTACACCTCCGACACGCCGGAGGAATTGAACGGACGCTGGAAATGGATACGCTTTTCCGCGGCCGCTTCGCCGGGCAATAGCGGCGGCCCGCTGCTGGATCAGAACGGCAAGGTGATCGGCGTGGTGCTGGCCAAATCGCCCAACGAAAACCTCAATTTCGCGTTGCCGATTGCCGAAGTGCTCAACGCGCCAGACAACCTGGCGGTGTTCCACATGCGCGAAACCTACAGCTTGCCTTTTCTGGCGACGCAGCTTCACAGCGTCGTCGATACCACCTTTCCGCTGCCGCTGAGCATGGCGGACTTTACCGCCAAGCTGGAACACGTACGGGACGATCGCACCGATTCGCAACGCAGCGCCTTGTTGAAACAGGAAGCGGACGACCTGTTTCCCCATGGCGATGGCGCGCAACGCATTCTTCATGCCTTCGCGCCGCTCAATACGCTGCCCGAAATGCTCGCGCGTTCGCAGGACGGAAAGTGGCGCGGCGTGATGCAGAAGGGTCCCAGCGTTCCGCTCGCCGATGGTGCACAAGTGATGGCCGGGCGAGACGGGCCGATTCTCGTTTTCCATGTGCGCAGACCCAGTCACCTTCCGGCGGCGCAGTACTACGACCATCCCAAATTGTTGATGGATACCCTGCTGGCCACGGGCTTTTATACGCGCGACGTCGGTACCGAAAAGGTCAAGATCACGTCCATGGGCGAGCCGATCCAAACCGTTCGGCGCATCGACCGGTGGGGCCGTCCTTGGCGCGTGGATGTTTGGCCGCTTGCGTTCGCCAACACGTATGCGGTGACCAGCGCCTTGCCCGTGCCGGACGGTTACGTGGTGGGATGGAGTTTTGTGGAAGCGCCCGGCGTGCAAGCGCGCGTCGGCGACATGCAGGCCATCATCGATTTCCTTAGCGTTGCCTACGACGGAAAGCTGTCGCAATGGCAGGATTTTCTATCGAACAAAGCGCTGCTTCCCGCGTCGCTGAAAGATCTCAAGCTCGACGTCAATTACGATCGCAATTTCAGTTACACATCGGGCCGCATCAAACTGGCATTCACGCCGAACGTGCAGAAAATCACAGCCGACAGCACGCTTACGCTCGGCTTTGGGTTCTTCAAGGACGAGGGCGCCTATACCTTGGATGTGGCCGACCTGCGCGTAAAACCGCAGGGCGACATCCCCGATCGCATCAATATCCGCCGTATTCTTCAGCCCAGCAACGACATGGATGAAAAATCCAAGACGCAATGGACGAAGTACGCCACGGCTCAACATCCCTACGATGGCGTGTCGTATGTCCAGAACGATGTGGCCGAGATCGCCGAGGTGATCAAACCGGCACACGAGCAGGCGGACGTGCGTTACACCGCCTTTCTCGGCATCGAAGGCAACCAGCCGCAAGCTCAGATGAAGTCCAAGCTGGATCAGTTGGCCAGCGGCGTTCAGATCACCCAATAGCCCAGCTGAGATGCGCTAGAGTCTCCCGTGCAAAAACGCACCGGCGCGGACGCCTGCGAAAGGCGTCCGCACCGATCGGATCGTTGTCACAGGAGAACGTCATGTCAGACGCAATCAGGACCGACGCCGACATCATCGGCGATGCTTATGCCCAGAAGCTGGTAAGCCTGTACGACACCTTTTTCCTTAGCGTGGTGCAATCGCCCGACAATCCCGGTCCGGCCAAGGATGCGTTTGTGCGAGGCGTTGTGCTGGCGCGCACGGTGCGCGACATGGCGATCAAATCGTTACCCGCCGACGGCACGCCGGCACCTAAGCCGTTCGATATGATTGCCAAGGCGTGATGTGGGCAACGAGTACTCGTTGTCGCGCCGCAAAGCGTGAGAAAAGCCTGGCTTGTACCGGGCTTTCCTTTGAGTAACTTTAGTTACTGCCGTTTGTGCAGAAAGGTATGCATGCCACGTTCGCCGGCAACGGTTTTCGAGCACTCATAACCCAGTGCGTGCATGTCGATACTGTTGTCGAAAAGGCGTTCTCCCGCCCCGAGTAATACAGGCCGGACCACCAGATGCAATTCGTCGATCAGCGCGACGCTCAGGTATTGGCGAATCGTCGCCGCGCCGCCGCCCAATCGAATATCGCGACCGTGTGCCGCGTCTCGCGCTTGCGCCAACGCGGATTCGATACCGTCGGTCATAAAGTAAAACGTGGTGCCGCCTTTCATCTCCAACGGCGCACGCGGATAGTGCGTGAGTACAAACACG
>DATJMR010000238.1:0-2356 GCA_035508595.1 Dyella sp.
TTGGTTTCCTGGTTGGTGAAGTACGAGGTGGAATGGTGGGTGAAATCGTTGGAGTCCATCCACGGAATGCCATCGAACGTCACGTTGTACTGGCCGTCCTGGAAGCCGCGAATGGAAACGACCGGCGCCTCCATCAAGCCCGAACCGTTCGGCGTCACCGTGTACACGCTCGGCGCGATGGATGCGATGTCGGTGTAGTCGCCGGTGGGCGGTATGTTTTCCTGGATGTACGTGCTGCCGATGATCGACTGCGGCTGCGTGGCAATAGTGGAGCCTTGCGTCGGGGCAATCGCACTTACTGCGGTATTGGCCGTTACCTGCAGGCCGGCGAGGGTTTTGGCGTTTTTCGACGAGGTATTGTCGTCGGCATTATCGACGGCGCTGGGACCCGTTGCCTGGGTGGCAGTGCCGGGGGCGGTGTCCTGCGCATAAATCGGCAGAGCGCTGGTCAATGCAAGGCATAGGGCGAGATAAACCGGCGAGCGGCGGTACAGCGCATGTGTCGATGTCGTCATTGTTTTTTTCCGGTATCGGCAGGGTTGTAGAAAGGCCGACACCGTAAGGACGCTGTATGACAGTTCTATAACAAATACATTAAATTAATCAATTTTATAATGCGAAAGAAAATGCGCTAAGCCTGATCTAAGCTTTGAATAATCCATGTAATACGGTGTTCAGAAAAATGCTAATGAGTTAATCGACTTAAGCCTAATCTAAGGAATGAACAATTAGCGTAATAAATGATTATCTTGATAATAATGGCCAGGTAATCCCGCTGACAAGATGCGCGTTTGGCGCCGTTGGCGGCCGGCCCGAAATTTTTCCGCGGCTCGCCATGAATTTCTCCGTCGCCCGGCGGAAGCCGGGCTGGGCGCACCGTATGTCCTATCATCGCCCGATGGAACGACGCGACATGCACGACACCCCTCAGCTGTTCGCCTCCGAGGCGGAAGATCTCAAACCCTTGGCCGAGCGCATGCGGCCCCACAGCCTGGACGAGATGGTGGGCCAGCAACGCCTGCTGGCATCCGGCAAGGCCTTGAGACGTGCGCTGGAAGCCGGCCGTGTGCACTCCATGGTGCTGTGGGGGCCGCCAGGTTGCGGCAAGACCACGCTCGCGCTGCTGGTGGCGCGCTACGCCGATGCCGATTTTCGCGCCATCTCCGCTGTGCTTTCCGGGTTGCCGGACGTGCGCAAGGCGCTCGCGGAGGCCGAAGCCCATTTCGCGCAGGGCCGGCGCACTGTGTTGTTCGTCGACGAGGTGCATCGCTTCAACAAAGCGCAGCAAGATGCCTTTTTGCCGCATATCGAACGCGGCGTGATCATCTTCGTCGGCGCGACCACGGAAAATCCTTCCTTCGAATTGAATTCCGCGTTGCTCTCGCGCTGCCGCGTGCACGTGCTCGACGCGGTGTCGGCAGAGGACATCGTCGCCGCGTTGCAGCGTGCGCTCACCGACACCGAACGCGGCCTGGGCGATTTGAAGCTGGAAGTGGCCGAGTCGGCGCTGCGGTTGATCGCGCAAGCGGCCGACGGCGACGTGCGCCGCGCGCTTACCCTGCTGGAAATCGCCGCCGAGCTGGCAGACGGCAACGTGATCGACGATGCCACACTGGAACAAGTGCTCGCCGATCGCACGCGCCGCTTCGACAAAGGCGGCGAGCAGTTCTACGACCAGATCTCGGCCCTGCACAAATCCGTGCGCTCCTCCGATCCGGATGCCGCCGTGTATTGGCTCACGCGCATGCTCGACGGTGGCTGCGATCCACTCTATCTCGCGCGTCGCATGACACGCATGGCGGTCGAAGATGTCGGCCTCGCCGAGCCGCGCGCCTGGCGCATGGCACTGGATGCATGGGACACCTACGAGCGCCTCGGCAGCCCGGAAGGCGAGTTAGGCCTGGCGCAGCTTGCGATCTGGCTGGCCATTGCGCCCAAGAGCAACGCGGCGTACGTGGCTTACAACAAAGCGCGCGAAGTGGTCGGTCAAACAGGCACGCTGGACGTGCCCATGCACCTGCGCAACGCACCCACCAAGCTGATGAAAGGCCTGGGTTACGGTAAAGGCTATCAATACGACCACGATGCGGAAGGCGGCATTGCGCTGGACCAGCAATGCCTTCCGGATGCGTTGGCGGACATGGCGTTCTACGAGCCGGTGGAGCGCGGGCTCGAACTAAAACTGCGAGAGAAATTGCTGGCCTTGCGCGAAGCTCGCAAGCAGGCGCGCAAAAAACATCCGCGATGAACGCGCGTTGCATTTATGCCATGCGCTTGCTTGCGGCGTGTGCGGCGCCCTTGTGCGTGCGGTTAAGCAGCCAGGGCAGCGTGATGGCGAGCAGATAGAATTTCGATG
>DATJMR010000239.1:0-7186 GCA_035508595.1 Dyella sp.
GGCCGAGCAGATGCCACCACGCTAAGCGACGACAGCGTCGATCTCGTTTCAGTGGCGCAGGCCTTTCATTGGTTCGATCCCGAAACCACGCGACGCGAATTTCATCGCATTCTTCGCCCGGGTGGATTGGCGGCCATTTATTGGAACTCGCGTCGTCTGATCGGCACACCGTTTCTGGAAGGCTATGAGGCTTTGCTGCAAACCTACGGCACCGACTACACCAGCGTGGCCGAACGCTATGCCGACGAACCGCGCATGCGTGAATGGTTCGGCCAAGGCTGGCGCGGCACGGCCAGTTTCGATCACCGCCAGCGGCTCGATTTCGACGCACTGCGTGGCCGCTTGATGTCCTCGTCGTATGCGCCGCAGGCCGGGCATCCCAACCATGGACCCATGATCGACGCACTGCGCAAACTGTTCGACACCTGCGCGGCGGATGGTCTAATAAGCTTCGACTACGACACCCGCGTCTATGTCGGTGAGGTGCTTTGATGTACCAATGGCTTCGCCCCTTGCTCTTTAAGCTGGACGCTGAAACGGCGCACGGGCTCACCTTGTATGGCCTGGATGTCGCCCATCGCAGCGAATTGGCGTGCTTCGTCGCGGCGCCGTCCGACGAATTGCCCGTTGATGCCTTCGGCTTGCACTTTCCCAATCCCGTGGGTCTTGCTGCGGGCCTGGACAAAAACGCAGCGCATCTCGATGCGCTGGGCGCACTGGGATTTGGCTTTATCGAAGGGGGTACCGTAACGCCGCGCCCTCAGGCCGGCAACGACCGCCCTCGCCTGTTCCGCCTGCCGCAGCACGAAGCCATCATCAACCGCATGGGCTTCAACAACGAAGGCGTGGATGCGTTGGTGCGCAACGTGCAAGCCTCTCGTTATCGCGGCGTGCTCGGCATCAATATCGGCAAGAACAAAGACACGCCCAACGACAAGGCGGTCGACGATTATTTGTTCTGCCTGGAGCGCGTTTACGCGCACGCCAGCTACATCACCGTCAATATTTCCTCACCCAACACCACGGGTCTGCGTGACCTTCAAGAAGAAGCCACGCTGCGCCGTTTCATCGACACCCTGCGCGAAGCGCAGGAGCGGCTCGGGGCACAACAGGGCAAGCGCAAACCGATGCTGCTGAAGATCGCGCCCGATCTCACGGATGCCGAATTGGACAGCATTGCCGAGGTATTGCTTGCCGCCAACGTGGATGGCGTGATTTGCACCAACACCACCATCGACCGCAGCGCCGTGGCGAGCGACCCGCACGGCAGCGAAACCGGCGGGCTCTCCGGCACACCACTGCGTGCGCGAGCCACCTCGGTGGTTCGCGGCATGCGTGAGCGCCTTGGCGATCGCGTCGACATTGTCGGCGTAGGCGGCGTGCTCGATGGCAGCGATGCGGCGGAAAAAATCGAAGCGGGCGCGAAGCTGGTGCAAATCTATTCCGGCCTTATCTATCGCGGCCCTGCATTGATTGCCGAATGCGTCAACGAAATCCGCCGCCAGCAGGAAACCCGTGATGGTCGCTGAACGTGTCGACATGGGCGGCTACACCCTGGTTGAAAACGCACCGCTGGTAACGCGTAACACCTTGCGCGTCGATGCGCGGGCGACGTTGCTCGCTGAAGTGCGCGATGCCGCGAAGCTGCCGGAATTGCTGGACTTTCCCGCCGTTCGCGCCGGCAAGCTGCTGGTACTCGGCGAAGGCAGCAATATCCTGCTCACCGGCGACGTCGGCGGCACCGTTCTGGCGATGGAAACCCGCGGTGTGCATCTGGAACAAGACGGCGATACCGCGCACATTGCCGTTGCCGCCGGCGAACGCTGGGACGACCTTGTACGTTGGACGCTCGGCCAAGGCTTTGCCGGCTTGGAAAACCTTATCCTCATCCCCGGCACGGTGGGTGCGGCACCGATTCAAAACATCGGCGCCTACGGCACGGAAGTGGCTGAATTCATCGAAAGCGTCGAGGCGTGGGATCGCATCGAACGCCGTGTAGTCACGCTGGATCGCAACGCCTGTGCGTTCGCCTACCGCGACTCGATCTTCAAGCACGAGCCGGATCGTTTCATCGTGACGGCCGTACGGTTCGCGCTGCCTCGCCAGCGCGCGCTGCGTCTGGACTACGCCGGCATTCGGGAGGAATTGGAGCGTATGGGCGTGGACAAGCCCGCTCCGTTTCATGTCGCCGAAGCGGTGGTGCACTTGCGCACGCGCAAACTGCCCGACCCCGCCGTCATCGGCAACGCTGGAAGCTTCTTCAAAAATCCGATCATCGATGCCGTGCAAGGCGAGGCATTGAAGCGAGAACATCCAGAACTCGTCGCATGGCCCGGCAAGGATGCACGCTGGAAACTCTCGGCGGCATGGCTGATCGAAGCCGCCGGATTCAAAGGCACGCGCGAAGGCGACGCCGGCATTTCCAATCGGCATGCCCTTGTCCTGGTCAATCACGGCAAAGCCAGTGGACAGGATCTTTGGCATTACGCACAGCGTGTGATCGAAGGCGTGCAGGCACGCTTCGGCGTGCGGCTTGAACCGGAGCCGATGGTCATCGGGACGACTTGAGCACCTTCTAATGCCGTTCTTGCCGGCACGATGTGTTCACGAAACCAAGCCGCCTTTCAGTCTTTACGGAAACCAAAGAACAGCTTTGCCAAGATGGCGCGATCTCCGATCACGCGAGGCGCCGCGTCATGAGCATCCGCAACGTTGCTGACGTACTGGTCGAAACCCTGGCTCAGGCCGGGGTAAAGCGTATCCATGGATTAGTTGGCGACAGCCTCAACGGCATCACCGAATCGCTGCGTCAACGCAAGGATATACAGTGGATCCATTACCGGCACGAAGAGTCCGCCGCCTTCGGTGCCGGCGCGGAATCGCAGTTGACGGGTGAGTTGGCGGTTTGTGCCGGTTCCTGTGGACCCGGCAACTTACATCTCATCAACGGCTTGTTCGATGCCCATCGTTCGCGCACGCCGGTGTTGGCGATTGCGGCCCACATCCCCTCCGCCGAAATCGGCAGCGGTTATTTTCAGGAAACGCATCCGCAGAATCTCTTCCAGGAGTGCAGCCATTATTGCGAGTTGGTAAGCAGTACGTCGCAAATCCATCGCGCGGCGGCCACGGCGATTCGCTCGGCGATCGGCCAGCGTGGCGTGGCGGTGCTGGTGATTCCCGGCGATATAGCGCTATCGGAAGCAACCGGCCCGGTGGTGAACCGCGAAGGTTTGCTGCCTGCATCGCCCAAGATCGTGCCGGCCGATGCACCGTTGGATCAGCTTGCCGCCTTATTGAGCAGTGGTCGCAAAGTCACGCTGTTTTGCGGGCGCGGTTGCGCCGGTGCACACGATTCGGTGATACGGCTTGCCGAACGGCTCAAAGCACCCGTTGTACATGCGTTGGGTGGCAAAGAACACGTGGAGTGGAACAACCCCTATGACGTAGGTATGACCGGCCTGATCGGCTTCAGCTCCGGCTACGAAGCCATGATGAGCTGCGACACACTGCTGCTGCTCGGCACCGATTTTCCATATCGCCAGTTCTTTCCCGACGAAGCGAAGATCTGCCAGATCGATCTGCGCGCGGAGAATCTGGGCCGGCGCTGTCGTCTCGACCTGGGCGTGGTAGGCGACGTCGGCGCCACCATCGAGGCGTTATTGCCGAAGCTGAAATCAAATAACGACGACAAACATCTGAAAAACGGCTTGGAGAACTACAAAAAAGCGCGCGAAGGACTCAACGATCTCGCCACCGGCAAACCCGGCAGCAAATTGATCCACCCGCAATACGTCGCCAAAGTCGTCAGCGAACTTGCCAGCGACGATGCAGTGTTCGCATGCGACGTAGGAACGCCAACGATCTGGGCCGCGCGCTATCTCCAGATGAACGGCAAGCGCCGTCTGCTGGGCTCTTTCGTGCACGGCTCGATGGCAAATGCGATGCCGCAAGCCATCGGCGCGCAAACGGCCTTTCCCCATCGACAGATGGTCAGCCTATCCGGCGATGGCGGGTTTTCCATGCTGATGGGCGACTTGCTCACGCTCGTGCAACACCAACTTCCGGTGAAGATCGTCGTGTTCAACAACGGCACACTTGGCTTCGTCGAACTGGAAATGAAAGCGGCGGGTTTTCTGCCCGCGGGCGTGACGCTGGACAACCCCGATTTTTCAGCCTTGGCACGTGCCGCGGGTATCTACGGTGTCCGCGTGGAAGATCCGGGCGATCTGGAAAACGCGGTACGCGAAGCGTTTGCGCACAACGGACCGGCCTTGATCGATGTGGTTACCAATCGCCAGGAGTTGTCCATGCCGCCGAAGATCCAGCTGGAGCAGATGAAAGGTTTCAGCCTATGGGCACTACGCACCGTGATGAATGGCCGCGGCGACGAGCTGATCGAACTGGCGCGCAGCAATCTTCGCCGCTAACCACGATCAACCCAGCCCTATCCGCCGCGTCACCTTACCGAGGACTTCCCTGCATACGGCAACGCGAAGCAGGAACGTGACGGCGAAATAGGCGACGCCGTAAGTCGACAACACGAACAAAGCCGTAACGATCGGACGGTGTTCGGGCGTGTAATGTTCGACCGCGCAAGCCGCGAGCGCCGCCAAGACGGCCGCGCTCCATAGCTTGATCATCATCGACGCGGTGACACCCGTGGCGCCCAGTTTCTTGTTCATCTTCCTGCGCAATAGATGGAATTCAATCCATCCCGCAACGCCAGCAGAAGCCGTCAACCCGACGGCGCCCCACTGCAACGAAATGCCCAGCAACCTCGGCCCCAGCAGCGCGCTGGCCAACCCGAGCACCGCGGTAAATGCAAGCCGCACCATGGCAAAACGCAAAGGCGTGCGTGTGTCGCGCATGGCGTAATAGGTGGACGAATAGAGCCGCCCAAACGTGGAAGCAAGCAAGCCGACGCCGGAACCGGCAAGAATCGCCCACACGTAACGTGAATCCTTGCTCGTAAACGCGCCGGACTGATAAAGCGCCGCAACGATCACATTGCCCAGCGCGAAGAACGCCATGGCGGAGGGCACAATAAAAAACGCAATGCGCTCCAGTCCATTATTCAAGCGCGTCGACAGTTTTGCCGCGACCTCCGCGTCGACATGGTCGCCCGCCATGCGCGAAAGCGTCGGCAGCTCCGACGCGGACACCGCCATGCCGAACAAACTTACCGGCAGCAAATTGATCGACGACGCGGTTGTCATGCCGGCAATGGCACCGCTTCCCAGCAACGTGGAAATGGCCTGATCCACGAACGCGCTGATCTGCACGACACCGCGGCCCACGGCCACGCCTAGAAAACTGCCGCCCACCTGCTTCACATGCAGGTCGCGCAGATCCAGTCGCAAGCGCAGGCCAGGCACCAATTTCAGCACCGGGCCCAGCTGCACCAAAAACTGCAGTACGCAACCGAGCACGGTGCCCCATGCCAAGTACACGATCAGGCGGTTCACGTCCAGATGACGGAAAACAAGCAACGTCACGATCATGGATAGATTCCAGATCACCGGCGCCGCATAGGAAAGAAAAAATTTATGGTGACTGTTGAGGATGCCCAGACACCATGCCGACCACACCAGAATGCCGGTGCCAGGGAAAAGAATCCGCACGATCAAAATGGTGAGTTCGCGCTTTTCGCCGATGTAACCGGGCGCGATCAACCAGATCAGATAAGGCGCCGCCAGTACGCCCAGGGCGACGATGATCGAAATGATCAAGGCCAGAATGGCAAAGATCGCGCCGGCCAGACGGTCGGCGTCCTCCTGCTTGTGCTGCGCCAACAAGCGGGCATAAACCGGAATGAAGGACGCGGAGAGCACGCCTTCCCCGAACAGATTTTGCAAAAAATTCGGTACACGCAGCGCCGCGCTAAAGATATCCGCAGCGTCGGAAAGGCCCAAATAGTGGGAAAACACGCGCTGCCGGACCAGACCGAACAGGCGGCTGCAAAGGATGCCTGCCCCGACCAGCAGGGCATGTCCACGGCCCGCGTCTTTCGTCATACCTGCCCGTATCGCTGCAAAAACGCCAAGCCTAGCATCTAGCATTACGCGGCGGCTCCCTCTCCTCAACAGACAAAGAGGAAGCCGTCGAATCAGCGCGGCTCGACCTGATCGTCGATCACGATGTAGTGACGCTCTCCGCGCAGCGGATCGAAGTACACCGCCGTGAGTTGCCCGCTGCCGGGATCCACGAAACGTTCACCCGTGTCCTTCCAGCGTGGGTCGGGCTTGGTACGCAACAGCGGCTTGTAGCGCCAGCGCTCGATCGCCAACCCGATCACGAGCAGCAATCCGCCGAAAATCAATTGCGGCAACAACGCCACCATGACTCCCGTGAAGGCGGCAATCGCGGCCCCAAGCAGCAACAGACCGCCCAGCACATAGAGAACGATCGACAACATGGCGATCATCAGGTCGGCGGATCGAGCACCACGGCAGTGCCGTAGGCGACGATTTCGCTCATGGTCTGGCCGATTTCGGCCGAATCGAAACGCATCATCACCACGGCGTTCGCGCCCATCGCCTTGGCATTGGACACCAATCGATCCAGCGCGTGCCGACGCGCCTCCTCCAGCATGGCGGTGTATTCGTGGATTTCGCCGCCCACCAGCGAGCGCAGCCCGGCCATCATATTGCCGCCAATGCCGCGGCTACGTACCACCACGCCGAACACCTGCCCCTTCACCTGGACCACCTGATGGCCCGGAACGTTCTCGGTCGTCACCACCAACATAGCCTCGCTCCTTTTTGGGGAAACCCGTCACGCAGGCACGATACCCGGTCTTTCTCGGCAATGCTTGTGCTTTCTCTGGCACTTAGGTGAATGCGGGGCACTATGGCACCATCGGCAGGTCTATCGTTGTCCGCAACCTTAAGGAATCCAAACATGATGTCGAGCCCGTTCAAAACATTGGCCTGGAGCGTCTTGCTCGGCATGGGGTTGATAACCGCCAGCGCTCCGAGCCGAGCCGATACCTCCGCAGCGTCCAAGCCCGTTGCCAACGACAGCCATGTTTTGCGGTCCACCCTCGACAACGGCCTGCGCGTCGTCATTGTGAGAGACACGCTTTCACCCATGGTGACCACGCAAATTACCTATCTCGCCGGCGGCTATCAGACGCCCGAAGGGTTTCCCGGCACCGCGCACGCGCTCGAACACATGATGTTCCGCG
>DATJMR010000240.1:0-2891 GCA_035508595.1 Dyella sp.
CAATAACGACGGATTTCATTTCATCAGCGCTGAACAGGTTCGCCTGAGCAACTGCACCGTCAAATCGGGCGACGATGCGTGCGCCATGTTCGGCTCGTGCCGCTATATCACGGTCACGAACTCGTATTTCAGCACGCGCTGGTCGGTCTTCCGTTTCGGCGGCGGGCACGCGGGCGATATCGCGATTTCGAATTGCGTCCTGCGCGAGGTCTACGGCTGCCCGATCAAATTCCAGGGCGACCCTGGCTCGCGCTTCGAAAACATCTCGTTTTCAAATCTGGTTCTCGACGACGTCACCGGACCCATCAGCATCAGCGTCGGCGGAAGGCTCAAGCCACCCGACGATCAGGTTCCGGTTGTGGTGCGGAATATCTCTTTCACCGACATTCGCGGCGTGGTCACAACCGATCCGCCGAAGCAGCTTTCCGAGGGCACGATCGGCGTGGGCACGCGGCCCGGTGAGGGCCACTCCGCCATCGTGCTCAACAATGTGAACGATTCTGTGCTCGAGAACATCTCGTTCGACAATGTGCATCTTGTCTTCGGCGGCGGCGGTACCGCCGAAGAAGGCGCGAATCGCGACGTGCCACAAGTCTTCGGCGAGTATTTCCGCCTCGGTCCCATCCCCGCCTACGGCCTGTACGCGCGCAACGCCCGCGGCCTCACGCTGCAGAACGTACGCTTCGAGGTCAGCACACCCGAGCTGCGCCCCGCTGTCGTCTTCGATCACGTCGAAGACGCGGCTTTCAACGGCTTCAGCGTGCAAGGCAACCCCCAGGCCGAATCAATGCTGCGTTTCACCGCAACGAAGCAGACGCTCATCACGGCGGCGCGAGTTCTTACGCCGGCGTCCACTTTTCTGCAAGTGGAAGGGCAGGGCAACGAAGGAATCATTGTTGAAGGCGGAGATCTATCCAGGGCAGCGGCCCCTGTGGCCTTCAAGAATGGAGCCAACGAGTCCGCAGTGAAGCTCCGGACCTGAGAGCGCAAGTCGACCTGCATCCACTTCCTCTGCGGTGGTTAGACCACTTAAGTCTGCCCAAAACTTAAGATAAACAGGCGTAACCCCTTTTCCTTCGCGGTTCTGGCGGGTTTCTGTTTTTTCTCTTGACATCTTTGCGCGCTCCTTTGGATAATTCGTGCGTTTCCAAGGTCTGACCATTCTCCATCCCCAGTACCGTTCCGCCTCAGGGTACTAACTAGATCGCAAACAATTGCGCGGAGCGACTTTTTCGGAGGACTTGTCCATGCGACGCATCTCTCTCGCTCTCATTCCAGTCGTGTGTCTTCTGGCCGCATTCAATAGCGCGGCGCAAACGCCTATCGCTCTCCCAACCACCATCACAACAATCGGTGGATTGTCGCCAATGGCGGCGACGGCGGGGACGCAGTGCCCGAATCTCCCCACAGGCGTGGTGTCGACCGACGCCTTGGGAGACGGATGCCTGGCCGTGAACGGCATCTTCGGCGTGGGCGCATTCAGCGGCTTGGTCGTCGATCCCTTCGGCAACGTGCTTGTGAACGACGACATCAAGGGAGTCCTCCACCTGATCAATCCGAATTCCGGAATTATGACGCTGGTTGCGGGCGGCGGCACGGCCTGCTCCAGTAAACAAGATGCTTCGGGCGACGGCTGCATCGCGGCAACCGGCACTCCGACTACGCCAATCGCCGATGCGCGCGGCGTCGGCATCGATCCCTACGGCAACGTTCTGCTGGCCGGATACAACGATCACTTCGTTCATCTCATTTGCCGCAACTCTTCGCCGTTGTGCGGCAGCGGCGCGCCGTCTGCGGCGAGTCCGATTCAGATTCCCGTCGGGAGCATGGGCCTGGTCGCCGGCTGCGCTTATTCGTCAGGTTCGACTGGCGTGACCGGTGCGGGCGTGGACAACACACCGGGATTCACGACGTCCACCGCCGGCTTTACCGGATCGCCTTTTGTCAACGCAGGTGGCAGCTCCTCTGCGTGCACCACTTCGCTTGGCGAAGTGGATCAGCCGCGCGGCGTGTCGGCAGATGCGTATGGAAACGTCTACTACGCCGACACCGCCAGCGAACGCTGGCGTGTTGTGCTCGGCCCGCAATCGTATAACGGCGTCGCCAATCCGCTGTGGGCCATTCTCGCGTTGAACACATCATGGCCAACTCTGCACGCAGGCTATGTGTACACCGTTGCCGGCGCCAGCACGACTGCTACCACCAAGGGTTCGTCCTGCGCGGGCGGCGGAACCGCGATCGACAGCGATGGCGACGGCTGCCTCTTTACCGCTGCGACGGTCTTTGCCAGCACAAGCGATGCGCAGGGTGTTGGCGTGGACGCCGCCGGCAACATGGTCTTTACCGACGCAGGCCACGGACTCCTGCGCGTGCTTTTTGTGAATGGCGCCGGAGCTGCGGGCGCATCGATGGTGAATGCCATTGAAGCGAACAACGCGGGGATGAATCCATCGACCCCGCAGCCGGGGTTTGTGTACTCGCTGGCCGGAGGCGGCACCACTGGAGGAGTCTCCGGAACGCCTGCCCTCGGTAACAGCCGCACTGCGCTCGATTCCTCGACCACCAAGCTCACCGTCAGCCCGCAGGGCAACATTTTTATCGGCGACAAGACGCGCGTTCTCTTCTTCGATATCAATACAGGCTTTATCCGCACGCTGGTTTCACAAGCTTCATCCAACGTTGCGGCGGGCAGCTCTTGCAGCTCGGGACAGAAGTCGTTGAGCGCCTACAGTGACGCCTGTCCCGCCGCCAACGCCGAGTTTGGCAACAGCAATGGACTGAGTGTAGGAGCAGACGGCGCGGGCAATCTCTATTTGTATGACGGCACCAGCAGCACGACGGGCCAATTGGTGCGCAAGGTTCTCGCGCAGGGGTTGGCCGAGCAATCGCTC
>DATJMR010000241.1:0-9560 GCA_035508595.1 Dyella sp.
TGGCGAAACACCTGGAAATGCAGGCCGTCGAATCGGGCGATACCGCCCTTGGTGCCAAACCACATGGCACCGTCACGATCTTGTGCGACCACGTAGACCGCGCTGCTGGGCAACCCGTCCTGCATGCCGTAGCGGCGAAACTGCGGCGTAGGCAGGGGCGCGGAGTCCGGCGAGTGGGAAGCCGTTTGCACAACAGGGGCGGCCGCCTGAGGCGCCGCCGATACAGACCCACTAAGTACGGACGCACCTAGCAGGAAGGCCAGCCCCAACATAAAAACCGCCACAGTGGACCCCAAGCCATTCGGGTGAGAGCGGTACCCCACACACTCCCTGGAGCGGGATCATGCCAAACCTGACAGGTAATAGCATGTGCTGTTCGCCTGACGGCAACAATCCGTTCCAGCCTTCGCGCTGGTAGAGCCAAAGCGTTTCCGCCAGACTTCCCCGCATCATGAAACCTCGCCTTGCATCCTCTTTGCTGACCGTATGCCTGGGTTCCTTGTGGATGCAACCGAGCGCACACGCGGCAACCGACAGCTACCGCTACGACACGGTGCACAGCCAGATCGTCTTCAGCATCGACCACGACGGCTTTTCGCGCCCTTTGGGCCGGCTGCATATCGCGCAAGGCTGGCTGCATTGGGATCCTAAGGATTGGTCGCTATCGGGCACCGAGTTGGATATCGACATGCGCAGCCTGGATATGGGCGATGCCGCCTGGAACGATGCGGTATGCAAGTCGTCGCTGCTCGATTGCAAGACGTACCCGACCGCGCATTTCAAAAGCACGTCGGTGGAACGCAAAGATGACAGCCATGGCGTACTCCACGGCACGCTTATCCTCCATGGCGTCAGTCGGCCGATCGATATACCTTTTCGGGTCAATCGCATCGGCAAGACCATTTATGGGATGCATACGATCGCCGGCTTTTCCGCAACCGCGATGCTTGACCGCACCGCGTTCGGCATCAGCGGCTTTCCCAATGCCATCGGCCATGACGTCGCGATCTGGCTGGAGCTTGAAGGCATTCGCGACAACTCAACCAACGATAAGGAGCATCCATGAGTTTGCGCAGCGACGACCGCCAGTGGGGATCGGTCTCCAAACTTTTCCATTGGGTGGTGGCCCTGGGCATTCTCGGCAACGGCATCTGGGGATTGCTGATGACGGGCATGTCCCCTTCCATGACCAAGATCGGCGTGTACGCGCTGCACAAGTCGATCGGCTTGACCATTCTGGCCTTGTTTGCATTGCGCCTGGCATGGCGACTGTACGACGGCGCGCCCCAGGATGAACCCATGCCGCGCTGGCAACGTATCGGCGCGCACCTCACGCACGTCGTGCTGTATGGATTCATACTCGCCATGCCGTTGAGCGGCTGGTGGTTCAATTCTTTGCACGGTTATCCGCTGCAATGGTTCAAGCTTTTCAATCTGCCCGCGCTGGCGGCTAAAAACGACGAGCTGGCGCGCACTGCGCACGCCATCCACGAATCGTTGTTTTATCTTTTGTTGCTGGTGTTGATCCCACACGTCGGCGCTGCGTTGAAGCATCACTTCTTCGACAACGACAACGTTTTACGCCGCATGCTGCCGTTTGGCCGCGTCAATCGCGACAAAACATCTCAAGGAGAGCTCTCATGACATTCCGTATCCGTCCCCGTGCGCTTGCGCTGGTGCTTGCATTGGCTGCGCCGTGTCTGGCAACGGCTAGCGACTACACCGTGCAGCCAGGCAGCACGTTGGGTTTTGCCGACAGCTTCCAGGGCAGCAGCTTCGATGGCCACTTCGACAAATGGACGGCGGCGATCAGTTACGACCAAACCCAGCTGGCGTCGTCGAAATTCGATGTCACCGTGGATCTTTCCAGCGCCAAGACCGGCGACAACGATCGCGACAGCGCACTGCCCGGCGCGGATTTCTTCGATGTCGCGAAATTTCCGCAAGCCCATTTCGTCACCACGGCGTTCCATCAACAAGGCAGCCAGGTGGTGGCCGATGGCATGCTGACGTTGCGCGGCGTCACCAAGCCGGTGAGTTTGAATGTCATTTTCAAGCCGCAAGGCAGCGGTGCAACGTTGGACGTAAGCGGCTCGTTGAAGCGGCTGGATTTCGGTGTGGGCGGCGGTCAGTACGCCGACACGTCCGTGATCGGCGCCGATGTGAAGATCACGGCGCATCTGGTGCTCAAAGGCAAATAACCTGCGCCTTGATCGTCGAAGCGGGGATGAGGAACGGGTCGAGCCGCTCGTTCCTCATCCCGCGTTCGTGTTCATCCAACGCGATACCGTGGCGGCATCGAACGGCCAATCCAGCTCCCGCCCGTCGCGCAAGTCGCATAACACGGGTACGCGGGCGCCGTAGCGTTCCTCAAGTTCCGGGCTGTCGTCCACCCAGACACTGTCGAAATCCGGCGCGCGCGCCTCGGCCAGCACGGCCAGGGCCTGGTCGCATAGGTGACAATAATCGCGCTGGTAAAGCACCCAATCGGCCATTACGTGCGTCCGCACATGCTGGGAAGAAACCGTCCGCGTAGAATAGCCAGTTCTCCCCTGTCCTCGCATCGCCCCTATGGCTGTCAGCGCATTCGATATTTTCAACATCGGTATTGGCCCTTCTTCGTCCCACACGGTAGGTCCCATGCGGGCAGCGGCTCGTTTTTCCGAGCGCTGGCTGGAAGAAAAAGGGGTACTCGACCGCGTTGTGCGTGTGCGCGCGGAGCTGTACGGATCTCTCGCCATGACCGGCCGGGGGCATGGCACCGACAAAGCTGTCGTGCTCGGCTTCGAGGGCGAGCATCCGGATACGGTCGATGCCGACAGTATTCCCGCCATCCTCAAGCGTGTGCATACAAGTCACCGCATCCGCATCCTGGGCAAGCATGAGATCGAGTTCGACGAAAAACGCGATCTGGTGTTCAACAAGCGCCAAAAGCTGCCGTTCCACACCAATGGCATGCGCTTCTCCGCCTACGACGCGGACGGAAACGAACTGGCCACGCGCGATTACTACTCCGTGGGCGGCGGCTTCGTCGTCAATCACGACGAAGCGGCGGAAGATCGCATCGTCGCCGACACCACCGAACAGCCCTACCCGTTCGCTAGCGGAGAGCAGTTGCTCGCGTTGTGCACGCAGCATGGGATGACCATCGCCCAGCTGATGATGGAAAACGAAAAAGTGTGGCGCAACGAGGCCGAGATACGCTCAGGTCTGCTCCACATTTGGAAAGCCATGCAAGGATGTATGGAACGCGGACTACGCTCGCCAGGCGTGTTGCCGGGCGGTTTGAAAGTGGCGCGCCGCGCACCCGCGATGGCCACGGAACTGCGCAATCAACCGGAAGCGTCGCTGAAGGACCCGCTCACGATTCTGGACTGGGTGAATCTTTACGCGCTCGCCGTGAACGAAGAAAACGCCGCAGGCGGACGTGTCGTGACAGCACCGACCAACGGTGCCGCAGGCATTGTTCCGGCGGTGCTGCATTACTACCACCGCTTCTGCCCGAAATCCGACGAGAACGGCATCATCGACTTTCTGCTCACCGCCGCGGCGATCGGCATCCTCTACAAAGAGAACGCATCCATCTCCGGCGCCGAAGTCGGCTGCCAGGGCGAAGTGGGTGTCGCCTGCTCGATGGCCGCGGGCGGCCTTACCGCAGCCTTGGGCGGCACCGTGCATCAAATCGAAAACGCCGCCGAAATCGGCATGGAACACAACCTGGGCCTGACCTGCGATCCCATCGGCGGCCTGGTGCAGATTCCGTGCATCGAGCGCAACGCCATGGGTTCGGTCAAAGCCATCAACGCCAGCCGCATGGCGCTCAAGAGCGACGGCAAGCATCGCGTGTCGCTGGACAAGGTGATCGCGACCATGCGCGACACGGGGCGCGACATGAAGGACAAATATAAAGAAACGTCGCGTGGCGGCTTGGCGGTCAACGTGATCGAATGCTGAAACTCGAACAGTTCAGTACTCACCTCAAGCAACTCCCTCCCCTGCGCAGTAGGGGAGGGTTGGGGAGGGGTCAGTCCTCAGCGTTCGCAGTCCGGCAAATTCCGCCAAATCTCTTCCTGCACACTTTCCATTCGAAGCAGCACGTCATCGTTCCAAAAACGTAATACGCGATATCCATACGACTCAATCGTGCGTGTACGTTTCACGTCGTATTCGTGCGTATAGGTGTGCTGTCCACCATCCAGCTCAATGACCAACCCGGCTGATATGCAAACAAAGTCGGCGATATATCCTGCTATTGGATATTGCCGGCGAAATGTGTGTCCCTTCAGGTTTTCACGGCGCGGATGACGCCATAAATGGCGCTCTGCGTCCGTAGCAGTATGACGAAGAGCTCGTGCGCGCTTCCATTTCTCTTGCATAGCAAATCCATTGCTTCATCGCGAGGTTGTTCACCCCCTCCCAACCTCCCCTGCAAGCAGGGGGAGGGGCAGAACCGGAAATTCAGTCGCTGCCGCGAACGAAAACGATGCTGGCGATGGCGCCGTTAGTATCGGTGCGCGGCCTCATCGACACATCCCAGCTGTAAAGCTCGCAAAGGCGACGCACGATGGCAAGGCCTAACCCCGCGCCGCTGCCGCCGGCCCCTTCCCCGCGTACGCCGCGCTGAAACAGGCGCTCGGCATCTTCCGGCTTGATACCTGGGCCCGTGTCGATCACATCGATGCGGCCTTTTTCCACTTTGACCGTCACGCGCCCTTCCAGCGTGTATTTGATCGCATTGCCGATAAGGTTGGTGAGCGCGACCGACAACACCGACGCCGGAGCATTGACGCTCACCGTGTCGCTCTGGATCAACTCGATATCGAGGGGCTTGTCGCGTATCTGCGGCCGCTGGCTCTCGATGACGTCGGACGCGACTTTGGCCACATCGGTCGTTTCGCCGCGCGTCGGTCCGCGACGCTCGGCACGCGACAGCAGCAAGAGCGCTTCGATCAGCTCCGTCGCCTGACGCGATGCGCGCTCGATACGCTTGAGGCGTTCGCGCAACTTGTCGGTGAGATCGGGCGAACCTTGCAGCAATTCGGTGGTGCTGGAAATAACCGCCAGCGGCGTGCGCAATTCATGACTCACGTCGGAGTTGAATTCGCGATCGCGTTCAACGATGGCCGTGAGGCGTTTAGCATACTCATCCAACGCTTGCGCCAGCTCGCCGACTTCATCGTCGGCAAAGTGCACGGCAAGTGTGTCTGCTCGCCCCGCTTTCTTGAAATCGCGCAGGCGTCGGGCCAGTTCGCTTACGGGCTTCAATACTTTGCGAGACAGCCACAAGCCGATCGCCAGCGACAACACGCTAAACAAAACAACAGCGGCGATAAGCGAGGTAATGAGCTGACGCTTGCCGAGATCCTCGCGGCTGATGTCGTAGCGCACGAACCCGATAATGCCGTCCTTGCGCCGGACCGCGAGCTTGTAGTGTTTGACATGGCCGTCGGCGTCGGTTTCATACATGTCGTGGACACCGGTATCCAAGTTCTGCCACGCCAATGGCATCTTGTAGAGCGTGCGATCGCTCTTGATCCACGCTTCCACCAGTTCGGAAGCGACCGGCTGATTGGGATTGGCGATGGTCTTGTCGACCGCCTGGTCGACATCGCTTTGCAGCGCCCCCGCCACCAGTTGATTCTCGACCTTGTAGCGCACATACAACGACGCCACGGCAAACAACGCGCTGAGGCCGAAACCGAACAGCGCGAAGGAGAGAATGAGGCGAAACCGCAGCTTACGCCTGGACTGCATCCGGATCGACCATGCGATAACCGATGCCGTGTCGGGTGTGGATCAAGGCCTTTTCGAACGGCTTATCGATGGCGGCACGCAGACCATGGATGTGCACGCGCAGGCTGTCGCTGTCGGGCAGTTCTTCACCCCACACTTTTTGCTCCAGATCCTGGCGGGTGACCACGGAGGGGCTGGCTTCCATCAACGCTTGCAACAGCTTCAGCCCGATCGGGTTGAGCTGGATGGACTTGCCGTCGCGGGTCACCGTGAGGGTATCCAGGTTATAGGTGAGGTCGGCCACCTTCAGCACCCGGCTTTGCGGTCCTTTGCCGCGACGCGCCAAGACCTCCAGCCGCGCGGCCAGCTCCTGCAACGCAAAGGGCTTGGTCATGTAGTCGTCCGCGCCGGACTCGAAGCCGGTGAGCTTTTGCTCGAGGGCGTCGCGGGCGGTAAGCATCAGCACCGGGGTCTGCTTGTGGGCCTCATGGCGCAGCTTGCGGGCGACATCCAGGCCGTCCATGCCCGGCAGGGTGAGATCGAGCACGATGACGTCGAAATCGTGGACCACCGCCAAGTGCAGGCCGGTGACGCCATCTCCGGCGAAATCCACGACGTGGCCACGATCTTCCAGATAGTCGCCAATATTGGTCGCGATATCGCTGTTATCTTCAATGACTAGAACGCGCATGCGTCTCTCCGCTACGCAGCCAGCACAGGGGCCGGGGGAGCCCCAAGCTTAACGAGTGAACGCCGCAAATGTTAAGAGCCATTCCGAACGTTTAGGGCTAGCTCATTTTTCGGGCGGCTCGGACAAAGAAAAAGCCCGGACACTGCAGCGGTGCTGCCGCATCCGGGCTGAAGCTACTGCCCCGATACCGTCGTCTGCTGTCGCCCTTGCGATTGAAGTGGCGAGCAAACAAACAGTGGGGCCTTTATAGACGTGGAGCAGTTACGCGGTAGTTAACCCGCACTCACTGCTTGGTTAATGCCTGGCGCGCCGCGGCTTTGTGCTCATGGTGTGAATGCGCGGGAGGGCGCGCGCTTCCTGCGCTTGCCGCAGTGTTGCTCCAGGTGAAGGATGATGTGCTCGGCCACGTTGACGCCCGATGCCGCCTCGATGCCTTCCAATCCCGGCGACGCGTTCACTTCGAGCACCAGTGGGCCGCGCTTGGAGCGCAGCAGATCGACGCCGGCGATCCCCAGGCCTAGCGCCTCGGCGGCATCCACGGAAATCCGCCGCTCGGCCGGTGTCAGCTTGGCCACGACGGCGGTGCCGCCCCGATGCAGGTTGGCGCGAAACTCCCCGGGAATGGCCTCGCGCTGCATGGCGGCCACGACCTGACCGCCGACCACGAAGCAACGCAGATCGCTGCCTTTGGCTTCGGCGATAAATTCCTGCACCAGGAAATTGGCGTAGAGGCCGCGGAACGCCTCCACCACGCTCTGCGAGGCGCTGCGTTTTTCCGCCAGTACCACGCCGGTACCCTGGCTGCCCTCGTTGAGCTTGATCACGTGCGGCGGATCGCCAAGCATGTCCAGTACGTCGGTGGTGTCGTCAGGATTGTCGCCGAACACGGTCACCGGCATATCCAGGCCTTTGGCGGACAGAATCTGCAAACAGCGCAACTTGTCGCGCGCACGCAACACCGCATCGGAGGAGTTGGGTGTGTATACGCCCATCATCTCAAGCTGACGCAACACGGCCGTGCCGTAGAACGTGCTCGACGTACCGATCCGCGGAATGGCCGCGTCGATGTCGTGCAGCGCCTTGCCTTTGTAGCGAACTTCCACCTCGCCCGGTGCAATGCGCACGTAGCAACGCAACGGGTCGAGCACGCGCACCACATGGCCGCGCTCGCGCGCCACCTCGACCAGGCGTTGCGTGGAATACAGCCGCGCATTGCGCGAAAGGATGGCAATTTTCATGGCTTATCCGTCATCGGGTGCGCGGGCTTGGGCAACGTATAGGAAAGTGCTGGGTTGACGGAGAAACGCCCGACCAATGCCGTGCGCCCCAATAGCATAGGAAACAGCATGTGCCGACGATCCGTCAGATTTATGTCAACTTCAAAACGTTCGCCGGCCAACATCACATCGGTGCGGATAAACCACCGTTCGCTGCGCCCGCCGCCGGTATCGACCACCACGCGCCGATCGCACGCCGGCGCTTCGCACAACACCTGCCGCCCTGAACGGCGTCCCAGGCCCACCATGAATCGCAGCCAGGTGTGGCCGTCGCGCGTAAAGGTTTCCAGCTGATCCACATGCAGCGAACTGCTGCGTGCGCCAGTGTCGAGCTTAACTTTGAGGGAGGCGATGCCGAACTGAGGCAATGCCAGTCGTTCCCGCCAGCCGAGGGTGATTACATCCGCCATGTCAGCTCACGCTGTAGGGTCTGAGAATCTCGGTGGGGGCCGAAAAATAGAGTGTGGAGCGGGTGAAGGGAATCGAACCCTCGTCAGTAGCTTGGGAAGCTACAGCTCTACCATTGAGCTACACCCGCAACGTTTGGCGATGTTAACCGGCGGGTGAGGCTTTTGGAATCCTGGACGCGATTCCTAAACCCTCGGCAACGGCCGCACCCTTACTAAGCAACCGCTCATACTGGGCGAGCAACATCCCCATATACAAGGATGAAGACGGGAGCGCGACCGTTTCGCGCGCTGCAGCACGGAGAGATTTATGCGTGTGCCCACTGCCGTTGTCTCTTTCTCGCGAGGCTGGCAAATCCTGCTGGCTGCCCTGCTTCTGATCTGCGCCAGCCTGGCGTGGGCCCAAACGGACGATAGCCAAGGCGACGCGGGCGATCCGCCAGCGCGCGTGGCTCGTCTTTCTTATGCGGCCGGAGATCTGGGTTTGATGCCCTCGGGCAGTACCGATTGGAGCGCCGCCGACGTCAACCGGCCGTTGACCAACGGCGACAAGTTGTCCAGCGGCGCCGATGCGCGCGCCGAGCTGGATCTCGGTGGCGCATCGTTGCGTATCAATAGTCAAAGCGACATCGGCGTACTCAATCTCAACGACCAGATCGGCCAATTCGAACTTACGCAAGGCACGTTGAACCTGACGGTACGCAACATCGATCAAGGCGCGACCTACGAGATCGACACGCCGACCCTGGCGTTGGTTGTCAATCAACCCGGCACATTCCGCATCGATGTAGGCGCCAACGGCAACGGCACCACGGTAACCGTGCTCGACGGCGGCGGGATCGTCTACGGCGAAAACAACGCGCAACGCGATGTTTTCAGCGGACGCACCTATGCGTTTGCCGATTCCACCTTGAACAACATCACGGTGACCGATATCGAAGGCCGCGATGAATTCGATGCATGGTGCAGCGATCGCGACGCGCAATACGCCAACACCTCGAACGAACAATACGTATCGAGCGACGTGGTCGGCTCGCAAGACCTCGATCAATACGGCGACTGGCAACAAGACGACGACTACGGCGCCGTGTGGTATCCCACCACCGTCGTGGCCGGCTGGGCGCCGTACCGTTACGGTCACTGGGCGTGGATCGGGCCGTGGGGTTGGACCTGGGTGGATTCCATGCCTTGGGGTTTTGCGCCGTATCACTACGGACGCTGGGCGTTTATTCGCAATCGCTGGGGGTGGATACCGTGTCCGCCACGCGTGCGTCCCGTCTATGCGCCGGCCCTGGTCGCCTTTGTCGGCATGGGCGCGGGCGGCCCGGTGGGCTGGTTCCCGCTTGGACCGCACGAGGTCTACAACCCGTGGTACCGCGCATCGCGCGGTTACTACACCAACGTCAACATGACCAATATCGCGATCGGTCGCCGCTACAACCGGGCGACGCT
>DATJMR010000242.1:0-4695 GCA_035508595.1 Dyella sp.
CGACACGCTGCCTTTCGCCGTCGAAGCCGTATCGCGCGCCGCGCGCGGCGATGGCATGGAAGAGTTGCGCGTCGCTCAGACTGCGCAAGAGACGCAAGCGTTGTGGTCGGCGCGCAAGGCGCTCTCGCCTGCGCAACGCACGATCTCGCCGAACAAGATCAACGAGGATGTGGTCGTGCCGGTGAGCCGCCTCCCCGAGCTGGTGCGCGGCATTGGCGAGCTTTCGCGCAAACACGATGTGTTGATCGTCACCTTCGGCCATGCCGGCAACGGCAATCTGCACGTCAATCTGCTGCCGCGCGACGATGCCGAACGCGAGCGCGCACATGCCTGCCTTGCCGAGGTATTTGCGCTTGTCATCGCACTGCAAGGCACGCTGTCGGGCGAGCACGGCATCGGTCTGGCGAAGCGCGAATTCATGCCGCTGGCATTGGAAGCGGGCACACTCGATTTGATGCGCAACGTGAAAACCGCCTTCGATCCGGATGGCATTCTCAATCCGGGCAAGTTGTTGCCGTGAAGCCGACCCCATCGCTGGCGTCGCTGCTCGCCGAGATTCGCGTCTGCCAATTGTGCGCGGCGCATTTGCCGCACGGACCGCGCCCCGTCTTACAAGCCAGCGCATCGTCGCGGTTGTTAATCGTGAGCCAAGCGCCGGGCCGCAAAGTGCACGAGACCGGCATTCCCTTCAACGATGTCAGTGGCGATCGGTTGCGCCATTGGCTCGGTATCGACCGGGAGACCTTTTACGATGCGCAGCGCATTGCCATCGTGCCAATGGGCTTTTGTTTTCCCGGCAGCGGCCGCAGCGGCGATTTGCCGCCGCGCCCGGAGTGCGCGCCAATGTGGCATCCGCGCATCATGCCCAGGCTCACGCATGTCGAACTGACGCTGGCGATTGGCCAATACGCCCAAGCCGGCGTGCTGGGCACGCAATGCGGCGCCTCGCTGACCGACACGATGCATCATTGGCGCGAACATCTTTCTCATGGTGTGTTGCCACTACCGCATCCAAGCCCGCGCAATCAGGCGTGGCTCAAACGCCATCCGTGGTTCGAATCGGATGTGCTTCCTGTGCTGCGCAAGGAAACGGCTCGCGTTTTGATGTCTTCAGGTCGTGCGCGGCGAGAAAATAAGGTGTAGCCCGAACAGCATGAATACCGCACCCGCGCAACCGTCGATCCAGCGGCTGATGCGCAGGTAGCCCCGACGCATGACCGGCAGCGCAAAACATCCGGCGACGAACGAAAACCACAGGAACGTTTCCGTCACCACTAGCGCCCACAATCCCCAGCGTGCGCCGGACGAAACACCCGCGCCGACGAAGGCGGAAAAAATGCTGCCGAAATAGATCACCACTTTCGGATTGGCCAGATTGGTCAACAAACCATTGCGCAAGGATCGCTTCGCGCCCACGAAAACCTGCACCGGCGCGGCCGCTTTAGCGTCCGAAGGTTTGGCCAGCGCACCGCGCAACATCTTCAAACCCATCCAGCACAGATAGAGGCCGCCGCCAATCGCAATCAGGCGCTCCAGCCAGACAAGCCGTTGCAGCAGCAGCTGCAGGCCAAGCAGGGCCAGCGCCGCCCACATCGCCACGCCCAGGGTAATGCCGGCCACGCCCGCCATGGCTTCGTGACGCGATCGGCTCACGGCCGTCTGCGAAACGAAGAAGAAGTCCGGCCCAGGGCTCATCAGGGCGATGATGTGCACGATCGCGATGGTGATGAACAGGCTCATGGGCGGGCTCCGGCAAACAGAAGCGCAGTGTAGCGGTACGGCGAGAATGCAGGTATCGGATCAGAAACGGCCGCAGCCTTGCCGGCCAGCCGCGGCTTCCTCTACGCTGCCAAAGCTTTTGGCGCGGGGACGGTCCCCTGGCCTGATCTAAGGGGAGACATCAATGCGGGCATCCAGCCTATGAGCCTGAAGTTGCGACTCATCGCGATGAACTTCCTGCAGTACTTCGTCTGGGGCGCCTGGCTGATCACCATCGGCGCCTATTGGTTCCAGAATCGGCATTGGTCGGGCTCGCAGTTCGGCGCGATCTTCTCGACCATGGGCATCGCCTCCTTGTTCATGCCTTCGCTGCTCGGCGTGGTGGCGGACAAATGGATGCGTGCCGAGCGCCTGTATGGCTGCCTGCATATCGCCGGGGCCGTCGTGCTTTGCATCGTGCCGACGATCGACAACCCCGGCATGCTGTTCTGGGTGATGCTGGTGAACATGATGTGCTACATGCCCACCATTTCGCTGGCCATTACCGTGGCGTACAACGCACTCAAGCGCGACGGCGCCGACGTGGTGATCGTGTATCCGCCGATTCGGGTGTGGGGCACGGTGGGTTTCATCGCGGCGATGTGGGTGGTGAGTCTGCTGCACCTGGAAACCACCACCGGTCAGTTCTACGTCGCTGCGGCCGCCGCATTGGTGCTGGGTCTTTACGCGTTCACGTTGCCGCCTTGCCCGCCGCGTTTGCGCGGCCAGGATCATCGTTCGTGGCTGGATGCCTTGGGACTTACTTCGTTCGCGCTATTCAAGCGCGGCAAGATGGCGGTGTTCTTTATCTTCGCCATGCTGCTCGGTGCGGCGTTGCAATTGACTAATGCCTACGGCGATACGTTTTTACACGACTTCGAGCACGTCCAGGCGTATAAAGATCTGATCGCGGTGCGATATCCCGCCATCATCATGTCGATTTCGCAGGTATCGGAAACGCTGTTTATTCTGGCGATTCCGTTCTTCCTCAAACGCTTTGGCATCAAGACGGTGATGTTGATCAGCATGCTGGCATGGACGCTGCGCTTCGGCCTGTTCGCGTTCGGCAATCCGGGTTCGGGGCTATGGATGATCGTGATGTCGTGCGTCGTGTACGGCATGGCGTTCGATTTTTTCAACATCTCCGGTTCGCTGTTTGTGGAGGGCCAGAGCGATCCGGCCATCCGCGCGAGCGCGCAAGGCTTGTTCATGCTGATGACCAACGGCATCGGCGCCGTGCTGGGCAGCTCGATCAGCGGCGTGGTGATCGATATCTATTTCACCCGTGCCGACCATTCGCTGGACTGGCACGGCATCTGGATGTCGTTTGCCGCGTACTCGCTGGTCGTGGCGGTGCTGTTCGTCTTCTTGTTCCGGCACCGGCACGAGCCCGAACACTCGCGGGAAATGCCCGCGCACTAGAACCCTGCCGGACCGGTTGCCGGTTCGGCGTTACAATGGGTAGATGCAGATCGGCCCCTATCGCATCGACCCGCCCGTGGTGCTCGCACCGATGGCCGGCGTCACCGACAAACCTTTTCGCCTGCTGTGCAAACGGCTGGGGGCGGGGCTTGCCGTATCCGAGATGACCACGGCCGATCCTCGCCTGTGGCAAACACGCAAATCCATCAAACGCATGGATCACGAAGGCGAGCCCGAACCCGTCAGCGTGCAGATCGCCGGCTACGATCCCGCCATGCTCGCCGAAGCCGCGCGCTTCAACGTGGCAAACGGCGCGCAGATCATCGATATCAACATGGGCTGTCCGGCAAAGAAGGTCTGCAACGTGTGGTCCGGCTCCGCGCTGCTGCAGGACGAACCGCTCGTGGCGCGCATCGTGAAAGCCGTGGCGGATGCGGTGAACGTACCCGTCACGCTGAAAATCCGCACCGGCTGGGATCGCGACCACAAGAACGCGCTCACCATCGCCCGCATTGCCGAAGACAACGGTATCGCCGCACTGGCCGTGCACGGCCGCACACGCGCCGACAAATACGAAGGCGAGGCCGAATACGAAACCATCGCCGCGGTGAAATCCGCCGTGCGTATTCCGGTGCTGGCCAATGGCGACATCAACACGCCGCAACAAGCTAAACATGTGCTCGACGTGACGCGCGCCGATGCGGCAATGATTGGCCGCGGCGCACAAGGGCGCCCCTGGATCTTTCGCGAGATCGCCCACTATCTCGCCACAGGTGAGCTTCTTCTGGAGCCTTCGCCGCAAGACGTCGCCACCATTCTGCTTGGCCATCTTGAGCATCTATATACGTTTTATGGCGAACATGCCGGCGTGCGCATTGCGCGCAAGCATCTGGGCTGGTATGCGAGAGATCGCGCTGAAAATGCGGCTTTCCGTGACGTAGTGAATCGCGCCCAGACGGCCAGCGAACAAATGCACCTCACTCGCCAGTACTTCGAACAGCTCCCAGACACAGCAGCGCATAAAACGTGCTTTTCAGTAGAGCACCAGCTCTTGGCACAACCATATTCGTAGGCTTATTCCCAATTAAATACGAGGTTTTTCGTTTCAAACAAACTAGGCGCATGGATGCTGGAACGACCGGAAGTCCGACAAATGTCGAATCGCCATGCATCGGCAATCGTCATTCTTATGTTTTGACCTACATCGCAAATCACGCATAAATCGCGCGATTTTTTGCAAGAAACAAACAAATCACGTCCATCCGCATCGACGAAAGCCACCGCCTTTCGCCCATTACGCCCTCAACTTTGTCTGAATTGGACGACATTTTTTTGCGCCAATTCCGGAGGCGCTCCGATCATTGCGCGTGGAAAATCCTGGACCACCCGCCCCCTGTAACTGACGCACATCATTGCGCTCAGATCATTGGGGAATAGGAGCGGGCCACATATTCAGTTCTCGCAATAGGTGACGACGCGCAGATGATTGAAGCGTGCTTCGCATATCTGCCGCGA
>DATJMR010000243.1:0-9021 GCA_035508595.1 Dyella sp.
TGCCGCTCGGAACCGTTAAGCCAATGAAGTTGGTGGTGTCGCCTCGGCGTACCAGCAACAGCACTGTATCGCCGGGTTTCACATTAGCTGTCGCGGCACGGAAAGCCTCGACACTTCCCACCCTCTTCTGATTGACCATCAGAATGACGTCACCTGGCTGCAAACCGGCCTGCGCGGCCGCCGGGCCGGTGATATCCGAAATGCCCACACCCTCGCCCGCCTTTAGGCCGAGCTGACCGCGCGTCGCCGCGTCGATGTTTTCCACACTGAGGCCCAAAGCGCTCGATCCGCCATTGGGTGCGACTTTGCTCAGCGCCGAACGTGCATTCTGATCGCGTGGCATCGTGCCGATGGTCGCATTGATGGTTTTTTCGCTGCCGTCGCGCAGGATTTTGATCGGCACCGTAGTACCTGGCTTGGTCAGCGAAACCAGCGGCGGCAGATCCGTGCCCTGCACGATATCGCGGCCGTTATACGCAAGGATGACATCGCCCGACTGCAGGCCGGCTTTCTGCGCGGCGCTGTCAGGCGTCACGCTGACAACGATGGCGCCTTTTGCGCTGTCGAGCTTCAGCGCCTTCACGACATCTTCGTCGACCGGCTTGATCTCGACGCCCAGCATGCCGCGCGTCACATAGCCCTTGGTCTTGAGCTGATCGACCGCGTTCATGGCCAGATCGATCGGGATCGAGAATGCCACGCCCTGGTAACCGCCGGTGTCGGAATAAATCTGCGAGTTGATACCGACCACCTGGCCTTGCAGGTTGAACAACGGACCGCCGGAGTTACCGCGGTTGATCGGCACGTCGGTCTGGATGAAAGACGTGCTGGGTTGATCTCCTTGGCCCAAGCTGCGCCCCACGGCACTCACGATGCCCTGCGTCACGGTGTAATCGAACCCGAATGGCGAACCGATTGCCAATACCCACTGACCGGGCTTCAGCGTATGCGAATCGCCGATGCTCACCGTCGGCAGGCTGCCGCTTGCGTCGACTTTCAACAAAGCAATGTCGTAGGTGGGATCGGTTCCCACGACTTTGGCCGTCAGCGTGCGGCGATCTTGCAAACGCACGGTCACGACATCGGCGTGATCGACCACATGGTTGTTGGTGAGAATGTATCCATCGCTGGAAATAATGAAACCCGAACCCAGCGACGTATGCGCCTGTTCTTCCGGCGAGGGCATGATCGGCATGCCAAAGAAGCGCCGGAAGATTTCCGCCTGCCCCGGATCGATCCCCTGCATCGGCTGACCACCCGCGCCGCTCTTCGGACGGCGACCGGAATACTTAGCTTCTACATGCACCACGGCAGGAGCGTTCTTTTGCACGATACCGGTGAAATCTGGCAAAGCAGCAGCCGGGGCGGCCTGTGCCATCGCCATGCCCGGCAGGGCGATACCCATGATCAGAGCACAACCCAACAAGCCATGACACACAGGGCGACTGACGAAACGGGAATAACTCATGATTCCTCCTCGGGTTCTGGACACCCCCACTTCCGCTCCAGCGCTCGTAGGGTGGAACGGGAGGGAGGACAACAATGGAGAGCGGGCGCTTGAATCACCCGTGAGGAAGTCCGAGGGTTACACCCCAGACTCCGCTCAAACCACCTTTCTTACTGGCGCGCAGCTTGTGCCGGCGCGGACCGGGCCTGCGGCGTATCGATTAGCAACAGGTAGCTGCCATCCTGACTGTTCAGCGCCTTGTAGCCATGAATGGAATACGTCTGGCTGGCGTAACGCTGAAACAATGGATTGTCGGACGAGTCACCGAGGGTCACAGAGGCCCGCTGGCTGAGATTCGACGCTGAATAGGGACTCAGCGACGGTGGCACGGCGCCCAGTACATCGTTGCTGGCGCGCGAGACCGCGGCTGGAGAAACCGACGCCACTGCTCGTGCGCCGGGAGACACAGCGCCACTGCCATTGGCAGCCAATCGCGTAGGACGTTCCGAATCGGGCGCGGTGGGTTGCGAAACCATCAATGCCGCTACCGCGACACTCGCGGCAATAGCGCCGCCCAGCGACAGGCGTAGCCAGTCGCGCTTGGGAGCAACCTTGGAAGCGACCTGCTCACCTTCGATCGCCGTCATCACGCGTGAAGCAAAACCGACGCTGGCCACAGCGGGCAGCTGACGGCGCAAGCCGTCGCCGGCTACGTGATAGTGCGTCCATGACTGCAACAACGATGTGTCGTGGTCGAGCCTGCGCAACAAAAAGCGCAGCTCTTCCCTGGACAATTCACCGTCCATGGCCGCGGAAAGATTTTCCATGTTGGCTTCACTCATGACATCCGATCCTCGCGGTCTGAAAGCAATGGCCGCAACTTCTCATCGATCGCCTCGCGTGCCCGGAAGATGCGCGAACGCACCGTCCCGATCGGGCAGCCCATGGCCTCGGCAATCTCTTCGTAGCTGAGGCCTTCCACTTCACGCAATGTGATGGCTGTCCGCAGCTCCTCGGGCAAAGCTTGGACAGTGGCAAACACCGTTTGTTCAATTTCCTGTCGCATTAATTCGCGTTCGGGGGTGGCCCCTTCCTGCATGCGATCGGCGCCGGGCACAAAAACGGCGTCCTCGATGGCGATATCGTCGGTCGGCGGACGCCGGCCCATCGCCACGAGATGGTTCTTGGCCGTGTTCACGGCAATCTTGTACATCCAAGTATAGAAAGCACTTTCGCCACGGAACGAGCCGATCGCTCGCCATGCCCTGACGAAGGCCTCCTGGGCTACATCTTCACATTCGGCTGCGTTGTGGACGTAGCGGGAAATGAGGGCGATGACCTTGTTCTGATATTTGCGCACCAGCAGGTCGAAAGCACGTCTGTCCCCGTTTTGTACTCGTTCAACCAGCGCACTATCGAGTTCGTTGTCGCCCATCCGGGCCGTCTCCTTCGTCACGAGGGATGGGTTGAGCTGCTCAGACCTGCAATGCGCCAGCAAGTTCAGCAGCGAGTGCCACGCCCCTGCATTCTAAGATAGGGGCAGGCCGATAAGGCTCAAGCCGGCAATTTGTCCTGAATCTCGGACAACAGTCGCTCGCGCTCGCTCAACAGGCGCTCGAAACTGCCCTGAGGCAGTGGCCGGCAGAACAGGTATCCCTGCAATTCGTCGCAATGGTTGGCCTGCAGGAACTGCAGGTGCTGCTCGATTTCCACGCCTTCGGCCACCACGCCGCGCTTGAGGCGATGAGCCATCTCAATGGTGGCGCGCACGATGGCTTCGTCGTCGGGATCCACGCCGATGTTGCGCACGAAGCTCTGGTCGATTTTGATGCGATCGGCCGGCAACTTGCGCAGGTAATCCAGGGACGCCGCGCCCGTGCCGAAATCGTCAATGGCGATGTGGCAGCCCAGCCGATGCAGCTTCTGCATGTTTTCCATCAGATTGGGCGCGGCTTTGATGCTGATGCTTTCGGTGACTTCCAACTCCAACAAGCCCGGATCGAGGCCGGTCTCCTGGAGCACCTTGGCCACCACGTCGGAAATGTCCGGCTGCATAAGCTGTACGGCCGAGAGATTCACGCCCAGCCGCAAACGCAATCCGAACCGATCTTCCCACGCCTTGGCTTGCTTGCACGCGGTGCGCAGCACCCACTCGCCAATGGACACGATAAGGCCGGTTTCCTCCGCCAGCGGAATGAAGAAACCCGGGCCGATATTGCCGAGCTCCGGATGTTCCCAGCGCAACAGTGCTTCCATGCCGACGATGTCTTCCGACTCGGCATTGATTTGCGGCTGATAGAACACGCGAAGTTCGCCATTGCCTTCCGCATGACGAAGCCTGGCTTTCAAGGCCGCGTTCTGTTGCTCCTGCGCGGGACTTACGTCGTAGACGCGATAATTGTTGCGGCCCATGCTCTTGGCCGCATACATGGCTTCATCGGCGTGCTTGAGCAGCGTTTCGGCATCGGGAGCGTCTTCCGGGAAGAAGCTGATACCGATGGATGCCGTCACTTGCAGCTCCGGACCGTCGTCCAGATGCAACGGCGCTTCCATCAGCTGTACGATTTTTTCCGCGACGCGCAGCACATCGTCGGTTTTTACGATATGCCGCAACACGATCGTGAATTCGTCGCCGGCATAGCGTGCAACGGTGTCGGACGCACGCACGCTGCTGCGCAGTCGTTGCGTGACCGCCACCAGCACCTGGTCGCCGACCGCATGCCCCAAGGTGTCGTTGATGAATTTGAAGCGGTCCAGATCCACGAACAACACCGCAAAGGTTTCGCCGGTGCGGTTCGCTTCGCGGATGATGGTATCGAGGCGATCGTTGAACAGCAGCCGGTTCGGCAAACCCGTGAGCGCATCCAACAACCCTTCGGCGCGCCCTTGCTCTCGCGTGCGGCGCAGCTCGAGCATGTGCGCGAAATACGCTGCCACGCCATGCAATACGGGCTCGACGATGTCCGGCTCGCTGAAAGGATGGCGACCGCCTGCCAGCAACGCGCCGATCACGTTGCGCCGTTCATCCAGCAAAGGCAAACCGACGAATCCGCGCAGCCCCAGCAGTCCAATCAGCGGGTCGACGTCGGCCAACCGCCGTGCATCGCTGGGATGCATCAACGTGCGACCGCTAAGCACGAGGCGCAGCGAACTCTGCAACTGCGGTCCGGGCAAGGCTTGCTCATCGCCTCGCCAACGTTGCACGACTTGTACCGGAACGCTGCTTTCTTCCGGCCGCGCCGACCATACCGCGACGTAATCCAGATCCATGTTGTCCAGTAGAAGCTGGACCGTCTCCGGCACGCTTGCGTCGTCATGGCCGCTGGTAAATACGCGCGCCAATACGGACAACGCGGCAGCTGGACGCATACTGGCGCTGGCGTTGCGAAATTGCACCGCCACCATGTCGCGGCCGTTGTGGCGCACGCGACGCATGCTTGCTTCGCCGAGGTCGTAGCCTCGAATGGATTTGCGCTTGCACGCCAGCCAGCGCCGATCCGCGTCGCTACACGCCTTGTCCAAGCCCCCTGCCTCGAAAATCAACACGTCGTGCCATGACAAACCGAGTAGCACGCTGTTGGCTAGACCGCAATGCTTCATATAGGCAGGGTTGGCTTCGACGACGCACTCGGCAAGCGGATCGATAATGAGCCAATCGCTGTCGACATCTTCGAATACGAAGCGGTAGTCGTTGCCCGATGACGGAAGCACTAGCGGCGATGCAAGTTTCCCTGTTTGTTCGACGGCCGGCGTTTGCCGGCCGCCGTGCAATTGCTGCCAGCGGGGAATGAGCTCGGTACCTATTTGCGAGGCATAAAGCCATCCCGCAATAGCCGAAGGCAGTTGCGTGGGTTTGATCGATGCGTCGTCAAGCAGCACCGCGATGATGGGCGCATCGGTGCAAGGCGGCAGCAAGCGCAGTTGCTCGCAAAACGTTGCACTGGTGCGCCCGTCGCCTTCGAAAACCACGACGATCAAGGCGAGCGGCTCGCGTCCCTCCAGCAAAATGGCCGCGTGCGTGGTATCGCGCGCGGAATGGATCATCGGATGACCTTCGGCGTCCAGCACGTCGAAGAGTTCACGCCGAAGCTCGCGCTGCGCGGCGACCAGCAAAATGCCTGCTTTCAAGGTAACCATCGTCACAGCAGCCATCGCCCGTCGCGCAGTCGCGGGCGCTGCGTCAGGTGCGCGGTGCCGCCAAGGCGCACGGCAACATCGTCGACACTGGAAATCAATGCCGGCAATGCATCAAGCAACACCACCCGGCGGACATGTCCCGCCGGCGCACGCGCAAGCTGCCGCAGCAGCGTGTTTTCTGCCGGCACCAACGGGAACGGGAACGGCGACAGAAGATAGATGCCAAAGTGAATGCTCTGCTGGATATATCGCAAGACGTTGCCGATGCGTTGCGACCCTGGAATGACCGCGTGCGCTTCGCGCAGGTTCTCCATCCCGCTTTCGGAGCGCCAGACATAAACCGATTGCCCGTTATTTCGTGCGATGGCGCGAAACTGATCGATCAGCGTATTGCTGTCCACGTGATCAAGCACGACCAACCCCCCGGGCGCTGTCAGAATGCGCTCGTAAATCTCGCTACCGGCAAGCGGAGCAGGGGCCATCAGGGAAGTCATAACGCCCAAAGGGAAGTTGCGGCATCCCGTACGTTACGCGGTCGCACGCCAAGCGCAATACCCCGCATGCCGAGGCGTGATCTGTGCGGCATACCCGGCCGTATGCCGATGTCTCGCATTCATCGCTGCGGGACGGTATGGTGAGGGCCCCTCGGCCATCCCCTCATCCCCATGTTCGAAGGACTGCGCTTCAATCACTGGAAGACGAGCCTGGATGACAGTGGCATCGTCACCCTGACCCTGGACCGCGCCCAGAGCAGCGTCAACGCCATCTCTCGGGACGTACTGGATGAGCTGGGGCAAATCGTGGAGCGTTTGGCCATCGAAAAGCCGTCCGGGGTGATCATCCATTCGGCCAAGGCCAATGGGTTTGCGGTGGGCGCGGACATCAAAGAGTTCGTCGAATACGCCAAGCACGGGACGGTGCTGGAAAACATCGAGAACGGCCAGCGCGTGTACGAATCGCTGGCGCGCCTACCCTGCCCGACGGTGGCCGTCGTGCAGGGCGCTTGCATGGGTGGCGGAACCGAGCTGATCCTGGCCTGCCGCCAGCGCATCGCCGCCGCCGACGACAAGACACGGATCGGGCTTCCAGAAGTGATGCTGGGCATCCACCCAGGCTGGGGTGGGTCGGCTCGCTTGCCGCGCCTTATCGGCGCAACCGAGGCCCTGCCCATCATGCTGACCGGCAAGGCCTTGTCCGCGCGCCGCGCCAAGGATCTCGGGCTGATCGACCGACTGGCCCGCCCCGAAGAGTTGATGGCCGAGGCACGCGCCCTGCTGCGCCACCCCCACACGCCTCCGTTCGCACAACGGGCAACCGCCTGGCTTACGAACACTTGGCTGGCGCGCCAGATCATCGCCCCCATGGTGGTCAAGCAGACCGCGTCAAAGGTACGCAAAGAACACTACCCCGCGCCGTTCGCCCTGATCGATGTGTGGAAGCGGGGCGGCAGCAACATCCAGCAACGTTTGAAGCTGGAAGCTCGCTCGGTCGCCAAACTCGCGCAAACGCCGACCGCCCAAAATCTCATCCGCATTTTCTTTTTGCAGGAACGCCTCAAAGGTCAAGGCGGTGGTGTCGACGCAGGTATCGGCCACGTACACGTGGTCGGCGCCGGCGTCATGGGCGGCGACATTGCGGCATGGGCCGCCTTCAAAGGTTTCGACGTCACGCTGCAGGATCGCCAGATGCAGTACATCCAACCGGCGTTGGATCGCGCACGCGTTCTTTACGAAAAGAAGCTGAAAACGCCCGAAAAAGTCGAAGAAACACTCCGCCGATTGCGCGCGGACGTGGACGGGGCGGGTATCGCGCAGGCAGACCTGGCGATCGAAGCGATTTTCGAAAACCCGGAAGCGAAAGAGGCGTTGTACGCGACGATCGAACCGCAGCTCGGTGCCAACGGCATCCTCGCCACCAATACATCGTCGATTCCGCTGGACGAACTTCGCAAACGCCTGACTTCGCCGCCACGTTTCCTGGGCTTGCATTTCTTCAATCCCGTCGCACAAATGCCGCTGGTGGAAGTGGTGCGTCACGATCGGCTCGATCCCGCCATCGAGAAACGCGCCATGGCGTTTTGCAAGGCGATCGGCAAACTGCCGGTGGCGGTCAAAGGCACGCCGGGCTTTCTGGTCAATCGCATCTTGATGCCGTACTTGCTGGAAGCGCTGCGTCTTTACAGCGAGGGTGTGCCGGGCCCGGTGCTCGACAAAACGGCCAAGGCATTTGGTATGCCGATGGGGCCAATAGAGCTGGCCGACACGGTGGGCCTGGACGTTTGCGCGTCAGTCGGCAAAGAACTGGCGCCGTTTCTGGGGCTGGAGCTTCCGCCCGGCCTTGAGGACAAACTTCAATCCGGCAAGCGCGGCAAGAAGGACGGCCAAGGCCTGTACACCTGGCAGGACGGCAAGCCGCAGAAGCCCGAAGTCGACGCCGACTACACGCCACCGCCGGATCTGCAAGATCGCATGATTCTCGCCATGGTGAATGAAGCCGTTGCGTGCCTTGGCGACAGCGTTGTGGACGATGCCGACTTGCTCGATGCCGGCGTGATTTTCGGTACCGGTTTCGCGCCGTTCCGCGGCGGCCCGATCCAATTCGTGCGCAGCGAAGGTGCGGACAAGGTCCAGCAAAAACTCGAGTCACTGGCGAAGCGTTACGGCGAACGCTTCACGCCGAAGAACGGGTGGGATCATCCAGCTCTGAAACAGAACGGTTTTGAATTTCCCGCAACCAGCTGACACTTTGAAAAAAGCCGGGAAACACCCGGCTTTTTTCACCACATCAAATCATTGGGCACGCCGTCTTCATCCAAGCTGGACGTCGCAGGGTCGACCAAGAGAGCGACCAAATGCGCGTTGAGGTCGCGCACTTGCTCTGCCACGGCTTGCGTGACCAACACATAACGCCCGCCGTTCTGAACGACACCCAGCCTGCCGGCGTTGAGATCCGCAAGCTGCGCCGCATCGACATACACGCGGCGAATCTTGCCGCCGTATTCGAAATGACGCACTTGATCGGCGTCCGCCTTATTGAGCACAGCGCCTTCGAGCAGCTTTTGCACTTTCGCTTTGCGCTCGCGCTTCAGACGCGCCAATTCGGCCGCTTCCTGTTCGGCGCGCTTGCGTTCTGCCGCTTCCGTCTGCGCACGCACGGCATAAGCTTTGGCCAGATCGATCTCCCCGTCATTGCGTACAGGTCGAGGCTTGTGCGGCGGCTTACCCTTGGCGAACGACGCGTTCGGCTTTGAGGCGGGGACTGATTTACGTTGTTCCTCTTTGAGCTGCTTGACGATGCCGCTCTTGAGGAGTTGATCTCGCAATGAATCGACCATGATCGAAATCCGGTTCTACGTGTTACGTTTTTCAATAGTGCGGCGGCGGTGGTTCACTGTGCGGATCGTGTGCCTGCCCTACTCGCACCGTTTCCAGCTCGCT
>DATJMR010000244.1:0-31853 GCA_035508595.1 Dyella sp.
CGAATCGACCAGCGCCAGCTCGGCGACGTCCTCGGGATGTTCGGCCGCATACACGCCAGCGATCGCGCCACCCATCGAATGGCCGACGATAAGCGCGTGTTGCAGATGAAGCGTCTGGACGAAGTCGTTCAACCGGTCGGCCTGGTTGTCGACGTTGTAGCTGGCGCCTGCAATGCGCGAGGACTCGCCCCAGCCGGGTAGATCGGGAATCACCACGTGGAAATGTGCGGTGAGCAGCGGTGCCACTTTCAGCCACACCTCCTTGCGTGCCGCGAAGCCGTGCAGCAACAGAATGGTCGGTCCTTGGCCGCCTTCGTAATACACCCAGCGCGTATCGCCTGCCTGCACGGAGTGCTTCTGCAGCTGAGCGTTCATCGCCTCGCGCCACGTATTGGCTTGCAACAGCCATTGCGGCGCGAACAGGTAAGTGCCGCCGAGTATCGCGATCAGCAACGCGGCAAGCATGCCGAGAAACTTGAGTCGGCGTATCAGCAGGCGTTGCCAAAGGGGGCCCGTATTGGCGTTTGCGGGAGTGCTCATGTCTATGTCTCGCAATCAACGATCGGTCGCCCGCCATCCCGGTTGAGCGGGACGGCGAGGTTTCAAAACGACGGATCAGGACTTGGTGGCTTTCGCCTTCGCAAACAAGGCTTCCACGGCCTGTTGCGTAAGCGGGTGATAGCCGTCTTTCGCCTTGCTGTACACCTGTTGGGCAAAGGCCAGGCCATCCGGCGTTTTGCTCAGTGCACGGTATACCGGCATGGTGAGATACAAGCGACCGATGCGGGTCATGTGTTCGGCCGCGGCAGGCCAGGTCGCCTTATCCCCGGCGGCGATCGCATGCACATACCAGCGCATGCCGATTTCGGCGTTGGGCGTGCCGGTGAGGTGCCACGCCGAATCCAGCTCCTGCATCTTGGCGAGCGGCGGCGCTTCGGGCAGGCCGTCGAGGAAATACATCCATTCCTGCGTGTTCCAGCTTTTCGCATCGAGCTTGTCGGCCGCCAGCGTGCCGCCGAGGAACGCCGTGCGTTCCTTGTCGATAGCGTCGAAGCGGGGCGAGTCCGGAATCGGTGCGTTCTTGGGAAGGCCAGTGCCGTACACCCACTCTTTCACTTCCTCCCAGCTCATCTTGCCGGGATATTTGTCGATCAGATTCGGCTTCAAATAGTCCAGCATCTGCTCGGTGGTGATGCTCTGGAAGGCGAAGTGATTGAAATAGCCCTTCAGGTAGTTGTCGAAGTTCTCGCGACCAAAGCGCTGCTCCAGCGTGCGCAGAAACCACGAACCTTTGTTGTATGCAACGTCGGACAGCGAATCGTCGGCATCCACCTTGCCGGGCACCGGCGCAAGCCGCTGTGAATTCAACGGCAGCTTGGCGATTTCCTTTTGCACGGTGTGAATGTCGAGCAAGGCTTCTTCATCGGCCTGGCGCTTGCCGTACAACGCCTCCGTAATGCGGCCCTGCACATAAGTGGTGATGCCCTCGTTGAGCCAGATGTCTCGCCACGATGCTGCCGTGATGAGATTGCCGGACCACGAATGCGCCAATTCATGCGCGACCAACGACACCAGGCTCTTGTCGCCGACAAGCACCGTCGGCGTGGCGAAGGTCATGTTCGGATTTTCCATGCCGCCGTAAGGAAAGCTCGGCGGCAGCACCAGGATATCGTAGCGACCCCAGCGATAAGGACCGTACAGCGTTTCCGCCGTGCGTATCATCTTTTCGGTATCTTCGAATTCATGCGCGGCTTTGCCGGCGACCGAAGGCTCCGCATACACCGCCGAGCGCGGTCCGGTGTCTTTCACCGCGAGATCGCCGGCGGCAATCGCCAGCAGGTAAGACGGAATCGGATGCGTTTGGTCGAAGCTGAAATGACCGTTCAACGGATGCGACGAATCGTTCGGCGCGCTCATGGCGACGCGCGTGTCTTTCGGTGCGGTCACCTCGGCGGTGTACGTAAAGCGGATGGCCGGCGAATCCTGCAACGGCACCCATGAGCGGGCGTGGATGGATTCCGATTGCGAGAACATGAAGGGCTGTTTCTTGTCTGCCGTCTGCGCGGGAGGCAGCCACTGCAGGCCCGAGGCATGGGGCGAGGTGGTGTACACGATGCGCACTTCGTGCGGACGCTGCGGCGTCTCAATGGTGAGCTTGCTGCCGAGCTGTTTGTCGCGCGGTGCAAGCGCGTATTTCAGCGGTGATGTATTGCCTTGTGCATCCACCGCATCGACACGCGCGATAGCGAGGTCGCGGGTGTCCAGTACCAGTGCGTCGGCCTTGGGGTCTTGCCAGTTCAACGTCAGCGTCGCCTGGCCATCCAGCTTGTGCTGCGCAAAATCGATCGCCAGCTTCAGATCGAGATGAGTAACGCGGACCTCGGCAGGCTGGGCGTAGGAGTAGGGATCGTCGGCATAGGCCGCCACCGGCAGCAGCAGGGCGCCTAGGGCCAGGATACGAAGCGGGGACATCATGCGGCTTCCAAAGGAAATCGGGAGCGGCGAGTATGCCACCGCCGCCCTGTTCCTGGCCCGTGACAGAGGTTAGGTCACGGCAATTCGCCGCCGCTATGCGGGTCGTCCGAATAGGGGTACGTGGCGGCGAGGAAGCCCGGTTGCGATTTCACGCGTTCGATCCACGCACGAACATGGGGATACGGGGCGAGCGAAAAGCCTGCCTCTTCCGCATGGCTGGTGTACGCGAAGAGCGAGATGTCGGCCACGCTGTAACCGTGATCGGTGAGAAATGGACGGCTCGCAAGCTCGCGATCCAGAATCTGCAGCGTACGTTCTCCCGCGGCGCGTTTCGTCTCCACCAATGCCGAGGCGCGGCGCTCCAGTTTGCCGGTGAGCGTCCAGTAGCGCAGCGAGCCGATCACCGACTCCACGCGCTCCTGCTCGAAGCTCAGCCATTGCTGCACCTTCGCGCGACCGAACGCATCGGACGGCAGGTACGGCGTATCCGTCGCGAGAAAGAACAAAATGGCGTTCGACTCGGCCAACGCGCGGCCATCGTCGAGCTGGATCGCCGGCACCGTGCCCGTCGGGCTGATGCGCAAATACGCCTCGGTGCGGCCTTCGCCTTCGAAGATGCTGATCTTCACCGTGCGATAAGGGCGCTGCAGATGATGCAGGAGTTGGCGGACTTTCCAGGCATTTTCGGAGGGCGCGTAATCAAACAACGTGAGCATCGAGCATCACCTTTCATGTGTGTCGGCAAACTATGTCGGAAGCTTGCCGCGTGCCGATATCCGTTCTTTGCGATTCATTAGCAGTAGCGATCGGCTAGCTTATCCGTCGCTTGTACGAGTACATCCACAATCGCCGGTTCCGAGGCGGCATGACCGGCGATCACGATGTGAAATTCCGCCTCCGGCCACGCGGCAGCAAGGTCGCATGCGTTTTTCACCGGGCAGATGATGTCGTACCGGCCGTGCACGATGACAGTGGGAATGCGACGCACCTTGTCCATATCGCGCAGCAACTGATCGCGTTCCAGGAACGCGCCGTTGCGAAAATAGTGTGCTTCGATACGTGCAAGACTCAATGCAACTTCTGGCGCGGCGAAACTCGCTTCCGTCTCGGGACTTTCTTCCAGCGTGATGCCGCCGCCCTCCCACGCGCCCCATGCGGTGGCGGCTCGCAGGCGGATGTTTTCATCGTCGCTTGTCAGGCGTTTCCAATACGCCTCGAGCATGTGGCCGCGCTCGTCGGGCGCAATCGCTTCGGCGTAGCGTTGCCATTTTTCCGGCAGGATCCACGACGCTCCGCCCTCTTCGTAATACCAGCGCACTTCTTCCGGGCGACAAAGAAAGATGCCGCGCAGCACCAGGCCGAGCACGCGCTCCGGATGCGTTTGCGCGTACGCCAGCGCTAGCGTGGAACCCCATGAGCCGCCGAACACGACCCAGCGTTCGACCTCCAGGTTCTCGCGAATCGCTTCGATATCCGCGACCAAATGCCAGGTCGTGTTGTCGGTGAGGTCGGCGAAGGGCGTGGATTGCCCTGCGCCGCGCTGATCGAACAAGACGATGCGGTAGCGCGCCGGGTCGAAAAAACGCCGATGATAAGGCGATAAACCCGCACCGGGGCCGCCATGCAGAAAGACGACGGGCAGCCCGTCCGGATTGCCGCATTCCTCGACATAAAGCGTATGCCGGCAGTCTACCGGGATGCGATGCATCCGGTAGGGTTCGATGTCGGGATACATCGTGCGCATGAAATAACTTGTCCTTAGCAATTGGCGCGACGGATTGCTGCGCGACTGACATCAAGCTTACCGTTTTGCCAAACGCGGGCATAACGCAAAAAGCGTTTATCGCGCATTAGCCCAATTGTCCAAGAAGCATGGGCATACTCCGTCGCAACGCCATGGGGAAGGTTGCAAGTTAACTATGGCCTAAGCCGGGAACATTTATCGTTTCCTGTGGCATATCCATCAAGGAGTGGTCGAGTGGGCAAACAAAATTCGCTGAGCGTGGCCATCGTGGCCGCCATGTGCGCAGGCATGTTGATCGTGGCCGGATGCAATCAACAGCCTGCGCAAGAACAAGCCAGTGCGCCGGCGTCGTCCGCCAGCACGGCGCCGCAGCAGCCTTCCTACACGCCGCCGACGGCGGACCAGCTCTATCAGATGGTGGCGCCTATCGCGTTGTTCCCTGACAAATTGGTGGCGCAGGTGCTGGCGGGTTCGACGTATCCGGACCAAATTACGGCGGCGCAAAACCTGGTCACACAGAATCCGAATCTCAAAGGCGATCTTCTGCAGGCCGCCGTGCAACCGCAAAACTGGGACGCGAGCGTCAAAGGCCTCACGCAGTTTCCGTCTGTGTTGAGTCAGATGGCGCAAAACATTCCATGGACGACGGCGTTAGGTCAGGCCTATGTGAACGACCCTACCGACGTGCTCAATGCGATCCAGGTGATGCGGCAGCGTGCGTCGGCCAGCGGCAACCTGCGCAGTTCGGCACAGCAAAGTGTCAGCACGCAGCCGGTGCAGCAGGCGCAGGAAAGCGAACAGGCCAGCTATGTCGGGAATGGCGATGAGCCGCCGACCTATTCCGGTCCATCCGTCGTGCCGCCGCCAGGTCAGATCATCGAGATCCAGCCGGCGCAGTCCGATGAAGTCTACGTGCCGTCTTACGACCCGCAAGCGGTTTATGGCGAAGAAGTGCCCGCTTATCCGGACTATCAGTATCAGCAGCCCTCGTACAGCGCCGGCCAGGTGGCCATGGTCGGTGCCGTTGCCTTCGGCGCGGCCATTGTGGTCGGTGCACTGCTTGAACATCACGATCGCGACCAGAATGGCGGCTGGCATTCGTGGGGCATGAATTGGGGCGGCGGATACCGCGGCGGGAATAGCGGCGGTGGCGGCGGCTGGCACCGGCCGGCAGTGGTCTACAACAACCAGACGTACGTATCGCGCTCGACGACGGTGATCAATCGATACACCAACAACGTCGTTAACAACAACATCACCAACAACCGCTACATCAATAACAACACGGTCAACCAAAACAGCGTCACCAATAACGTGGCGAACAACCGGAATCCGTTCAATCGCCATGTCGCCAATAGTGTGGCCAGCAATCGTCCTGCCGAGGCGCCGATGAGCACGCCGAACTTCTCGCGCGCTGGCTATCCGCCCGCCGCGAATCGTGTAGCGCAAGCACCCTCGCAACCCTTCGCCGCACCGCATTCTCAGCCGCCGCGTCCAAACGAAGCGCCTCGTCCGAATGTGGCGCATCAGCCACCGGCGCCAACCCCCGCGCCGCGCTCGAATGTTGAGCCGCGCACGCAAGGGTTCGTCCGCCAGCCTGCAGGAGCGCCACCGCACACGCTGCCGCAGCCGCCGGCGATTCGGCCGGCGACGCCGGAGCAGCAGCATCCGCAGCCCGTTGTCCACCCGGCGCCACCGCCGCCTCGCCCGCAGCCCGCGTTTCATCCAGCGCCGGCGCCGCAAGCGCATCCGCAGCCAGCATTCCGTCCCGCTCCGGCTCCCGCACCGCAAGCGCGTCCACAACCCGCTCCAGCTCAGCACGCGGCTGCGCCGGCGCAACATGCGCCACCGCCGTCTGCGCCACACCCGCAGCCGCAGGCTCACCCGGCTTCGCCGCAGCATCAAAACAACAACCAGCATCCGCAGCAGAAAAAAGACGAATCACATAATTAGCTTTTGGGTTGTCGCCCTCCCTGGCCTGCAGGGAGGGCAAGCTAGTCTTGCGAGAGCGCGCGCGCCGCATCCCACATGGCGCGCGTGATGGATCGGTTGGCGTGCGGCGTCTGCAGGACGATCAGCGTGGTGGTGCTGATGCTGGCGTGGATCTTCAACAGGCGATCGAGCACGGCTTCCAGATGCGTGATCGACATCGCCACGACGCGCAGCAGGGCCGAATCCTCGCCGGCAAGCCGCCGGCAATCCAGCACTTCCGGCACGTCCGCAACGATTTTTCCGATGCGTGCACAAATGCCGCCATCGCAGCGCAGGCGAACCATGGCTTCGATACCGAAGCCCACTCGCTTGGGATCGACCACGGCGCGGTAGCCGACAATCGCGCCGGCCTCTTCCAATCGCTTCACGCGCTCGGCCACGGCGGGGGCGGACAAACGCACCTTCCGGCCCAGTTCGGCGTATCCCATGCGCGCATCGTGCTGCAGGGCTTCCAACAGCTGCCAATCTTTGGCGTCCCAATCGGGTTTCGATTCGTAGGTCATAAGCAGCCTTTGATATTTCGATCGATGGCGAAACATTGAAAAGGAATACGGTTCCATTATTCCTCCATTGGCATCGCCAGACTAGGATTTACCTGCTCCCTCCCCGCGGATTCCACCCATGGACAGCCACGAGCGCCTCGATGGGCGCGCTTTGATTTACATCGCCATTGCGTTGGTGACCTGGTCGTCGGCCTATGCGGCGATTGCCTACGCGCTGACCTCCTTTACGCCGGGCGAAGTCGCCTTGGCGCGACTGGCGATCGGTTCGCTGTGCTTTGCCGTGCTCTTGGCGGTCAAGCGTGCGCCGCTGCCGCAGCGCCGCGACTGGTTGCAACTCGCCGCGCTGGGTGTGTTCGGCCTGACCGTTTATCACATCTGCCTCAACTACGCCGAAACACGCATTGCGAGCGGCACGGCCTCCATTTTGATTTCGCTGGTGCCGGCCGCCACGGCAGCGCTTTCCGCCGTGTGGATTGGCGAGCGACTCAGCTCGCGCATGCTCGCGGGCTTGGCCGTGGCCTTGGTGGGCGTGGTGCTGGTGGTGTTGGCCAGCGGCAAACAAGTGAAATTTCAGCCGATGGCGGCACTCGTGCTGATCAGCGTGCTGAGTTCGGCGGTTTTCTTTGTCGGTCAGAAGCCGTTGTTTGTCCGCAACAACATGATTGGCGTGACAGCGTTCGGGTTCTTCGCCGGTACGTTGGGCGCGTTGCCGTTCGGATGGGGATTGCCGCATGCGTTGGCGGCGGCGCCGTGGTCGCATATTGCCGCATTGCTGTGGCTGGGCATTGCGCCGACATTCGTGGGCTATCTGGCGTGGAATGCGGCCCTGCACCGCGCCTCGGCGTCGCAGGTCTCCAGCTTTATCTATTTCTCGCCGCCTATCGCCGTATTGATCGGCTGGGTATGGTTGGGCGAACGGCCGGGCCTGCTGACCTTGGTTGGCGGCGTTATAACGGTGGGCGGCGTGGCGCTGGCCAATGCCAAGCGTCGCGCGTCCGCGCCGGTGATGCCGAGCGACTCTGTCACGGCGAAGCAGTGCTGAGTTTGATCCTTTGCGCTATTGAGAAGGGAAATCCATGTATACGCTCTACATCGGCAACAAAAACTATTCGTCCTGGTCGCTGCGGCCGTGGGTGTTGTTGAGTGAGCTGGGCATTGCGTTCGAAGAAAAGGTGACGCCCTTCTTGCCTGGCACATCGTCAAGCTGGACGGCATTTCGTGCGTTCTCGCCCACCGGCAAAGTGCCGTGTTTGCATGACGGCGACACAACGGTGTGGGACTCGCTGGCCATCGCCGAATACATCGCCGAAAGCCATCCCCGTGCATGGCCGGCCGATGCGCGCGCGCGTGCTTGGGCACGCAGCGCGGCGGCGGAGATGCATTCGGGTTTCAATGCGTTGCGTTCCAACTGCCCGATGAATTGCGGCATTCGATTGCGGCGGCACGCGATACCCGATGCCTTGGCGCGCGACGTCACGCGCTTGAACGAACTGTGGAACGAAGGGTTTAAGTTTTTTGGCGGCCCCTATCTCGCGGGTGCAACCTTTACGACGGTCGACGCGTTTTACGCACCGGTGGTGTTTCGCATTCAAAGCTACGGCTTGGAGATGGACGCACCCGCGCGCGCCTATGTGCAACGCATGCTCGCCCTAGCTTCGATGCAACGGTGGTACGCCGCGGCGCTGCAGGAAACCTGGCGCGATCCCGATCACGAAGAAGAGACGCTGCGCGAAGGCACGTTGCTGGAAGATCTGCGCACCTCGTGACAGGCGCAGCGCGGGGATGCGTGCGGGTGGCCTCATGCTTTTTTTGCCGCCACCTGCGCCAGACAGGCATCACGCCTTGTCAGAGCTTATAGGCGCGATGGATCGCCACGATGCCGTTGCTAAGATTGCGCACCTCCACGCGTCCGAAACCCGCGCGCTCCATCATGCCTTTGAGCGTGTCCTGATCGGGATGCTTGCGGATGGATTCGGCAAGGTACTGATAGCTGTCCGCATCGCCGGCAAAGAGTTGGCCAAGCTTGGGCAACACCTGGAACGAGTGAAAATCGTAGAGCTTGCTGAATAGCTCGTTCTTCACCTTGGAAAATTCGAGTACCAAGGCGCGACCGCCCGGCTTCAGCACGCGGCAGATATCGGCCAAGGCTTTGTCTTTGTCGGTGACGTTGCGCAGGCCGAAGGCCATGGTCACGGCATCGAAGCTGTTATCCGGAAAGGGCAGGGCCTCGGCGTTCAACTGCGCCCAGCGCAGGCCCGACACTACGCCGCGATCGGTGAGCCGGTCGCGACCTACGCTGAGCATGGCGGCATTGATGTCGCCCACGACCACGTCGCCATTTTCGCCGACCACCGGTTTCAGCAGCGCCGCAATGTCGCCGGTGCCGCCAGCCAGATCCAGTACGCGATCGCCGGGACGGATGCCGCTGATGGCTACGAAATGACGCTTCCACAGCCGGTGGATGCCGAACGACATCAAGTCGTTCATCAGGTCGTAGTTGCGGGCGACCGAGGTAAATACCTGGCCGACCAGCTTTTGCTTGTCCTCGACGGGAACGTCGCGGAAGCCGAAATGGGTAGTGGGCTGATCGCTCATCCGTGCATGGTACAGGATGGGGACGCGCCGATCGATTCGGCGGATAAGGCGACCTTATTTGTTATATACGCAACATGAAGTGGCCTGATGGGCCCGGCCGGCGTAGCCTTGCGGGCAACGCCCCGAGGAGATGCAAGGATGAAACGTTCGACTCTGCTGTGCTGCGCGATCGGTCTGCTTGGCTGCACCGCAATGGTCGCCCAAGCGGCTTCGACGCAAGTCATTACCGCCGCAGGCAACTACCATCCATTGCCGAAGGCGGCTTACCAGCCCAATCCCTCGGCGACCTACAAAGTGGTGTTCTCGCTGACCAAGAACAGCGACAAGCCCGATCAGGTGAACCCGGCGCTGGAGCGCGTTGCGCGTACCGTCAATCTTTATGCGTCCGCGGGCGTACCGCTCGATCATTTGAAATTCGTGGCCGTGGCGTATGGGCCGGCAACCGGTTTGGTGCTCGACGATGAGCACTACAAGGCGCAATTTGGCGTCGCCAATCCCAATCTCGCGGTGATTGCGCAATTGCGCAAAGCCGGCGTTGACGTTGCGGTGTGCGGTCAGGCGATGGCCGAGCATCACTATCCCAACGAATGGGCATCCAAAGACGTGACCGTGAGCTTGTCCGCGCTCACCACGATCACCGAGCTGGAACAGCAGGGTTATGCCCTGATGCCGTTGTAATCGAGGGAGTCGATCATGTCGCTAGTTTGGAAACGGCGCCAGCAGCCTGCGTTGCTGGCAGCGCTGCTGGTCGCCGCTTGCGGTGTCGTTCAAGCAACGCAAACGGATTATCTGCCGCCGTGGAATCCGCCGCCGACCGGCGGCGTGTCGTTCGCGGTGCCGCCGTTCGATGCGATTGCCGATCTGCATGGCGACATCGTCGATCCGCAGCTCACGGTGTTCTTCGCCGGCAATCAATTCATGGTGGTGCACGATCTGGTGGAGGCGTTCAAACAACGCCATCCGCAGTATCAGCGCATTTATGTGGAAACCTTGCCGCCCGGCATTCTCGCCAAGCAAATCGAAACCGGCTCGCTGGTGATGGGCAATCTGCGTATTGCCTTGAAGCCGGACATTTTGACTAACGGCAAAGGTTCCATCGCCCAATTGCAGAAGCAGCACGCATGGTTTGCCGATACGGTGGACTATGCGCGCAATCCGCTCGCGATTCTCGTGGCGAAGGGCAATCCCAAGCATGTGGATGGCTTGAAGGATCTCGGCCGCACCGACGTGCGCGTCAGCATGCCCAACCCGCAGTGGGAAGGCATCGCCAAGCAGATCGAGGCCAGCTATCGCAAAGCCGGCGGCGACGCGTTGGATACCGCCATCATGCAAACCAAGGTCAAGGACGGTAGCACGTATCTCACGCGCATCCATCATCGCGAATCGCCGCTGCGCGTGCTGCAAGGCGAGTCGGATGCAGCGCCGGTATGGTCGACCGAGGCGTATTTCCAGCAGCAGGTTTTGCATCGCCCGGTGGAAACGGTTGCGATACCTGCCGATCAGAACGTTACGGCAACCTACACCGCGGCTCGGATGAAAGACGCGCCGCACATCCAGGCGGCGAAAGATTTTCTCGTCTTTATGGCTTCTGCCGACGCGCAAGCCATCTATCGCAAATACGGTTTTCAGCCGCCGCAGCCATGATTGGTTATCGTCTCATCCTGTTGCTGTGTTGCGCACTGTTTGCGGCAGGCGCAATCGCCGATACGCCAGACGGCGCCACCATTGCGCATCAGGGCAACGGACACGGCGTTGCGCCGTGCATGGCATGCCACGGCGCGGACGGCGGCGGGGAATCCGCGGCTGGCTTTCCGCGTTTGGCGGGCTTGCCGCAAGCCTATTTGCGCAAGCAATTGGACGACTTCGCCAATGGATCGCGCCGCAACGCCACGATGCAACCGGTGGCAAGCGCATTGAGCGATGCCGAGCGCGACGCGTTATCCCAGTACTACAGCAAACTCGCGATACCGAATGCCACGCCGGCTTCCGCGCCATCGGGCGGTACCGCGCAGTTAGGCCAATCGCTTGCCGAGCACGGGCGCTGGTCCAATAGCTTGCCGGCGTGCGAGCAGTGTCACGGTCCGGGTGGCATCGGTGTGGGCGATCATTTTCCGCCGTTGGCCGGGCAATCGGCCGTCTACCTCGGCAACGCGTTGCATGCGTGGCAGCAAGGCGCGCGGCATAACGATCCACTGCAATTGATGCAAAGCGTAACAAGCAAATTGAGCGACGCGGACATCGCCGCGGTCAGCGCATGGTATGCGTCGCAACCTTTGGCGGTGCCTCAGGAGCCAAAGCCATGAAGCCGTTGCGATGGATCATGTTTGGCGCATCGCTCTCGCTGGCGGCATGTCATCAGCCAGCGCAACAAGCGGCGGCGCCCGTGTCGAACACGCCGGTTCCCGCAACCTCTTCGCCGAAAAGCGCGAGTCGCTTCGAGCCGCCGTCGGAATCCTCTATCCCGAACGACGAATTCGGCAAGCAGATTGCGCTAGGCCGGCAAATCTTTATCGACCCGGGCCGTTACGCCAAAGCGTATGTCGGCAATCCACTGAGCTGCGAAAACTGCCATCTCGATGCAGGTCGCTTGGCGCACTCCGCTCCCTTGTGGGGTGCCTATCCGATGTATCCCGCGTATCGCAGCAAGAATCATCACGTCAACACGTTTGCCGAACGTTTGCAGGGTTGTTTTCAGTACAGCATGAACGGCAAAGCGCCGCCGCTCGGCGATTCCGTGCTGGTGGCGCTGGAGACATACGCGTATTGGATGTCGAAAGGTGCGCCGACGGGCACGTCGCTACCCGGACGCGGCTATCCCAAGTTGCCGAAACCGGCGTTGGCGCCGGACTACGCGCGTGGCGAAGCGGTGTTCAAACGCGACTGCGCACTTTGTCACGGCGACAACGGGCAAGGCCAGCAAGTTGCCGACCGCACCGTTTTCCCGCCGCTGTGGGGTCCGCAATCTTTCAATTGGGGTGCGGGCATGGAGCAGGTCAATAACGCGGCCGGCTTTATCAAGGCCAATATGCCGCTCGGTCGCGGCAACACGCTCACCGATCAGGATGCGTGGGATGTCGCGTATTTCATGGATGCGCACGAGCGACCGCAGGATCCGCGTTTCAACGGTTCCGTTTCACAAACGCGCACCGCGTTTCACGATACGCCCGATTCGCTGTATGGCGTAACCGTGAACGGACAAACGCTAGGGCAAGGAAGCTCAAAGCGATAACGATAAGGGAAATCGTAGGCAAACCTTCGACGTGCCATCAAGGCAACGCCGAAGGTCATCAATCTTTTTCATGATTCGCCGGAGCGTGTTCGTGCTCGCGATGCTCGGCGATCACATGCCGCTCATGCAGCTCTTCGCTGGTGTTCAGGGACTCGTGCGGTCCAGGCGGCGGCGTGAGCGTCAACGACGGCTGCTCGGGTTCTTGAGCCGCACGCGGCGCTTCTTTCTCGCCTTCGCTGCCGGTGATTTTCAAAATGGCATGGCGCATCTCGCGGGCGAGAATCACGCGTGCGTCGCGAACCATGCCTTCCAGCGACGCATCGTAGTCGAGCTTGCCGTTGGCGTCGGTCCACACCACGCGGCGTTCGCGCAGCTTTTGGATAAAACCGCGGAACAATGCTTTGTCGAAGAACTCCGGCGCCAGCGGCTCGCTAAGCAGGCTCAGGCGCTGCGCGGTGAGCGTGCAGACGTTTTCCAACTCGGCGGCGGTGATGGTGTGCGGGCCGTTTTTCACCAAGGCGGCGATCGCAATGTAGTAGCGCTCGAAGGCCTGGATCAGGCTGCGGGCGATGATCCTCAACTGATACGCAGCATCGTCCTGGCCCGGGCCGCGTTCGAGTACGCGGCCTTCGCCGGTGGCTTCCAGCAAGCCGCGGCGGACAAAGAAGTCGATGGTCGCCTGAAGCTGCGTGCCGAAACTCTCGGCATCCCACGGCAGGAACAATTCGCTTTGAATAAAGGGATAAATAATGCGCCCGAGTCGCTGCACCGATGCGCGCGACATGCGGCGATTGTTGAGGAAGCAGCACGCAACCCACGCGGCGGCGGCAGTGAGATGCAGCACGTTGTTGCGGAAGTAGCTCAGCAACACGGCCGGCTCGCTTTCCACCGTGAGCACGTCGCCGAGCGGATGCCGCACGCGCGTAATCCAGCCCATTTGCTCGCCGTAGTTGATGATGGCGTCGGGCGCCAAGGGCGTGAGCGTCATGCGGTCGGAGTAGGGGAGTTCTTCCAGCAGCGCCTTGAGCAGATCCAGCTGCGCCAGCAGATCGCTTTCCGCCATCGCGTGCTTGGGCGTGGACAGCAACGCGAGGGCGAGCAGGTTGATCGGGTTTACGTCCGCCGCGCGGTTGATGTTGACCTGAATCTTTTCGGCGAGCTGATCAACGATCGCGCCGAGCCATTCCGGCTTGGCGTTGGGATCGGCGGTGTCGTCGCGCCAATTCTTGCTCGCGGCGTCGAGCAGGGGCGTCAGTTCGATCGGCTCGCCGAAGTTGAGCGCAACGTGGCCGTAGCGCTGGCGCAATACGCCAAGGCCGCGAATCAGGCCGATCAGCGATTCCTTTTCTTTGGGTTTGCCGGAAAGCTCGCCGATGTAACTTTTACCCTCCATCAGCTTTTCATAGCCGATGTAGACGGGCTGGAACAGCACGGGGCGGCGCGGCGCGCGCAGGAACGCGCGCACGGTCATCACCAACATGCCCGCGCGCGGGGCCAGCAAGCGACCGGTACGCGAACGGCCGCCTTCGATGAAGTATTCCATCGGCACGCCGCGATCGATCAATTGCGCCACGTATTCGTTGAACACCACCGAATACAACGCATTGCCTTTAAAGCTGCGGCGCAGGAAGAACGCGCCGCCGCGACGCAGGAACGGACCGATGACCGGCAGATTGAGATTCACGCCCGCGGCGATGTGCGGCACCACCACGCCGGAGGCGTGCAGCTGATAGGACATCAGCAAGTAATCCGCATGGCTGCGGTGGCTGGGTACGTAAACCACTTCGTAACCGGGCGCCGCGGCACGCGCCTTGTCGAAGTGGTGCATGGTGATGCCGTCGTAGAGCTTGTTCCAGAAATTGCGCAGCAGGAACGACGCCGAGCGCACCACCGGGTGCGAATAGTCGGCGGCGATTTCCAACATCATCTTATGCGCGCGTTCCCACGCCTTGGCATAGCTGATGTTTTCCTTCGCGGCCGTGGAGGTGATGGCCGAGCGCACCGGTTCGGCGTTGAGCACGGCGTCGACGATGGTGCGGCGGTGCGAAAGATCGGGGCCGATCACCGCGGCGCGAATGCGGCGGAAGTGCGTGCGCAGCACGCGCGCCATCTTGCGTGCGAAGCGCTCGGGGCGAACTTCGGCTTGTTCGCTGAGCGCGGCGCGCAACGACACCGGTGCGGAAAAATGAACCACCGTGTCGCGCCCGTTGAGCAGAAACGCCAGCATGCGGCGGAAGCGGCCGACCACCACCCAGTTTTCCGAAAACAGCACGCTGAACCAGCCCGATTCGCGTGTGGGCGCACGACCGACATAGATGGAAACCGGCACGATCTGAATATCGCGCTCGGGAAAACCTTCCAGCGAGCGCACCAGCTGGCCTAGCGGCTCGTTCGGCGAACGCTGGCGACTGCGTCCGAAAATCCACCCATCGCGACGCGCCAACGCGAACACGGAGCGCCGCCGCCGCGTATGCGGCAACGGTTGCATCGGGCTGGGAAGGCCTGCTTCGCGGCATGCGCGATCCAGGATCAGCGCGTCGGAAAATCCATCGCGTTCGATCACGTAGCAAACCGGTGCGTCGCCCTGCAGCAGCGTAGCCGGCTCCGCTGGATCGCGGCGAATGCGTACCCAGGGTTCAAGCAGGTGCCCGGCGAGGTTGAACCACCAGGGGGCGCGGCTGCGGTAGGTCGGTTCCGCGGTCGTCATCATCGGCATCTGCATAGTGTAGCGTTTGGTCTTAAGAGCCTGCTTAGGGCTTTGCGGCCAGCGTGGTACCGGTGGAGACGCTATTCGCCGGAGCTTGCGCGGTGGTTGCCGGCGCCGGAGCGCTGCTGCTGCTGGCCGGTGCCGGCGGGTGTAGGAGCTGCTCATGCTGAGCATGCTCGCTGTCGATGAGATCCTGGCTGTACCAGCGTCCGTCCACGAGCACCAATTGCGAGTCCGTGCTTAGCGGCTTGCCCAATAACGTGTAGTCGATCTTCACATGTGCGTGACCGTGATCGACGCCGATCGTCGTGACCTTCACCGAATCCAGCACGTCGTCGACCGACAGGCCGTAGATATTGAGCAGTTGTTTGAAGCCCGTGTAACCGGCGGCGTAGTCCTTCATCGACGTATCGAAGTCCATGTGCTGGACTTCATCGGCGGACTTCAGGTTGAGCTGGCGTGCAGTGGTCACCACCACGCCCACGGCCTGCTTGGCTTTGTCCTGATCGAACCATGGCGTTTGTTGCGCCCAAGGCAGCAGCACGTTGAGCACGTCGCGAGCCTGTTGCTTCTGGTTTTCCGTCATCGTTTTGTTTTGCGCGATGCCGGTCGTGAGGATGGCCTGGCCGATGCCGATCATGACTGGCAGCTGGTCGTGGTACTGCTGATCCATCTGCACCAGTTTGGGTTTGAGCTGGTCGTACAGCGTGGCTTCCGCGTTCGGCGCCGTGAGCTGCTGGACCGCTTGCGTGAAGCGAGCGCGGTCGTCATCGGTAATCGGATGCTGTTCCGGGCGTGGCTTGGTCCAGTCCGCGCGCAGATTGGCGTAATCGGCGGGGGGCAGGGCATGCTGCCAAAAGCCGGCGAAGTTGCCGGCCTTGATCAGAGTCACGGATTGCTCCACCGCCGCTTCGGGCGTGGTGCCCCCGGGCACGGCCGCGTTCTCTTCTTTCTTGTGACAGGCGACCAGGGTGAGTATCGCCAGGAGCAGCAGGCTGCGGCCAAGTGTTTGAAAGCGCATGGAATCTCTCACATGGGAGGGCGGTGGCTTGCCATCCAGGCAAGGGGCACAAACAGGCGCCACAGGCCGAGGCGCGGTGAATCTTAAAAGAAAACCCCGCGGGCGTTGGGCCTCGCAGGGTCATGCCGGCAGTGCCGGAAGGGAAATGGCCACGCCCGCAGAGAATTGGAGGTCAGCAGGACAGGCGAGCCCATGATAAAGCGCTTCCTGTCTTCAAGCAACACTTTAACTATGATCGTATAAGTGATTGAATTTATTCAATCTACATGTAGGGCTTGGATCTTCTGCTGGCGACGTTGATCGCGCGGCGCACCCCACTCGTTGTTGAACAACGCCGGCTCCCAGGAGCCGTAGGTGGGGTTGGGCAGCACGAACCAGCGGGTACCGATCCAACCCGTGTAGGGTGCCATAGCCTGAGCTCGTCCGCTGGCTGTGTTGCTCAGTACCGTGACGAAATCGCCAAGTTGATCGCCCAGCTGCATCAGCACGCGGTAGCGCTTGCTCACCAGCTGGCGGCGGCAGTTCTTTTCGGTGCCGACCTGGTCGCAGCCCGGCAGGATGGTGCCCAGCCCCAGGAAGGCGTCCGGCCCGGAAACAGGCAGGCCGACCTTGCGCAGGTTGTCGATGGTGGCGGCATCCAGATCTTGCGCGCGGTTGGAAATGTAAATCACCGCGATGCCATGCTTGGCGGCGAACTGGGTGAACGCCACCGCGCCCGGCATCGCGCGTGCGCGCTCCTCTTTGCACCACGCGGCCCAATCGGCTTCGTTGTATTCGCCGCCGCTGCGGATCAAGCGCGCCTGGTAAGGCGAGTTGTCGAGTACGGTTTCATCGATATCCAGGATCACGGCCGGCTTGAGATTTTTGTACGGCGCGATGCGGTCGTCGCTGGGCAACGCGTCCCAGTTCTTGTCTTTGAGCGCCGTCAACAATTGCGATTGCGCGCTGCGGAAGGTTTCCTGATAGATCAGATCGTGCTCAAGCGCGGTCTGCGTCCACGCCACGGCGTTGAGATTGTCGTCGGCTTGCGCGGCAAGCGCAGGCTGCGACGGAGAGGCCGAACTGGCGGTCGCGGTCGACGCCGGTTGCGTGGAATGCGGCGCCTGGCTGGCGCATCCGCACAGCAACAGCGACATGCCCAGCAAAACGGGCAAGGACTTGAACATGGAACACCCTGTGTAAGAGACGAAACCGGCAGAGGATGGCGCAAGTTTATGACAGACTTGCGGGTATTGAGCGTTGCCAAAGGTCATTCCCGTGTCGGTACTTCCCGAATCCACCCGCGGCATTCGCATCGCCAGTTATGTGCTGACGGCGCTGGCGTTAGTGCTGGTTCTGCGGGTGCACCTGCTGCCGGCTTTGCTGGCAGGCCTGCTGGTGTACGAGTTGGTGCACGCCATGACGCCGTTGCTGGGGCGGCGCATCTCCGGCGAGCGTGCGCGTCTGGTCGTGGTGACCATGCTCGGTGTCGTGGTCGTGGGTTTGCTTACCTTGCTGATCGTGGCGTTGATCGGGTTCTTCCGCAATGAAATCAGCAATCCCGGCTTGATCTGGGAGCAGCAATTGATGCCGCTGGTCGATAAAGCCCGTGCTCAATTGCCGGCATCGGTGACCAATTGGTTGCCGGACAGCGTCGACGAATTGCGCGTGATGGCGCTGGACCTCACCCGACGACATGCCATGAGCCTGCAGAATGCGGGCAAGGAAACCGCGCGCGTGCTGGCGCATATCATCCTCGGGCTGGTGCTGGGTGCGCTGGTGGCGCTCAACCGCGCGCGTCCGCCGCATCAGATCGGACCGCTTGCGGCGACACTGGGCATGCGTTGCCAGCGTCTTGCCGAAGCGTTCCACCACATCGTGTTTGCGCAGATCAAGATTTCGCTGATCAACACGCTGGCTACCGCGGTGTTTCTGCTCGGCGTGCTGCCGTTGATGGATATTCACGTGCCGCTGGCGAAAACCCTGGTGGTGGTGACTTTTCTCGCTGGCTTGTTGCCGGTGATTGGCAATCTCATCTCCAACACGGCCGTAACGATTGCCGGTTTGTCCGTGTCGCTTTGGGTGGCCGCCGCGTCGCTCGGGTTTCTGATCGTCATCCACAAGCTGGAATATTTTCTCAATGCACGCATCATCGGCACGCGGATACGCGCCCGCGCGTGGGAACTGCTGGTTGCGATGCTGGTGATGGAGGCCGCATTCGGTTTGGCCGGCTTGATCGCTGCGCCGATTTACTATGCGTATCTCAAGAGCGAGCTTGAGGCGAACGGCATGATTTGATGCGTCGGTATCACGATTCGCGTATCGCGGCCAGCAGCGTATCGTCCTTTACCGTACCGTCCCACGTATTGCCGTGAAGCAATTGCTCCAACGGCAAGCGCGCACGCCAGCCGACCATTTCGAGTTCGGGTTTTGGCAGAAACTCGCTCACATGCCCAAGGCATAGATACGCAAGCGGATAAACCTGCTCGGGCAGACCCAGCGTCTGAGCCAGCCGCGCCGGTTCGACGATGCTGACCCAACCCACGCCGATACCCTCGGCGCGTGCGGCCAGCCACAAGTTCTGCACCGCCAGGCACGTGCTGAAAAGATCGGCATCCAGCATCGTGTTTCTGCCGAGCACATGCGGGCCGCCGCGTTGCCGGTCGCAGGTGATGCAAAGATTGATCGGGCTGTCGACGATGCCTTCCAGCTTCAAGCGTCGATACTGCGCCGCGCGGTCGCCGGAATAATTGGTGGCGGCATCCGCATTGGCATCGTCGTAAAGCGCCTTCACCGCGCGCTTGATCTGGATGCTGTCGATGACCACGAAATCCCACGGCTGCATAAAACCTACCGAGGGGGCGTGATGCGCCGCGTGCAGCAGGCGCGCCAGCACATCGGGCGCAATGGGATCGGGCAGAAACTGCGAGCGCACGTCGCGCCGTTCGTGAATGGCGCGATACAAACCTTCGCGCTGTTCGTTGGGGAAGCGATGATCGGTCATGGTTTGCCTCACTTGCCGGCGAGCATGGCGGCAATTTTCGCCATGTGCGACTCGGCCGTTTCGCGCACGGCTTCTTTGTCCGCTTCCGGATCTTTGCCTTCCCAGTGCAGATCGTCTTGCGGCAATTCGTGCAGAAAGCGGCTGGGCTGATTGCTGTGCACTTCACCGTAGCGCTTCGTTTTGGACGACCACGACAGCGTGAGCAGTTCTTTGGCCCGCGTGATGCCGACGTACATCAGTCGGCGTTCTTCGTCGATGCGGCCTTCATCGATCGCGCCATCGTGCGGCAAGGTGCCTTCCTCACAGCCGACGATGAAGACGAAACGAAACTCCAGGCCTTTGGCCGCATGCAGCGTCATCATGCGCAAGGTGTTGCCGGGTTCGTCGCGGTCGGCATGCGTCAGCAGGGCGAGTTGCGAGGCGAGATCGCCGGCGCTGTTGTTGCCCTTTTGCATGGCGCGGAACCAATCGGCAAGTTCGCGCATATTGCCCATGCGGCGCTCGCGTAGCGCGGCATCCGGCGTGCCGGCCGCGATGTGCGCCGCGTAGTTGGTGCGGGTGAGAATGCGATCGACCAGATCCGCTGCACTCTCGTGCAAGGACGCGCTGCGCAGTTCGTCGAGCAGTTCCGAGAACGATGCCAGCGCGGCGGCGGGGCGCGGGCTCAACTGGCGCAACACGCTGTCGCTGCGCGTGGCTTCGAGCAGCGAGCAATGTTTGGTCTGCGCCATCTGGCCTAGCTTCTCCAGCGTTGTCGCGCCGACTTCGCGCTTGGGTACGTTGACCACGCGCAGAAAAGCCGCGTCGTCGCTGGGATTGGTAAGCAGGCGCAGATAGCAAAGCAGATCCTTCACTTCCGCGCGATCGAGAAACGACAGCGCACCGGTCAGGTGATACGGAACGCGCGCGAGCCGCAATGCTTTTTCCAGCGGACGCGCCTGGAAATTGCCACGATACAGAATCGCCATATCGTGCCAGCGCACTTTGTGCTTCTCGGCCAAAGTGGCCGCCATGCCGGCAATGCGTTCGGCTTCGTGCTCGGCCTCTTTGCATTCGATCACGCGGATCGGCGCGCCTTCCGGATGCTCGCTCCACAATTTCTTGGCGTGCAAGTGCGGGTTGTTGGCGATCAGCTGATTGGCGGCGCGCAGAATGCGCTTGCCGCATCGATAGTTCTGCTCCAGCTTGATCACGCGCAGATGGGTCCAATCTTTGCCGAGCTGTTCGATATTCTCGGGATTGGCGCCACGCCACGCATAGATGGACTGATCGTCGTCGCCCACGCAGGTAAAGTTGCCGCGCTCGCCGGCCAGCGCTTTCAACAGGCGATATTGCGCGTCGTTGGTGTCCTGGTATTCGTCCACCAGCAGATAGCGCAAGCGTTCGCGCCACGCGCCGCGGCATTCCTCGTCGCTTTCCAGAATGCGCAGCGGCAGGCGAATCAGATCGTCGAAATCGACCGCGTTGAACGCGGCCAGGCGTTGTTGATACAACTCGTAGATCGTCGCCGCTTCCAGCTCGCGCGGACTGCGCGCGGCGGCTAGCGCTTCGTCCGGCGACAAGCCCGTGTTCTTGGCGCGGCTGAGCAGATTGCGCAGACCGAACAATACGTCGGGTTTCACGCCTTTGGGAGCCAGCTCCTTGACGATGTTTTCGCTGTCGTCTGCATCCAGCACCGAAAAGCCGCGGCGCAATCCGGCGCGCGCATGCTCGATCTGCAGAAACTTCAGCCCCAACGCGTGGAACGTGCATACCGTGAGCGCCTGAGCATCCTCGGCGCTTACCAGTTTGCCGACGCGATCACGCATTTCGCGCGCCGCCTTGTTGGTAAACGTAATGGCGGCGATCTTGGACGCGGCCAGCTTACGGCGCTGCACCAAGTGCGCGATCTTTTGCGTGATCACGGACGTTTTGCCGGAGCCGGCGCCCGCCAGCACCAGCAGCGGACTTTCGACGTGCTCGACGGCGGCCAATTGTTGGGGGTTGAGCATGCGTCGATCAGGTCTGAGTGGGTGCGGCGTATCGGCGATCCTAGCAAACCCGGCGCCGCCGGAGCAGGCTTGTAAGTGGGCCATCACGATGGCAGTCGACCGGGTTAACATGTGCCATTCCGCGTGCCCGGAACCCGCATGGCCAAGCTCTACTTCTATTACTCGTCAATGAATGCCGGCAAGACCACCAACTTGCTGCAGAGTGCCTATAACTACTACGAGCGCGGCATGCGTACCTTGATTCTCACGCCGGCGCTGGACAACCGCTATGGCGAAGGCGTGGTGGCGTCGCGTATCGGGCTGAAATCGCAGGCGCAGCGTTTTGCGGCGGATACGAATCTGCTGGCCCTGGTGCGCGCCAATATCGCCGAGCACGGCGATCTGCACTGCGTGTTCGTCGACGAGGCGCAGTTTTTGAGCAAGGCGCAAGTGTGGCAGCTCAGCGACGTGGTGGATGCCCTCAAGATTCCCGTGCTTGCCTACGGGTTGCGCACCGATTTTCGCGGCGAATTATTCGAGGGCAGCAGCTATCTGTTGGCCTGGGCCGACATCCTGGAGGAGATCAAAACCATCTGCCACACCGGCAGCAAGGCCACCATGGTGGTGCGCGTGGACGAGCAGGGGCGGGCGATCACCGAAGGGCCGCAGGTTGAGATCGGCGGCAACGAACGCTATGTCTCGGTGAGCCGCGCGGAGTTCAAGAAAATCACCCAGGGCCGCGGGCGTATCGAATTGAAGCAACCTCACTTGCCGCTGGAAGAAAAGCCCTGAACGGGACCGGCATCACGACAAGGAAAAACCATGAGCAATCCGGTCACCTATTTTCCCACCTGGCAGCGCCCGCATTGGCAACCCAGCGACGAAGAAGTCATTCTGCAGTTCTATGTGTTCGGCAACTTCAAACCCACGCGTGTCCCTTCTGAACCCTATGGCAGCGACGGATTGCCGGAAGACGTGCAACTGAGCAGCCATCACCATCACGTTTTGCGCGATTGGGAAGGCTATCCGCTGAAAGGGCCGCTGGGCGACCTGTTCAAGAGCGATGCGCCCGAAGCCTACGAACAAGCCATGGCTGCACCGCAAGTGCTGGTGCTGCACGGCCGCTTCAAGGATCAGGGTGACACCGGTTATTTGCGCGATACCTTCGGCGTGCTCGCCGGCTTGCTCGATATCGGCGGCGTGGCGATTCTCGATCCGCAGATCCTGACGTTGTTCAGCGCCGACGAATGGCGCCGGCGTTATCTGATCAAAGACGGCGCGCCGCTGCGCCATCACGTGTTGATTCTGCGCGACGAGGAAGACGCATCGGGCCGTCAATGGATTCACACGCGCGGCATGCGCAAGTTCGGCCGTCCCGATATCAGCCTGCACGACGTGCCGGCCGGCGATACCGACCGCGCCGGTGCGCTCTGTCAAAAGTTGATCGAACTGCAAGCGCTAGGCGCGCGTTTCGTCGATGGACAGGCGTTGGAAGTCGACGGCATGTTCGGCGGCCTGACCGCCGAATTGGGCGGCGGATACGACGATCCGCAGCTCAACAACACGTATGTGTCGTTCTACTGGCCCGGCGAAGAATAAAAACATCGTCATTCCGGCGAAGGCCGGAATCCAGTTTGAATACGTCATGCGAAGCACTCAAAACCGTTTTGGTGCCCTTCGGACGCATGTCTGAACTGGATTCCGGCCTTCGCCGGAATGACGGCACATCACTTCTGGCAATGCGGACACCAAAAGGTGGACCGCTGCCCGATCACCTGCTGCCGTATCGCCGTGCCGCACACCTTGCACGGCTCGCCTTCACGTCCATAGACGAACAGCTCGCGGAAGAAATAACCGGGTGCACCATCCGGATTGAGAAAATCGCGCAAGGTGGTGCCGCCGCGCTCGATGGCCCAGGCAAGGATGCGTTTCACCTCGCCTGCAAGTCGTTGATAACGTGCACGCGACACGGAGCCGGCGGGACGGCGCGGATCGATGCCGGCCGCGAACAATGCTTCACTGGCGTAAATATTGCCCACGCCGACCACGATGGCGTTGTCCATCAAAAACAACTTCACCGCCGCTTTGCGACCGCGCGAACGTCGCCACAATAAGTCGCCGTCGAACGCATCGGTAAGCGGTTCCGGGCCAAGGTCGGCAAGCAATTCGTGCGTGGTGCCGGGTGCTTGCCACAGCAGGCAGCCGAAACGGCGCGGATCGGTAAAGCGCAGTATGCGTGGACGTTCGCTGCGCAACGGCTCCAGCTGGATATCGACGTGATCGTGCGCGCCGGGCGGTATATCCGGCGGCAGCACGCGCAGCACGCCGGTCATGCCCAGATGCAGCAGCGCACTGCCTGCATGCGTGTGCAACAGCAGGTATTTGGCCCGACGTTCCACCTCGTCGATACGTTGGCCTGGCAACAGCTCACTGATTTCGCGCGGAATCGGCCAACGCAAATCCGCGCGCCGCAACGTCACGCCGGTTATGCGATGGCCGATCAGGTGCGGCGCGATGCCTCGGCGAGTGGTTTCGACTTCGGGTAATTCCGGCATGTTACTGCGCCTGTAGGGACGCGCTTTGCGCCGAGCGTGGCATGTAAAGCAACGACACGATGCCGATCCGCTCTCCGGATTGCACGTAAACGTCGTGGCCGATGGCCGTCATGCTGCCGAAGCGCAGGATGGCGTCGTCCAGCGTCAAGGTGGCTTGCGGTGACGCAAGGCCGATCTTCGCCAGATCGTAGCTATTTGCCGGCTGCCAGCTCTGCACGGGCGCGGCGGCGATACGAATCAGTTCGCCGATACGGCGATCGTCTGCGCGCGTCGGCTCGCCTTGATCGACGCGCCACCAATGTTCGTCGCGCTTCACGTATTTCTCGACGGGGGCGTTGCCCATTTGCAGATTTACGCGCGTGATATGTTCGGGTTTGAGCGGCAGCAGCGTACCGGGTGCGGCGTTCTCGTCGCTGCGCAACTGCCAGACTGCCGCGGCGATCAGCACGATAACGACGACCATCAATCCCAGTTGCCGGCGCAATGCCCGCTTCATGCGCGCTTTCTCCGCCACGCGATGAGGCCGCCGATCACCAGCAACAGCACCGGTAAGGCCAGGATATACACCGTACTGAGCAAACTCAGCTCGCCCTGCGACACCGTCAGCACACGATCGGGCGCACCGCGCGGCGGCATGTTGATCAGTTCGTCGTCGCCCAGCAGCCAATCGAAAATGCGGTCCCCAAGCGCGCGATTGCCGCCGTTGCCCAGATAACTGTTGGACAGGAAATCGCCGTTACCGATCACCACGACGCGTTGCTCGCTCTTGGCCGGGCTTGGCGAAAGCCGGCTCAAGGCAAAACCGAAATCGAGCGGGCCTTTCAAGGGTGCCGTCGCGCTGCTGCCCAGCGACTGCGCGGTCGCCTGCGGGCTGGAACGCAAAAATGCTTCGATGTTCCATTCGCTCTTGCGCACTTCCGCCAGCGGCGCGACTTCCGGAAACAAGGTCGTGAGGGTGAAGCCGCGCGTGATCATGCTGGGCGGGTAATCGCCCAAAGCAATCATGCGCGGGTCCTTCAAGCCGAGCGCCGACGATGACGCATCCACCAATTCGCCTGGCAGCACACGAATGCCCAGGGCGTCCGCAATCGGTTGCAAGCTGGCGTCCAGATTGCCCGGATCGGCGAGCCACAACAGATTGCCGCCGCTGCCCAGATAATCCGTCAGCGCTTTGGTTGCGCCCGGCGACAACGATGCTTGCGGCCCCGCCAGCACGACCAGATCCGTTTGATTGGGCACGGCGGTGACTTGCGAGAAATTCAACGGCACCGCGCGCATGCCGCGCTGCGTAAGCTGAGACACAAACGTGCCCAGGTCCGCGTTGGCAACGCCGTCCGCGCGTCGCTCACCGTCGCCGGTCACAAAGGCCACGATGCGATCGTTGCCGCGCACCAGGCGTTCCAACGCATCGGTAAGGCTGCGTTCGTTCAACGTATCCAGGCGTTGCTGGCGATCGCGATAGTGCAAGATCAATTCGCCATCCACCGTGATGCCCAGATTGCGCATCGCCGTGGGATCTTTCTGCGGATCGACGAAACTCAGGTGTAGATCGGGCTTGGCCTGCTGGTAGCGCTGCATCACTGCCGCGATGGTTTGGCGCAGATCGCCTTGCGGGCTCGCATAACTGACGATATCCACCGGACCGTCGAGCTTCGCGAGCACCGCACGCGTTTCCGGCGACATGCTGACGCGGCTGTTGTACGTCCAATCGGCAACGCGATCGTGACGCGCGGTAAGAAAACCGATCGCGCCCGCGCCAAGCAGCACGAGCAATGCAAACAGCCAACCGTTGAGGCGACGTGTGAGAGGCGCGTTCATCAGCCACGCTCCTTGTCAGCCGCCAGGCGCTGCGTGCCCAACATCAGTGCGACGACAATCGCCAGTACAAACCATGCCACGTCCGCGCTCGATACCAAGCCGCGCAGCAAGTTTTCCTGATGCGTGCTCATGGCCAGCCAATTGATAAATCCGTTGTTGATACCCGCCAGTTGCGCGCCGAGATTGATGCAGTAAAGCGCCAGGCTGATCATCAGCGCCGCCACCGCCGCCACCGCGGGATGCGACGCGAACGCCGAACATGCCACACCGATGGCGCCGAGCACGGCGAGCGCAAGAAAGGTCCCCAAGGTGGCGGCGGCAAGTTTGCCCCAGTCCAACGTGGCGCCATGCGCAAGGCTCACCGGTACGGCAAGCGCAAGCAGCAGCCACAAGGTCAGCCAGATCAGCACGGCCAGATATTTGCCGAGCAAAATGCGCGTGGCGGAAAGTCCGCTGGCAAACAGCAACGGCAACGTGCCCGCGCTGCGCTCGCTTGCCAAAGTCGACATCGTCAACAAAGGCACCAGCAATAGCGCAAGTTCAATCACGCCGAACGGCAGCGGGCTGCCCGTGATAAAGCTGCTATCCATGCGCACCGCCACCAGGTCGGTGTAGCCGGGGCCATCGGGCAAGGCCGCAAGCTTCACTTGATTGAGCAGAAATATCTGCAACAGCAAGGCGAAGCGCCAACCCAATTCCGCCAACGCCAGTGCGGCGATAACCCATCCAAGCGGGCGCACAAACAGGCGGCGCAATTCCAGCCGCGTCACAGCGAAAAGTGTCATGCGGCCTGCCTAGCCATCGCGATGTCGAAAAAGATTTTTTCCAAGGCGGCGTGTTGATCCGCCGGCAATGGCGCGTCGTGACGCAACGTGCCCTGGTGCAGAATCGCCACGCGGTCGCACACGGCGGTGACTTCGCTCAGTTGATGGGTGGAAAGAATCACGGCGGTGCCTCCGTTGGCCAACTCGCGAAGCAACCCGCGCAACGCGACCACCTGCACCGGATCGAGCGCATTGGCCGGTTCGTCCAGCACCAGCAGCGCGGGTCGATGCAGCAGGGCGCAGGCCAGCCCCAGCCGCTGCCGCTGCCCTTGCGACAAAACGCCCGCCAGGCGGCGCGCCAGATCGTTCAGCTCCAGCCGGCCGATCACCGCGTCGCGGGCCTGGTTGAGCCGGGCCCCGGACAGACCGCGCAGCCGGCCATGGGCATCGAGGTGCTCGCGCACGGTCAGTTCCGGCCACAGCGGGGCACCTTCCGGCAGCCAGCCGATGACCTCTCGCGCCAGCTCAGGCCGCTCGCTGAAATCCTCACCTTGCAGCCGGATAAACCCCTGATCGGGCCGCAGCGCCCCGGCGATCATGGACAGGGTGGTGGATTTGCCGGCCCCGTTCACCCCAAGCAGCCCAAGGATCTGGCCGGCTTGCAGGCTCAGGGTCAGGTCGCTCACGGCCGGCCGGCCGGCGCGGCGGCGGGTGACCTGTTCAAGTTCCAGTACGGGGGGTGACGTCGGTTTAGGCGCGTTCATTGCATGATTGTCAGGGCGACCCCATCCACCAGACAACCGTTTCCCGTCACGGGTTGGCCAGTTAACGGAACGCCAAATGGGGCGGGGTACCATGCTGGTGGGTACGGACGCCCTCAACTAGACTCTTTTTTCTACGTACCGGGATATTCCTACGATGTTCGACGCTGTGCTGAATTTCCTTACCAGTGGCGTAAGTGGCGCTGGTTGGGTGGCGATCCTCGTCTACCTGTTGGTAGTCACGCAGATCACCATCTTTACCGTCACCTTGTACTTGCACCGCTGCCAAACGCATCGCGGCATCGACCTGCATCCGCTTATCGCGAACTTCTTCCGTTTCTGGGGCTGGCTCACCACGGGCATGGTCACCAAGGAATGGGTGGCCGTTCACCGCAAGCACCACGCGAAAGTGGAAACCGAAGAAGATCCGCACAGCCCGCAGATCTACGGCATCAAAAAGGTATTCTGGGACGGTGTGGCGTTGTACCGCGACGCCAGCATGGTGAAAGAAGACCTGGAAAAATACGGCCGCGGCACCCCCGACGACTGGATCGAGCGCAAGCTCTTCACCGGTCACCCGTATTGGGGCCCGGCGCTGATGCTCATCATCAACTTCACCCTGTTCGGCGTGATCGGCCTGGCCGTGTGGGCCGTGCAAATGGCGTGGATCCCGTTCTGGGCCGCCGGCTTCGTCAACGGCATCGGCCACTGGTGGGGTTACCGCAACTTCGAAAGCTCCGACACCGCCACCAACCTCATTCCCTGGGGTTTCTGGATCGGCGGCGAAGAGCTGCACAACAACCATCACGCCTTCCCCAGCTCGGCCAAGTTCTCGCTGCGCAAGTGGGAGTTCGATATCGGTTGGGCGGCCATTTGTGTGCTGCGCAAAGTGGGCCTTGCCAAAGTGCTGCGCGTAGCGCCCACGCTGGACATGCGCCCCAACGTGCATCTGCCGGATGCCGAAACGCTGAAGGCCGTGCTCACGCATCGCTTCCAGGCCATGACCGATTACTACCGCAACGTGATCGTGCCGACCCTGCGCGACGAAGCACAGCACGCCGGCGAAGGCATCAAATCCACCCCGCGCCGCCTGCGCCGCGCGCTCGCCGACGGCGGCCGCTGGCTCGACGGCGAAGGCCGCGAGCGCATGCAGGCCGTGCTGGCCAAGCGCCCCACGCTCACCACCGTGTGCGAATTCCGCAACCGCCTTGCCGACTTGATGGATCAGCGCGGTGCCGATCAAGCGCTGAAAGGTCTGCAGCAGTGGATCGCGGAAGCCGAGCAAAGCGGCATTCGCACGCTGCAGGATTTCGCGCAGCGGTTGAAGGGGTATTCGTTGGCGAGTAGTAACGCCTGACCAGAGCCGCCTTCGAGTAACGTAAAGAGGCCGCCCAATGGCGGCCTTTTTACATATGCCGCTGCTATTTGGTAGCTGATGCCCCAAGACACTAAGGTTGCCCGTGGGTAGCTTTAGCCACCATCACTCAAATGGCTAATCGTAAGGCGATCGCGCCTCTCGGGAATGCTTCAGAAGCTAGAGCCACGGCATGCAGTTCTGAAAGAAGAATTCCAGGCGATTGACGCCCGAGTGCACAGGCTTAGGCCGCAGCTTGCGGCACTAGATCAAACTTTTGAACTACACGAAATCCAAATAGATCCAGGTGGATTAGCTCCTATCGTTCCGCATGAGAATCGGCACCTGTTTCCTCAGGGCCAGATGACCCGCCAAATCCGCCACATACTTGCTAATCACGAAGGCTGGGCATCAACCGCAGAAATCACCCTAAAGCTAATTCGACAGCTGACAGTAGCTGTGGATGAAGAGGCTTATACGTACGTCCACATTGCCGTGCGCAGACGGCTTAGGGGAATGCTGCGAGCAGGTCAGTTACAAAGGATTGAAGGAATTTCTAAAGGTCGATGTTACGACGGGTCCAATCAGAGCATGTGGCGACTCCACGAGTGAGAATCGTCGGCTTGCGGATCAGAGCACTTATACGGATTCCGGTGCAACTGAACACTGATTCCGGCAATGGCTGAACAGGCCACCGCTAGTGACCCGTGCGCAAACTGCGGTTGCTGGGTGTGATTGAACACGAAGCCGGCTTTGCCTGACACCCGTCCCAGTTCGAGGTGAACACCTATACGTGGAGAACAGTTTGGGACCACTACCCGGAAGCTCTATCAGTGCTTGATCAGCCGCTCTGGTAGCTGTGCCCAAGCGCGGCCTTTCACAGAGCTGCACGGGTCTGCACTTGGCATCGAATTTGACGATCCTTTCAGTTTAAAGTGCGCGGCCACAACCGACTTGTAGATGGGACTCAGGTGGCCGCCTGCCGCAAAATCGGCTCTTCATAATCGATGTTTCCGGCTTCGGCTTCACGCCAGAGATAAGCTTGCACGTCCGGCAGTTTTACGTCGCCTGGAATGCTTACCGCCAGCAGGTTGTATTTTTCAAAATACTCAACCTGACACCCAATGTCAGTAAGTTCCTGCGCGATTCTTGGTTTGCATTCGCGATCAAAAAAAACGACACGCACAAGCGAATTGGATGACCGACGCGTTAAGCAATCAAACCACAGGCTCCCGTCTTCTTCGTGCGCTTTTAGGGTATCCCCTATCGTGACGTCTCGAACGAAAAAAGGAATGTTGTCGACGACATATTCATCCGATGCATCGCTGGGCTTTGCCCAAACCGATTCAACGGCAATATCAGGATAACCGTCTTCGTCTTGCTGCAAACGAAAATGTATCTTTACCAAATCGTTCATTGCGTTCTATCCGATTTCTGTATGTTGCAATCACGGCAAAGCACTTGCCCGTTAGATGGCGATCCGTCACCACCTTTGGATTTTGGAATCACGTGATCAATCTGTGTTTCATTTCCGGGTGGCGTAACACCGGCTTTGCTCTGCTGTGCAGGAGACGTTTCTCTGCCGCAAGCCTCGCATACGTTTTTCCCTCCGTGCGCAGCTGCATTCTCGGCTTTGACCTCCGCCTTACCCGCCTGAGTAAACGCTTTACCGGCTCGTTCGCCTCCAGCTGTTCCTTTGACAGCATCGGCTAGTGGTCCTCCGATTTCGGGGATAACACCGATGATGGCCGCAGAAATGTTTACCGCCGACGGATTTGTAAAAGCCTGCCCGATATTCACCCCGTCGCCGACGACCGGGAGAATACTCAAACCTGCCGCTATGGCAGGACCGACCTTATCGTTGGGCGATATGTACGTTTGTGGTACACCACCGTCCGCTCGATATATGGCGGCATAGGCTTGTCCGGTCTCTCGGCCATTCGGATCGACATTAAGAATCGGATTGTTGTTAGCGTAATCGTAGCGGTTGAACTTGAACGAATTACCGGCTGCCGGTGCAGCAGGATCGACGCTTAAAAAGTGACCCGTCGCAGGATCATAGTAACGCGCCTGCATGTAGACGAGATTCGTCTCTGGGTCATTCACATGCCCGGTGTAGCCAGGCCCGTTGGGCGGAGTACCTAACGCCGTAGTGCCATACGGCGTGTAGTCAAACGTTTTCGTAATGTTGCCATTAGCGTCTGCCTCAGCTAATGGCGTGCCTTGTGGGTCGGTGTAGACGTATGTGACGGTTCCTTGCGACTGTGCGTGCAACGCGCTGCATGCAAGCAAAACCAAAAGGTGAAAGACCCACTTCCACGCAAGCCCGCGACCTTTGCGACCGACCATATCCGTTCCCCAGATTGTCCCTGTGCGGTCCAGAGAGGTTAGCGCAAAGCCGGCTTCCTGCACTACGGGTCGCCACTGGTGGACGATCCACCCAGCATGCCGATCAGTGTCAATCGGAATCAGTGACCAACTCCACCGGGATCCGCACACTTACGCCCGACTGCCCAAAAAGTAATCCAACCCAAGCTCATACGAGCGATGATGACCTTGCCAATAGCCACGCCACCAAGTGGATTTTCGGGTGGAAAGAAGGCCACGCAGTATTTCTAGCACTTTGTCGCGTTGCGAGAGCGTTCGATTTGTCTCTCGCCAGGGAAACTCGGATGCATAGTCCTGAAGGTATTTTGGTCTGAAGCCATGATATGTGCCGTATTCGCCACGTCGCATACGGCTATTAAACGTTTCGGGCATGTTGTTGGAGACACCCTCCGGCGTACTGAATTCCTTTGCGTGTGAAACGACGTAATGGTCGTACATGCCAGAAAGCACACCATAGGCAGAGCTTTCATCTGTCATGACTGCGGCATCTCTGAAGACCAGTATCTCTGTCAAGCGTTTTACATCGGTCACCCTCAAAGGTAAAAAGTCCCAGTAGGTCGACCCGGTATCTTTTTTTGATGAGCGCAGAGGACTGGCTCAATTGCCCATGAACTCTTGCGGTTTCTCTGTCGAACCTGCCGCCAAGCTATTTCGCATCGCTCAAGTAGGCATTCGCCAACGTGCCAAAGCACTCGGCGCTGACAGATTGCATGTTGGCTTTGTGGGATGGTTCAGTCGTCGGGCGTGCCCATCCCTATCGATGACACCGACACGCCCGACATGATGTGAAGTAACGCGGATCGCCGGAGTTACAGCTCTGACGACCCGCTGGCCACCACCAACTCATAGAGGAAGTTGATCATGGTTACGCTCGATCATAAGGCACCCGCACGCCCTCGTGCCCCCGCCGCGGTGCATCACCCCAACTACTTCACCGCCACGCCTTCGGCATGGTGTCGAGCCATCGTGGGCATTCGCCGAAACGGAAGCAGCT
>DATJMR010000245.1:0-4409 GCA_035508595.1 Dyella sp.
CACATGCACTGGACGCGCGAACAGGCGCAAGACTATTTGCGCCAGAACACCGCGCTGGCCGAACATGAAATCGAAACCGAGGTGGATCGCTACATCGCGTGGCCGGGACAGGCGCTGTCGTATTACCTCGGCGAGATGGAGATACGCAACGACCGCGTACGCGCGGAGAAAGCGCTAGGGGAAAAATTCGATATCCGTGCATTTCACGATGCAGTGCTTTCCACCGGTTCCGTGCCGTTGCCGGTGCTGCACAAACGCATCGATCAATTCATTGCCGGTGGTGGAAGGTCGCCATACGCACAGCCGTAACTTAAGTCATTCGCGGGGGAACAGCATGAGCTTGATCGCCGACATGAGCCGACGCAAATCCGTCGCGGCCATGCAACAGGAGGTAGGAGAGCGCAGTGGACTGCGACGTGTGCTCGGCCTTTGGCAGCTCACTGCCATCGGGTTGGGCGGCATTATCGGTGTGGGCATCTTTGTGCTTACCGGCACGGTGGCGGCCACACAGGCCGGCCCGGCCGTGGTGCTGTCCTTTTTACTGGCCGGCATCGCCAGCGCGGCGGCGGCGCTGTGCTATGCGGAATTCTCCGGGTTGATTCCGGTGTCGGGCAGCGCATACACCTACGGTTATGCGGTGCTCGGCGAATTTGCCGGATGGATCATCGGCTGGGATCTGTTGCTTGAATATGCGTTGATTGCCGCAGTCGTGGCAGTGGGTTGGTCCGGATACGTGCAAGCGTTGCTGGATGCCGCGGGCGTGCATTTGCCGGTGTGGGCACAAGGTGCTTACGGCAGCGCGCCGGGGCGTTTGTTCAACCTGCCGGCGGTGGCGATTTCGCTGCTGATTACCGTGTTGCTCGCCATGCGCATGCAATGGGGTGCGCGGTTCAACACAACCATTGTGGCGATCAAGATCGCCGCGGCGGCCGGTATCGTGATCGCGGATGTCGCTTACGTGAAACCGGAACGCTGGCATCCATTTATGCCATTCGGTATGCATGGCGTGGTAACCGGCGCGGCCGTGGTGTTCTTCGCGGTGTTCGGCTACGACATGCTCACCACGGCGGCGGAAGAATCGCGCCACCCGCAACGCGATTTGCCGCGCGCGGTGCTGTTGTCGCTGGGCATCGCGATGATCTTGTACTTCGCGATCTGCCTGGTGCTTACGGGCATCGTACCCTACACCACACTGGATACGCCGGCGCCGGTGGCGAGCGCGTTCCGTGCCATCGGCCTGCCTCAGGTGATGGTGGCCATTTCGCTTGCATCGATCTGCGGCATCACCAGCGTGATCTTCGCCAACTTGCTGGCCGGTGCGCGTATCTGGTTTGCGTTGTCGCGCGACGGTTTGCTACCCGGCTGGTTCTCCAAGATACATCCGCGTTGGCATACACCCCATCGCACTACCTGGTTGCTGGGCGCGGTGACGGCCACGGCATCGGGATTGTTTCCGCTGGACGAGTTGGCCAAGCTGGTGAACATCGGCGTGCTTTGCGCGTTCATCGTAATCTGCACGGCTGTCGCCGTACTGCGCTGGCGTCACCCCGACATGGAGCGCCCATTCCGTACTCCGTTGGTGCCGCTGGTGCCGCTCGTCGGCGTGGGTTTCTCCTGCTGGCTGATCTGGGGATTGCCCACCGTCACGTATTGGCGTTTCGTGCTGTGGCTGTTGCTGGGGCTGATCGTGTATTTCGCATACGGACGCCGACATAGCCATCTGAACGGCGCCACGGACAGCGTGTGAGGCAACCTGTGCACGAATCCGCATCCAACGCGCAGGATTTCGCCAAGACGGCCATGCACCCCTACCCCACCATGCAAACAGGCCCGTGCACGAGGCCACCTCCGCCGACCGAACACATCGGCGCCCTCCACCCCGAGACGTGCACGGGCCTGTTCTCCATGACATGCACAACGGTCCCTGGCCGTTTCCCGAGGGGGTAATCGCGTGGACCGTCGACGATTTCTGCAAGGGTTGGCGGCCACCGGCGCGGCCGTCGGGTTGAGCGGAAAAAGTTACAGCCAGCTCGCGCCGACTTCCTCGTCGACGTCTTCGCGCGCCGGGCGTGCGCCCGTACGCGTACCCGCGCAGGGTTTGTCGCTGCGCGGACATACATCGATCGCCAACTTTACCCTGGCGGGACGCCACTGGCAGGTCTTCGAAGATTTGCGCGACCCGCATGGGGCATTGACCTTGCTCGATGGCCACGAAGCGTGCGTGCTAAGCAAACGCACCGAACCGGCTTACGCCGAAGAAGCTGCGCCTTACTTCGGCATGAAGCTCGCCGACATCGCGCTGGCCGACGCGGACCTTTTGGCCGATCACCTTTTGCGACACGGCGAACCGGATGAAGACGAAGTGCGCCGCGCGGCGCCGCCCGTCGCTTCGCAGCTCGATCCGGAGAATTATTATGGCCGCCTGCCATGGACTACCTTCGTGGGCACGCGCCAAAGTCTGGATACCATGCCGGTATATACCTCCGGCAGCACACGCACGTATCACGCCGATCAAGTGTTCGCCGATCTGCACGACCCCAAGCGCGTGGCGCGGCGTCGCGAGGGTTTGCTAGGCGGCTGGCTTCCGGCCGTCCACAAAGTGGTACCGATCGACGAGGAGAGCTGGTACGACGTGCTGGTGTTTGCCGACGTCGAGGCGACCGATCGTTTCGTGGTGCAGACCTGGCACCGCACCGCGCGCATCAGGCGCGGCCGTATCGACCACGTCAGCTACGGCCACAGCTATCCCAGCTATCCGCCGCGCCGAATGCCGCCGGATGCCGCAACGTTTTACACGGCATTGCTGCGTTTTCACGACTACTGGCAACGAGAGCTTGCGGATGTCTGCACAGCCCAAGTGCCCTCGCCAGGCTGGGGCGATATGGCCCGTTACGCCTTTGTACGCGAGCAGATGGTGCGTCCCGGCGGTACGTACCCCAAATACGGCGCCGTGGATCGCGACTATTACGGCAACGAGTACGACGGTTTCCAGGACACATTCACCAGCTCGCTCTATGCGAACCTGGAATGGGGACGTTTCGAGCAAGCCGCCGCCGTGCTGGACGAATATTTCACCGATTTCGTACAGCCCGACGGCATGATCAACATGCGCGGTGCGGAAACCGCGCAATTTGGACTGACACTGTCGCTGCTTGCGCGCTACTTTCATTACACGCGCGACAGCGCGCTTCTGGACAAGCATCGCAGCAAGATCGAAGCGACCGCGCAGATCCTGCTCGAACTACACGACGCAAGCCTTACGTTGGCGAACAGCGATCCAGGTTACGGTTTGATCCACGGCTGGAACGAATCGGACGCGTGCCTTTTTCCCGATCCTATGTTGTGGTGGAAGCCGTACTACGCCAACAGCGCCATGGCGGCGCGCGGTTTGCGCGATATCGCGCAGGCATGGCCGCAGATGGCGAACGACGGCGGTACCCAGGCGCAGCGGTGGCGACAGTGTTCGGACATGCTCGCGCAGCAAATGGAATACACGCTGCGCGCCAACGTCCGCCACGATCTGAAACCGCCCTACGTGGGTCCATTGCCCGGCACGACACTCACTTTCCGCCAATCGCTGGCGAAAGAAAAACCCAGCGAGCAGCAGTGGCCGCACCGAGCGTACTCGGAGCTTCTTCAAGCCGATGTACTTGCAGACGATCTTGCCAACCTCGTGATCGATTGCATGCGCGGACATGGCGCCACCAGTATCGGGATCGTGGCGAACGTAGCGCCGGTGACACCGGACAGCCGCGATATTCTCGGCTTTATCTCCTATGGTTATGCACAGCAGCTGTTGCGACTGGATCGCATCGACGAGTACTTGCTGTTTCTCTACGCTCATCGCTACCACGCCCACACGCCGGGCAGCTGGACCGCCGGCGAAGTCGCCGACATCAGCGGCGGCATGCCGCTGTTTTGCATGCCCGCGCAACTGACTATTCCTTTGTTGCTGCGCTGGATGCTGGTGTTCGAAGACAGTGCCGGAGAAACGCTTTACCTGGGACGCGCGATCCCCCGCGCCTGGCTCGGCAGCGCGCAACCGATCGGCATCGCCGATGCGCCGACACGTTGGGGGCGCACAGGATTTCAACTGCGCACCACCCGCCAAGGTGTGATCGAAGGAAGCGTGACGCTGCCGGATCGCGACGCGCCCGCCGCTACCTGGTTGAGCTTGCGCGTGCCGGCAAACAAGGCGCTGATCGCCGTGCAGGTGGATGGCGTTACGGTGGATGCGGCGGATGTGCGTGGCGAGATGTTGAGGTTACATGGCAGCGCCGGGCAGCGTATCGACGTACTGGCACACTTTGCTTGAACGCGTCGCTCTCAGCACCACGGCATTTGCATATCGTGCGGACGTTCGTTGGTACTCCAAGCCATTGGCTTCGCTTACGACATGATTTCCGTTT
>DATJMR010000246.1:0-4468 GCA_035508595.1 Dyella sp.
TACGCTCGATCATAAGGCACCCGCACGCCCTCGTGCCCCCGCCGCGGTGCATCACCCCAACTACTTCACCGCCACGCCTTCGGCATGGTGTCGAGCCATCGTGGGCATTCGCCGAAACGGAAGCAGCTGATTCCGACAAGCTGAGCAGGATTTCCTGTAGCCCTTCACGCCGCGCGCAATACGCGGCGTGACCTAAGCGTGTGGAGAAACATCATGGAAGACATCGATGGCGTGCCGTCGTGGCCGCAATTTTATGTGCTGTCGGAAGAGGGCTATCAAGGCCTCAAAGACATCCAGGCCACCTTGGCGGTGATGGCGGCGATCACGTACACCGAAGACGACGACAAGAACGGCAAGTCGTTTGTGACGATACGCCGAAAAGAGATGTTCAACGTGTTTGAAGAAATCAGTGCGCAGATCGGTGCGGCGCTGGAGGGGTTGAAGCGTGAGAACGAGATCGGGACGCGAAGCTCGATGTGGCATTGATTAGAGCGCCCCAACAAAAAAAGGTTCCAGATTGAATTTCCATGCGCGCTCAACGGCTGGGAATCCTAGTAAATCAACCAGCCCCTTTTCTGCAGGTGGCTAGATCAGCTTAACTATCTCAAACCCTTTGTTCGGTTTTATGGGCGGGTGCGGCATGGCGATAAGAGTGTTGCTGATCGGTGCGGCAGGTGTGTTCGGCGCGCGTATCGCGACGCGCCTCACGCACGATGCGCGGTTCGAATTGATTATTGCCGGGAGAACCCAGTCCTCGCTCGATCGTTTGCGGAACGAACTGGGTGATGCGACGGTGCGCACTGCAATCATCAACGTCGAGGCTGTGGACCTTCACGACATCATTGGCAGCTATGCGCCGCAGTTGGTCATCCATGCCGCCGGACCGTTTCAGGCTCAAGATTACCGCGTTGCGAAAGCGTGCCTTGCGTGTGGCAGCGACTATGTGGATTTGGCCGATGGCCGCGAGTTCGTGGCGGGCATCAGCGTGCTGGATGAGGAAGCCCGCAAAGCGGGTTGTCTGCTGATAAGTGGCGCATCGACCGTGCCTGCGTTGAGCAGTGCGGTGGTGGATCATCTGCATACGCGGCTTGCGATGCTGACGTCGATTGAGCACGCGATCAGCCCGGGCAACCGCACGCCTCGTGGCGATGCGACCGTGGCGGCCATACTGGGTTATTGCGGACGTCGCATACCTGTCTGGCGAGGTGGCGCATGGCAGACCGGATACGGTTGGCTTTCGACGCGACGTGTGCGATTTACGTCGGGTCATCGTTGGGTGGGTCTGTGCGATGTGCCCGATCTCGCCCTTTTTCCGCAGCGCTATCCGAGTGTGCGGCTCGTGATGTTTCGTGCGGGTCTGGAATTGCGTCGCCTTCATTTCGGCACATGGCTGTTGGCATGGCTGGTGCGGCTTGGCGCTGTGAAGAATCTGGCACGTCGCGCGCATCGGCTGCGTCGTATCAGCGAATGGTTTCTCCGTGCGGGCACGGATGAAGGTGGCATGGTGGTGATGGTGCGGGGACTCGATGCGACTGCAAAGCCCATCAGCATCCGCTGGTTGCTGCACGCTGCGGCGGGCGATGGGCCGCACATTCCGGCTATGCCTGCGGTCGTGCTGGCTCGAAAGAAAGCGGATGGTTCGCTTGCCGCGCGTGGCGCCATGCCCTGCATGGGGTTGTTCGATCTGAATGAAGCGCTGGCAGCGTTGTCGGATTACCAGATCAGCACCAAGCTCGAAACATCTACGAAATGAAGCGCGAGCGTTGTTCCGGCGACGGTGCAAAGCATTGGTCGCTGCGCCCGAAAAGCCGATACCGATGACGTGCGACGAAACGATACGCCACGTCACGTACGGCGCGCGGCGTGATCAGCATCGCGGCGCTGAGCAAGCGCCATCGCCGACGCGGTAGTCCACGCAAGACGCGCGCAATCGCGGTGGTATCGGTATAGCCATGTCCTTCTTCGACGAGCAGCATCGAAAAGGGCGAATCGGGGTCCAATCCGTGAGCTTGCAGCAGCGTGCGGCCAACGTCGGATTGCATGGACGCGAATCGGTAACGTCCTTCCTGATCGTGTTCGAGCAAGAAGCGCACCCAGCGGCTGCACAAAAGGCAGACACCGTCGTAGACGACTACGGGTTGCGCGATGCTGTCAGTCATCGGTGACGATCTCCAGCCAGCCGTTGTAGGCAACCAGATGCCCTATGCACGGCATGCGCGCGTCGACGGTGAATGCATAGCGCCCGTCGCGCACGCCGCTGTGCGAACGCACGGCGCCCAACCAGCGATAGGGGATTGGCACACCGAGCAGCCATGCGCCATTCAAGCGCCATTCCACGCCGTGTGCGTCGGGACACAGTGCAAATCGCAGCGTGACGGGTCCTAAGCGTTCGAGTAAATGCGTGGCCTTTGCATCGTGACGCAGCGTCGATTGCATGCGACCGAGTGCGAAGCGCCGTGTCCACGTTTCATGCGTGCGCACCCGTTCGATGCACACCTCTACGGATTGCTCCGGGCCAGGAGGCGGCAACCCAAGCAGGCGCCGCGCCATGCGCGCGAGCAGAGTGTTGTCGCCGCCCACGTCGGCTTTACCGCGCGCCACGATACGCGCGCAAGCGCCGTGCATGCGGCGTACCGGGTCGGGCAGTTCGTGCCAGGTATTGCCAAGCAGACTGGGGAACAGCGCGCAGATCGTTTCCATGTCGCGATCATGCGGAAAGGGTCATTGCACAAGCAAGCGGGCAAAGAAAAAGCCCGCCTTGCGGCGGGCTTTTGAAGGCCGGGTGATGGGGTGCCATGCGCTGCGCGCATGGACCGTTACATCACTTGATCTTGCCTTCCTTGTAGATCACATGCTTGCGGACAACCGGATCGTATTTCTTGAATTCGAACTTGTCCGGGGTGTTCTTCTTGTTCTTTTGCGTGGTGTAGAAGTGGCCGGTACCGGCCGAGGAGATCAAACGGATCTTGTCGCTTTTGCTCTTGGACATGGCTTAACGCTCCTCAGATCTTCTCGCCGCGGGCACGCAGGTCGGCGATCACGGCCTCGATGCCCTTTTTGTCGATGGTGCGCAGCGCCTGGTTGGAGACGCGCAGTTTCACCCAGCGGTTTTCGCTGGCAACCCAGAAGCGACGCTCATGCAGGTTGGGCAACCAGCGGCGACGGGTCTTGTTGTTTGCGTGCGAGACGTTGTTGCCGGTCTGCACACCTTTTCCGGTGACTTGGCATACACGGGCCATGATGACCTCCGTAAATTTGTTTACCGCCCGTTGGCCAGGGCGACATCGGCCCAGCGGCGCTGTGCGCCACGCGATGCTGGAGGGTGCTGCTTCTCGCCTTGGGTCGTGAGATCCGCATCGCGTTGCGGACATGCCCGGGTGGCCGGGTCGAGGAGGGCGAGCCGTGCATTATCCCTGAAAAATGCTCGACTGTGCAATCGGTTGGGGTATCTGAGCCCGTTTCCGACATGGCGACAAACGGGGATGTATGGAACAATCCCCTTTCTTTGCGCTCAGAGCGCGCAGCCTTTTGAACCGAGGGATACCCATGGCAGAGATCACCGCCAACGGCCAGGCCAACAGCCCGGCCAACCAGCCGCAGCTTGCGCTGCAGAAAATCTACGTCAAGGACGTGTCCTTCGAAGCCCCCAATGCGCCGCAGATCTTCCAGGATATCGGCGAAATCACCGAAGCGCCGCAGGTTCAGCTCAACCTGTCCCAGCAGGCCACCGGCCTGGGCAACGACCTGTTCGAGGTCGTGCTGACCCTCACGCTGACCTGCACCATCGATGAGCGCACCGCTTACCTGGCGGAAGTGAAGCAGGCCGGCTTGTTCGGCATTGCTGGCTTCACCGAGGCCGATCAGGCCGGCATCATCGGCAGCTACTGCCCGAACCTGTTGTTTCCCTATGCACGCCAGGTGATTTCCAGCCTGGTGCAGGAAGGTGGGTTTCCGCCGTTCCTGCTGCAGCCGATCAATTTCGAAGCCCTGTACGCCGAGCAGCAGCGCCGCATGGCGACGGGCGGCGAGGCACCCACGCTCAACAGCTGAGCGAACGGGCCCCCGACATGACCGATCAGCCGGTTCTGGCTGTCCTGGGCGCGGGTTCCTGGGGAACGGCACTCGCCACGCTGGCGGCCCGCAACGGCGTGCCGACCCGGCTGTGGGGCCGCAATGCGGCGGCGCTTCAGGCCATGGCGGCCACGCGCCGCAACCAGCGTTATCTACCGGATCTGGAATTGCCGCCGGGGCTCGACTTCGAGCCCGATCTGGCCCAGGCGCTGCAGGGCGCCACGATCGTGTTGATCGTGGTGCCCAGTCATGCGTTCGCCGAAATGCTGACCGAGATCGCGCCGCTGCTGGACCCGGAAGCCAACATCGCCTGGGCTACCAAGGGCTTCGAGCCTGGCACCGGCCGTTTTCTGCATGAGCTGGTGGCCGAAAAGCTGCCGGGTCGCGCAGCGGCGGT
>DATJMR010000247.1:0-8283 GCA_035508595.1 Dyella sp.
TTTCTATGCCTTGGTTTGCGCGAGAACATGAGCCTCGCCACGGCTGCGCAAGACTTTGGGCCGTTTATCGAGCCTCTTCGCATTTACCGCGTCGGCAGCCACCCGGATGGCGGGCACCCATGAGTTCGATAGCCGCCATCGCGATCGGTTGTTCCGCCGGCGGCGTCGACGCGCTCAAGATGCTGATCGGCGGGCTCGACGCAAGCTTGAAGCAAGCTATCCTGGTGTGCTGCCACAGCCGTTCCGATACCGTAGACATGTTGTGCGACGTATTGAAGCGTGGAGCCGCTCTACCGGTGATCGAGGCGGTGGAGCGCAGCGAAATATGCCCTGGCGTCGTATACATTGCGCCGTCCGGCTACCATCTGCTGGTGGAAAGCGATCTGCATTTCGCCCTGTCCGCCGACCCACGCGTGAACCACGCGCGGCCGTCTATCGACGTTATGTTCAACGCCGCCGCCGAGGTGTGGCGCGACACGCTGATCGGCGTGATCCTCACCGGCGCCAATGCGGACGGCGCGGCAGGTTTGCAACGCATTCGCCAGCTCGGCGGCATGGCTGTCGTGCAATCTCCGCAGGATGCCGCGGCGTCCGCCATGCCCGCGGCCGCGCTGGATATCGCTGGCGCGGATCATTGCATTCCTCTTTCCGATATCGCCCCTCTGCTCAATCGGCTTTGTCTGGCATGACTACATCATCTCCCAAAATATTGGTCGTCGACGATACGCATGCCAACCTGGTTGCCATGCGTCGCTTGCTTGCCGATTGCGGCGCGGAATTGGTCGAAGCCAGCAATGGCAACCAGGCACTGTCGCTCTGCCTGGATCAACAATTCGCGTTGATTCTTCTCGATGTAAACATGCCAGATATGGACGGCTTCGAAGTTGCCGCACTGCTGGGTGAAGCCGAACAACTGCGCGATACGCCGGTGATTTTTGTCACCGCCGCTTATGCGGACGATCTCAATCGTCTCAAAGGCTATCGCTCGGGCGCCGTCGATTACATCGCCAAACCGATCAACGACGTGATTCTGCAATCGAAGGTGCGCGTATTCCTTGAACTGCATAGCGCGCGCATGCAGTTGCAACAAGCGCTGGAGCAACTCTCTTCGCGCAATCAGCAATTGCAATCGGAAATTGCCGAGCGCCAGCGCATCGAAGCGAAGGTGCGCCATCAAGCGACCCACGACATGCTGACGGGACTGCCCAATCGTGTGTTGTTTCACGACCATCTGCGCTCAGCGGTCCAGCGAGGCGTAGGCCAGGGCCTTCCCTTCGCGCTGGCGCTGGTGGATATCGATGGTTTCAAGGCGGTGAACGACACTCATGGCCATCCGGCAGGCGATGCGCTGCTGCAAGCCATTTCCGCACGACTGAGTCATCACGTGCGTGCGAACGATACGGTGGCGCGCCTGGGCGGCGACGAATTCGCGCTGATTTTCGAAGATGCCAGCGACATCGCTCCCTTGATGCAGCGGTGCCAGGACATTTGCGATGTGCTTGCGCAGCCTTACCCTCTTCAAGCCGAACAAGGCGCCATGCTTGCGCGCGTAAGCGCCAGCATCGGCATTGCGCTGTGGAGCGAAAAAGTCGATTCGGATGAAGCGTTGATTCAAGCTGCCGATCGCGCGCTGTATCAAGTCAAGGACAAAGGCAAGAACGGATGCCTGTTGGCGGCACCGTCATGACGTTCACATCGATGTATACGCAGCGCTTGTCCATTTGAAGCGTGACGTGTGGCACTGCTCGGAAAAGCATCCACCGCCTACCTTTCCGCACGTTCATCCCGGGGGTCACTTATGCAGGAAAACATTGCCTTTCAGACACCGAATGCGCCAGCTTGGCAGCGTTGGCTGGTCTTTTCGCCTTTGGCACGAATTGTCATTTTCGCTGCCCTAGCGTTCGGCATCGGCTTTGTTGTTCACGGAGGTGTGGCGGCATTGGGCTGGACGAGCAAGACCGCAAGCCCACTGGATCATGTGCTCGCCGGTTTGTCGATAGAACTTCTAGCTACCGTCATCGGCTATGCGATTCTGGTGCTGTTTATTGAACGGCGGCCACTGCGCGAACTTTCCTTGCGCGCGATACCCACCTATGGCATTGCAGGCCTCGTCGGCGGTTTCTTAATATTCAGTACCGTGGTTGGGCTGCTCTGGCTGTTCGGCAGCTATCACGTACTTGGCACGAATGCTTCGGTGAACTGGGCGCACGCGATTCTGATCACAGGCATTACTGCCGGCATCGGCGAAGAGATCGCGACACGTGGCGTGCTGTTCCGCGTGATTGAGGAAGGGCTTGGCACCTGGTGGGCCTTAGCGATTTCCGCGATCTTTTTCGGTGCTGCGCACATCTTCAATCCTGGTGCCACGTTGTGGAGTTCAGCAGCGATCGCTATCGAAGCCGGCATTCTGCTCGCGCTTATTTTTATCGTGACGCGAACACTGTGGGCTTGCATCGGCCTGCATGCAGCCTGGAATATCACGCAAGGCGCGATTTACGGTATTCCCGTATCGGGAACCACCGATAAAGGTTGGTTGATATCGTCGCGTACGGGACCGGATTGGCTGAGCGGCGGCGTATTCGGCGCGGAAGCTTCCGTTCTCGCTTTAGCTGTCTCTTTAGTGGTTTCTGCGGTATTGCTGCGGATTGCGCTGCGACGTGGGCGCATTGTGAAGCCCTCCTGGTCGCGGCGACGCGTTACGCCTGCTTTCGAGGCGACACCCACATCGTAATGTGCGCACGAAGCACCGGGACGCCGGCCGGATCCGTGATCTCTACGAGCACTGGCCACTCCCGGCCGCTATCGACGACACCGATCGGCGCTTCCGGCGTGGCGACGGCATGCATGGTGCCGATCGCCTTGCTGAGGTATTCCACTGTCATACCCTTTGGAATCCAACGCACGCCGGGCGGCATCGTCGCTTCGGCCATGACGCCGGCGCTGAGTTCGGCGAGATTGCATAACGCGATGGCATGCACCGTGCCGATGTGGTTGTGCACGCGCCGGCGATCGAATAAGCGCACTTCGCAACGCCCAGGTTCCAGCGCTACAAAGCGCGGCGCGATGGTGGCGAAGTAAGGCGCGCGCAGACAAACCGCGCGCGAAAACAGCCAGTGGCCACCCGGCCATTGCGTGATGCGTTGGTACAGCGACAGCATCGATGCGCTCATGAGATCCCCCGTGACGGCGACAAACGTCGCCGTCGGCAAGAAAGACAAGCTATGTAACGATCAGGCCGCGTCGGCCAATTTCTTGGGATCTTTGCGCGTGATGGCCGAGCGCAATTCGGCCGGATCGAAGTCATCCACCGAGATGAACTCGAATACGCCTTCGCGCACGCGTTTGAGCAACGCCGCTTCGCTTGCGTCGATCACGCCCGCTTTGACCGCTTCGTCGAGCTGGCCGAGGTAGTCGTGCGATGCGAATTGGCCTGCCTTCAGCGCCTTGCCGAATTTGCGCTCGACCGGTTCGGCAGCAATCACGTCGGGCAACAATTCGTTCATGCGGCCCACAGTGTTATTGGGCGTCGGCGTGAGATAGGCCCATTCAAGCAAGCGATCGCGCGCTTCGCCCGGCGCGGTGATGATCGCGGCGACGCGGCGTCCCAGGCGATCCGACGGCGGCACTTCGCGGCGGCCGAATGGAAACACCAGCACACGCAACAACCAGGAAACCGGACGCACCGGGAAGTTGCGAATCGCGCCGTCCAACGCCATCTGCGTGCGCCACATGCACTCATGGAACGCCCATGCCAACAGCGGGCGATCCGCCTCGGGACGACCGGTGTCTTCGTAGCGCTTCAACATCGCGCTGGCGATGTAGAGATAACTCAGCACATCGCCCAGGCGCGCGGAGAGCTTTTCCTTGAACTTCAACTTGCCACCCAACACACCCATGAACGTGTCGGCGCAAAGCGCAAGCGCCGCGGAGTAACGATTGAGCTTACGGTAGTAACGACGCACATACGCGTCGCCTGCCGAGTCGCCTATGCGTGCACCGGTGAACCCAAGCACAAAGCTGCGCACCGCATTGGAAATGCCGAAGCCGATATGTCCGAACAACGCGCGATCGAACGCTTTCAGGCGCTCGTTGTAGTCGTCGATCGACAGCGCCTGCATTTCCTTGAGCACGTACGGATGGCAACGAATGGCGCCCTGGCCAAAGATCATCAAGCTGCGCGTCATGATGTTCGCGCCTTCCACGGTGATCGCGATCGGCACGCCCTGCCACGCGCGGCCGGCGTAATTTTTCGGGCCGAGCTGCACGGCTTTGCCACCGTGCACATCCATCGCATCGCCGGCAATGGCGCGCCCCCATTCGGTGGCGTGATATTTGGCGATGGCAGACGGCACTGCCGGCTTCTCGCCGCGATCGACCGCCGCCGCAGTCGCGCGAGACAGCGCCGCCGTGGCATAGGTCAAACCACCGATGCGGGCCAGCGCTTCTTCCACGCCTTCAAAACGCGCCACGGCCAGACCGAACTGCTTGCGCATGCGCGCATACGCACCGGTCGCCGCCACCGCCATGCGCACGCCGCCGGTCGCGTTGGACGGCAGGGAAATCGCGCGACCTACCGACAAACATTCCACCAGCATGCGCCAGCCGTGACCGGCCATGTGCGGACCGCCGATCAGTGTCGACAGCGGCGCGAACACGTCTTTACCGCGCACAGGTCCGTTCTGGAACGGGATATTGAGCGGAAAATGGCGACGACCGATTTCCAGCCCTGGCGTACTGCGCGGCAACAGGGCAAGCGTAATGCCGAGATCGTCCTTGTCGCCCAGCAGATGATCGGGATCGTACAAACGGAAGGCCAGGCCCACTACCGTGGCGATCGGCGCCAGCGTGATGTAGCGCTTGTCGAAGTTCAAACGCATGCCAACGGTTGGGACGCCGTCGACCATCTGTTTGCACACGACGCCATAGTCCGGAATCGACGTGGCATCGGAGCCCGCATACGGACCGGTGAGCGCAAAACACGGAATCTCTTCGCCGATGGCCAAGCGCGGCAGATAGAAATTCTTTTGTTCGTCGCTGCCGTAGTGCAGCAGCAATTCCGCCGGCCCCAACGAGTTGGGCACCGCCACCGTGGATGCCACGGTCGCCGACATCGTGGCGAGTTTCTGCAGCACCGCCGAGTGCGCGAGCGCGGAAAAACCCAGGCCGCCGTACTGCTTGGGAATGATCATGCCGAAGAATTGATGCTTCTTGATGAAGTCCCACACTTCCGGCGGAAGATCGGCCAGTTCGTGCGTGATCTGCCAATCGTCGAGCATGCCGCATAGTTGTTCGACCGGGCCGTCGAGGAACGCTTTTTCTTCCACGCTCAACTCAGGCTTAGGCTGCTTGAGCAATTCGTGCCAATCGGGTTTGCCGGAAAACAATTCCCCTTCGAAGCCGACCGTGCCGGCTTCCAGCGCGGTCTGCTCGGTGTCCGACAACTTTGGCGTCACTTTGGCAAACACTTTCAACAGCGGTGCGCTGATTTGCTTGCGACGGAAATCGAGCATCAGCAACGGCACGGCAATCGCCAGTTCGATCGCCAACAAAAGCACCATCGTGGCGGTAGCTCCGGCCAGCAGGCCCACTACCAGCGTGCTTACGATCGTCGCAATCGCCCACGCACGCAGGCTGCTGCGATGGTAAGCGCATATACCGGTCGCAATGAGCGCCGCCAACACAGTGAGTAGTACGGACATCTCAACACCTCATGGCAGGTTGCTTGGCCCCGCCCTCCGGGGCGGCGGCCGGCTCCAGGCTTTCGATAAAGCCTGCAATCGCAGCCGTGAATGCATCGTTCGCATCCCCGGCCAACATGTGGGTCGCGCCTTTCACTTGCGCATGCTGCGCATGCGGTACCAGCGCGAGAAATTCTTCGACGGTGTGCTGCGAGACGACATCGCTGCGTTCGCCCGAAAGCAGCAGTACCGGTACATCGACCTTTGCCGCAGCCTGAAGCAATCGTGGTTGATAGCGTTCGCTCTCGCTCACCAGGCCACCCGCCAGCAAGGCCGGATCCCAGTGCCAGCGAAGGCGGCCGTCCGCGCCCTCGCGCAAGAGCGGGCGCAATTGTTCTTCGCTTTTGCGTTCGCGACGCTGCGGCAAATACGTCGCGATCTGATCCGCGGCTTGCGCATAGCTCGCAAACCCATCCGGATGCGCCTGCATGAAAGCCAGGATGCGCTGGACGCCTGCCGTTTCCCATCGCGGTGTGATATCGACCAGAACCAGTGCGCGGAACGGCGACGGTCGCATTTCCCCGGCCGCGACCAAACCCAGCAGTCCGCCCATCGATGCGCCCACCAGAATGGGTGACTCCGGCTGTGCATGAGCCAGGGCAAGCAGATCGTCCACGAAATGCTGCATATGGTAGTCGCCGCCCGAAGCCCGTCCGCTTTCTCCGTGACCGCGACTGTCATAAGTGACACAACGGCAGCCGCGATGCGCCAAGGCGGTGGCCGCCGCATTCCAGGCGCCGCGCGTCTGGCCGAATCCGTGCGCGAACAGCAGTGTCGGCGTGCCCTCCGTATGGCGCACGTCCAACGCCAGCGCCAACCCATCGGCGGTGGCGAACGAGGTCTGATTGGCCTGAGCGGAATCCATACGCATGAGTATGGATGGCGTGGCCGGGCGCCGTCAACCCACCCGAAAATCCACCATTCCCGGTCATCTTGCGCGCAAGATCGACCACAGTTTCCCGTTGGCATGGGCTACCATACGGAAATGAATGTCCGTCAAAAACCCGAACGTACGCGCCTTTCCGCCGAAGACTGGGAAGACGCCGCTCTCAATCTGATTGCCGAACAAGGCGTCGGCGCACTGGCTGTCGAAGCACTTGCTCGTCAGCTTGGCGTTACCAAGGGCAGCTTCTACTGGCACTTCCGCACGCGCGAGGCCCTGCTTCAGGCCGCGCTGGAACGCTGGGAGCAATACGGCGAACGGGAAATCATCAGCCAGATCGAGGCGATCCCCGACCCGCGCGAGCGTTTGCCCGAACTTTTTCGCCGCGTCGCCCACGAACTGCATCCGCACCGCGTTTACGCCGCGCTGTTGAAGGCGCTGGATCACCCGCTGGTGGTGCCGGTGATGGCTCGCGTGTCCAAGCGACGCACCGAGTTCCTTCACACGGCTTATACCGAAGCGGGATTGGAACCCGTCGAAGCGCTCAATCGCGCCCGCCTGACCTACGCCGCCTACGTCGGATTCCTGCAGCTCAACTTCACGCTGGGTCTGCCACGTTTGAGCCACGAGGAGTTCGAGGCGTACGTGGAGCACATGATCGCCACGCTGATTCCGGCCTAAATCGGGCTGGCGGAATCGAAGGCCCGCAAAGCCCGCCGGCACGCGCTTTGCTGCGTGCAACCTTGCAATGCCAGTACTCGTAACATACCGTCTTCTCTTCCTTTTCTGGGTATACCAAAGTGAGGGGAGCATGAAGAACAAGCTGGATACGCTTGAGCGATGGGTTAATGACGTGGCGGCTACGACCCGCCCCGCGACCATCCACTGGTGCGATGGCTCGGACGCCGAGTACCAAGCACTCGTGCAGCAGATGCTGCAGAGCGGGGATTTGATCGAACTGAATCAGCAGACCCATCCGGGCTGCTACCTGCACCGCTCCAATCCGTCCGACGTGGCGCGCGTGGAGCACCTCACCTTCGTGTGCACGAAGGACGAGGCCGATGCGGGTCCGAACAACCATTGGATGGCGCCGGCCGACGCGCACGCCAAGATCGATGCCTTGTTCGAAGGGTGTATGGAAGGCCGAACCATGTACGTGATTCCCTACTGCATGGGTCCGATCGATTCACCGCTCTCGCGTTGCGGCGTGGAAATTACCGACAGCCCCTACGTGGTGGCCAACATGCGCACCATGACGCGCATGGGTACGGCTGCGCTGGAACGCATCGAGCGCGAAGGCCGCTTTGTAAAAGGCCTGCACTCCACGGGCGAGCTCGATCCGGAACGGCGCTTCATCATGCATTTCCCGGAAGAGTTGACGATCAAGTCCTACGGCTCCGGCTACGGCGGCAACGCCCTGCTCGGCAAGAAATGCCACGCCTTGCGCATCGCCAGTTTCCAGGCGCGGCGCGAAGGCTGGTTGGCCGAACACATGCTGATCGTCGGTATCGAAAATCCGCAAGGTCAAACGCACTACGTCGCGGCGGCATTCCCTTCCGCGTGCGGTAAAACCAACTTGGCGATGCTGATTCCGCCGGAGGGTTATCGCAAAGACGGCTGGCGTGTCTGGACCGTAGGCGATGACATCTGCTGGATCCATCC
>DATJMR010000248.1:0-10210 GCA_035508595.1 Dyella sp.
TACGCGCGCGGCTCACTTCCTTGACGAACGAAGTGGTGGAGAAATCGATCTCGGCCCGCGAGGTGCGCTTGGAAATGATGGGGTGATTGAACTCGATCGAGAAACCCACCTTGAAGCCTTCGAAGGGCTCAAAACTCGCCCATTTATCGCCTTCCTGCACCTTCACCGGCTTCTTGATGCGGATGAAGCGCTTGGCCGCCGACTGTTCTTCGATGCCTGCCGACTGCAGCAGGAATACGAACGGACCGGCGCTGCCGTCCATGATCGGCACTTCCGGCGCGGACAGGTCGACATACGCGTTGTCGATGCCCAGACCCGCCATCGCCGACAGCAAATGCTCCACCGTCGAAACACGCACGTCGCCGTTGACCAGCGTGGTCGACAAACGCGTGTCACCCACGTGATCGGGACGCGCATGGATCTCAACCGGAGGATTGAGGTCAGTGCGGCGGAAAATGATGCCGGTATTCGGGGCCGCCGGACGCAACGTCATGTAGACCTTGTCGCCGGTATGCAGACCGACGCCGGTGGCACGGATGATGTTTTTCAACGTACGCTGCTTAATCATTTATTGGGTACCTATAGGGGCAGCAGCCAATTCGAGCTGGGATGCTAACACAGTCTTAACCTGCGGAAAAACAAACCGTACCGTACAGTCCGGCCAAGCCTTCATTTTCCTTTCATCAAATAATGCGATTCATTCGCATCTGATGATGCAAGCACCCCTGGTAGATCAAGTACTTGCGATGTGACACAAAACCCCGCGCCGGGGACGGGAAGTTCCGGCAACGGGATTTTGGACCAGTGGTGCGAATCCCCCTCCACACCTGCTGATCGTGCGCCATCCTTAAGACCGCACTGTCTATCGCATTCAACGCGCGAACGCGACGCCAGCCGACATCAAGATGTCCCCTTCTGCAGCCGGCAATCCGGCGGCAACCGGGCAGCGGACAGGGAGGATACCCCTCCACGCCCGGCACAGGGAACTCTGACAAGTTAATGCGTCGTTAGTTCATGCTCTTCACACTTCTTCACATTTTTGAGTGCTCGTTAGTCGGCCTGACGGCGCAGAAAGGCAGGGATGTCGAGGTAGTCGAAGCTCGGGTCCGCGCTCTTGGCCGCGCTCTCGCCGCCGCGCGGGTTGCCGATGGCCACATCCGGCTGTGCGTAATCCACGACTTCGTTGCCCGTACCGGTACGCAATACCATCGGGCGCGGACGCTGGCGCATCTCGACCTGTTGGGTAACCACCGGGCGGATCGGCTGACGGGCGGTGGCGCGGTTGAGGCCGGTGGCGACCACCGTCACGCGCACGTCGTCCTGCATTTCCGGATCGAGCGAGGTGCCGATCACTACCGTGGCGTCTTCGCTGGCAAAGTCGTGGATGATGCGGCCGATTTCGTCGAATTCGCGCATGGTGAGGTTCGGACCCGCAGTCACGTTCACCAGGATGCCGCACGCGCCATTGAGGTTGACGTCTTCCAGCAGCGGATTGTTGATGGCGGCTTCGGCGGCGGCCTGTGCGCGATCGTCGCCGCGAGCCGTGCCCGAACCCATCATCGACAGACCCATTTCGCTCATCACCGTGCGCACGTCGGCAAAGTCGACGTTGATCAGACCCGGGCTGGTGATCAGATCGGCGATGCCTTGCACCGCGCCTTGCAGCACATCGTTGGCGGCTTTGAAGGCATTGAGCAGGGTCACTTCGCGACCGAGCACCGACAGCAACTTCTCGTTCGGCACCGTGATCAGCGAATCGACGTGTTGCGACAGGTCTTCGATACCCTTCAAGGCAACCTGCATGCGACGACGACCTTCGAACGGGAACGGCTTGGTCACCACCGCCACCGTCAGAATGCCCTTCTCTTTCGCCAACTGCGCGACCACCGGCGCGGCGCCCGTGCCGGTGCCGCCGCCCATGCCGGCAGTAATGAACACCATGTCGGCGCCCTCGAGCATTTCTTCGATACGCTCGCGATCTTCCAGCGCGGCCTGACGACCGACTTCCGGATTCGCACCGGCGCCCAAGCCTTTGGTGACATTGGCGCCAAGCTGCAGGTGCATACGGCCACCGCAACCCTTCATGGCCTGCGCGTCGGTGTTGGCGACGACGAAGTCGACGCCTTCAATGTTGGAGTTGAGCATGTGCGCCACGGCGTTACCGCCGCCGCCGCCCACGCCGATGACTTTGATCACCGCATTGGGTGCCAATTTTTCGACCAATTCAAACATTTCCCGTCCTCCGTAGAGCTTTCGTTGTCGTTGTAACCGCGGTACGACTCCTGTCTTCCCGTGGTGGTGAGCGAACCTCCATTCGCCCTGGCTGCGCCTCCTGCGCCGCCCAAATTCGGTTTCTTTAAAAGTTCTTGGTGATCCAGGTACGCAGCTTGTCGACCAAACCGCCCATGCTGCCGCCGCTGGGACCGCTGACCCGCATGCCGCCGGACCGCGCGCCATGCAGCAACAGACCCACGCCGGTGGAATGCAGCGGATTGGCGATCACTTCGCCCAGACCATTGACGTGCTGCGGCACGCCGATGCGCACCATCTTGTGGAAAATTTCTTCGGCCAGTTCCAACGCGCCTTCCATGCGCGATGCGCCGCCGGTGAGCACCACACCTGCCGCGACCAGACTGTCGTAACCGGAACGACGCAGTTCGTCCTGCACCATCTCGAAAATTTCTTCGTAACGCGCCTGCACGCTCTGCGCGAGCGACTGACGCGCCAGCCGGCGCGGCGGGCGATCGCCCACGCTCGGTACTTGAATGGTTTCTTCCGCATGCGCCAATTGCGCCAGCGCGCAGGCGTACTTGATCTTGATTTCTTCGGCATGCGCGGTCGGCGTATGCACGCCATAGGCGATATCGTTGGTCACCTGGTCGCCGCCCACCGGCAGCGACTTCGTATAGCGGATCGCGCCTTGCGTGTAGATCGCGATATCCGTGGTGCCCGCGCCAATGTCGACCAGACACACGCCGAGTTCGCGTTCGTCGTCGGTCAGCACCGCCTTCGAACTGGCGACGGCGGACGGTACCAGTTCGTCCACGGAAAGACCGCAGCGCTGGATGCATTTGCTGATGTTCTGCACCGCCGCCGCAGCGCCGGTCACCAGATGCACCGAGGCTTCCAGGCGCACACCGCTCATGCCCACGGGCGAGCGGATGCCATCCTGGCCGTCGATGCGGTATTCCTGCGACTCCTTATATAAGACCTTCCGATCCGCCGGGATCGCCACCGCACTGGCGGCCTCCAGCACTTGTTCCAGATCGCCCGGCGCGACTTCGCGATCGCGAATCGCCGCGGTACCGTGCGAATTGCGCGTTTCCAGATGGCTGCCGGAAATCGAAGCGTACACCGAGCGGATATCGCAGCCGGCCATGAGTTCGGCTTCTTCCACGGCGCGCTGGATCGAGTGCACGGTGGATTCGATATCCACCACCGAACCTCGCTTCATGCCGCGCGACACGTGGGAACCGATGCCGATCACTTCGATCGGTTCGCCCGGTTCGTATTCGCCCACGATCGCCACGACTTTCGACGTGCCGATATCCAGGCCGACTACCAACTGTTTTTCGTTTTTGCCTTTCATGTGCGGGGCGTGCCTCCGGCGGTCGGGGCGGCCGGCGCTTGCGGCCATTTCACGGCAAAGCCGTTGGTGTAACGAAGATCGGCGTACTCGAAGCCTTGCGGATGACCGGCGACCACTTTTGCGTACACATCGATGAAACGGCGCAAGCGGCGACCGGCCTGATTGCGATCGCCGATCACGATTTGCGCGCCCGAATCCGTTGCCACGCTCCAACTGCCGCGGTCGGTCAAGGTCACACCGACGATTCTCAGATGCGCGCTGGAGAACGCTTTTTGCACGTCGGCAAAAAAACTCACCACTTCGGCAAGATGATCGTCCGGCCCGCGCAGATCCGGGAGCTGGCTGTAGGTTGCCGCGTCGGGCACTTCGAATACTTTGCCTTCGCGGCTGATCAACTGTTGCGAGTTCCAACGCGCAAACGGTTGGCGCTCGTAAATGCGCAGCAACAAGGTATCGGGCCAACGCTTGCTTGCTTCCACCGACTCCACCCATGGCAGTGCGGCGACCGCTTTTTGCACGCTGTCCAGATCCAACGCAAAAAAGCCTTTGCCCAGGCGCGGCAGCACGGCGGCGCGAATCTGATCCGCGCTTACGTGCTTGAACTCGGCCTGCATCGTCAACTGGGTGACCGGCCAGCGATCGGTGGCAAACCAGCCGCGCAACACGCCGACGATCGGCAAGACCACCAACGCGATGGCCAGGCACCAGGCGACGAGGCGAATGCTTCCCCTCATGCATCCTCCCTGAAACTGGTTTCGAGCACGCGCCAGCACAGTTCCTGATAGTCGATACCCGCTACCGCCGCGGCCTTGGGCACCAGCGAATGCGATGTCATGCCCGGTGCGGTGTTCACTTCCAGCAGCCAGTTGCGGCCTTGGCGATCGCGCATCACGTCGACGCGGCCCCAGCCGTAGCAACCTAGCGCGTCGAACGCTTCCAGTGACACTGCGCGCAAGGTGGCTTCCGCTTCGCCTTCCAGGCCAGGGCAGATGTAGCGCGTGTCTTCGGCGATGTACTTGGCGTTGTAATCGTAAAACGCGCCTTTGGGCACGATGTGGATGCTGGGCAACACCTGGCGACGGAGAATGCCGACGGTGAGTTCGTCGCCCTCGATCAAGGTTTCCATCAGCAGGTCGCCGGGATATTTCTCTGCCAACGCCACGGCGGCATCCAGGTCTTTTTCTTCAAAGACGCGCGTCACGCCGACGCTGGAACCTTCGCAAGCCGGCTTCACGATCAATGGAAAACCGATCTGCTTGGCGGCCGCGTGCACATCGGCGCCACGCGGAAGCGCGACGAATTTCGGCGTTGGCAAGCCCAGCGATTGCCACACGCGCTTCGAACGCGTTTTGTCCATCGACAGCGCGGAACCCAACACGCCGGAGCCGGTGTATGGCACGTTGAGCGATTCCAGCGCGCCCTGCAGCACGCCGTCTTCGCCGCCGCCGTGCTGGCCGTGGAGGATGTTGAACACGCGCGCGAAATGTCCAGCGCGCAATGCGTCCAGCAACGCGGGAATACCGTCGATCGCGTGCGTGTCCACGCCCCGCCCTTTCAAAGCGGCCAGCACGTTGCGGCCAGAGTCGAGCGACACCTCGCGCTCGGCCGAGCTACCGCCCATGACGACAGCGACGCGACCAAATTGTGCGGGGTCGGTGATCGTTCTCATGTATCGCTTGTCCTCAATTGACCCGTTTGTGCCAGTTCTACCGCTGTACTGCCGATGTCGCCGGCCCCGAGCAGCAACAGCAAATCGCCGTCGCGCAGCAAGGTCGGCAAGGTGTCTTTCAATTCGCGCGGATGGCTGATGAGCACCGGATCGACCTTGCCGCGTGCACGTACAGCGCGCGCCAGCGCACGGCCGTCCGCACCGGCAATCGGCGCCTCGCCAGCCGGATAGACGTCGGTCAGCACCAACACATCGGCTTCGGCCAACACGTTGGCGAAATCGTCGAGCAGGTCGCGCGTGCGGCTGTAACGGTGCGGTTGGAAACCCACCACGAGACGGCGCTCCGGCCAGCCGCCGCGCGCCGCGGCGAATACCGCTGCGATTTCGCGCGGATGATGGCCGTAGTCATCCACCAGCATCGCCTTGCCGTGATCGAGCGCGATTTCGCCTCGGCGATGGAAGCGGCGACCAACACCTTGGAAGTTCGCCAACGCGTGTGCGATGGCCTGCGCTTCCACACCGAGCTGCCAACCGATCGACGCCGCGGCCAGCGCATTGAGCACGTTGTGGCGACCCGGCAGGTTCAGCACGACCGGCATCGGCTTGCCGACGCCCGGCAGCAGCAGATCGAAGTGCATCTCGAAACCTTGCTGCCGCACGTTGATCGCACGCACGTCGGCGTCAGAGGATTCGATGCCGTAGGTCATCACACGACGCGCGGTGATCTTGGCCAATTCCCGAACTTCCGGATCGTCCACGCACAACACGGCGAGACCGTAGAACGGCAGGCGATGCAGGAAATCCGAAAAGGCTTTGCGGACCAGCGCGAAATCGCCCTGATAATTTTCCAGATGATCCGCATCGATATTGGTGACGACCGCGATCACCGGCGACAACAGCAGGAACGAACCGTCCGATTCGTCCGCTTCGGCGACCAGATACTGTCCCGTGCCCAGGCGCGCGTTGGCGCCGGCCGCGTTCAACTGACCGCCGATCACAAAGGTCGGGTCGTAATTGGCTTCGGCCAACACGCTGGCGGCAAGACTGGTCGTGGTGGTTTTACCGTGCGTGCCCGCAATCGCGATGCCGCGACGAAAACGCATCAACTCGCCCAGCATCTCCGCGCGCGGAATCACCGGAATGCGCGCCTCATGCGCCGCGACCAGTTCCGGATTGTCGTTCTTGATCGCGCTCGACGTGACCACGACATCGGCGTCCCCGATATGCGCGGCGGCATGACCGATACGCACATCGATCCCAAGCTGACGCAGGCGCTGAGCCGTCGGCGATTCGCTACGATCCGAGCCGGACACGGCATAGCCAAGGTTGTGCAGCACTTCGGCAATGCCGCTCATGCCGACGCCGCCGATGCCGATGAAATGCACGCGGCGGAAGGTGCTCATCAAGTCTTCGTGGGCGAGCAAGCGGCGCGGCGTCATGCGGCCACCTCCACACAGGCGCGTGCGATATCCGCGGCGGCATCCGGCTTGGCCAACGTGCGCGCGGCTTCGGCCATGGCAAGCAAGTTGGCGCGATGACCCAGCAACGTGCTCAGCTGCTGCGCCAGAGCTTTCGTATTCAGATCACGCTCCTGTATCAATTGGGCCGCGCCGGCGGCGACCAGCGCCTCGGCATTGCGTGTTTGGTGGTCGTCCACGGCGTGGGGGAACGGCACCAGCACCGCGCCCAAACCGCATGCGGTCAGTTCGGCGAGCGTCAAGGCGCCTGCGCGACACACCGCCAGATCGGCCCATGCATACGTGCCTGCCATGTCTTCGATGAAAGGCACAATGCGCGCCTCTACACCGGCATCGGCATACGCCTTGCGTGCTTCGTCGATGCCGCGGTTGCCGCATTGATGGAGCACCTCCGGTCGCTGATCCGCCGGCATTTCCGCGAGCGCTTGAGGAATAGACACGTTCAACGCACGCGCGCCGAGGCTGCCGCCCAAGACCAACAGACGCGGCTTGCCGTCACGACCGGCCATGCGCTGCGAAGGCGGCGGCAGCGAGGCGATCGTGCTGCGCACGGGATTGCCCACCCATTCGGCATTGGGCAGACTGTCGGCGAAACCCGCCATCACACGGCGGGCGTGCACAGCCAGCTTGCGATTGGTGAAACCCGCCACACGGTTTTGTTCGTGCACCAGCAGCGGACGATGCAACAGACGCGCAGCAATCCCGCCGGGGCCTGCAACATAACCGCCCATCGACAACACACTGCGCGGCTTCAAGCGATTCAATACCGCGACCGACGACAGCAAGGCGCGCAACAACATCCACGGCGCCAGCAGGCGCGTCTTCAAACCTTTGCCGCGCAAACCGCCCACGCTGATGATATGCAGCTCGATGCCATGCGCCGGAACCACTTTCGTTTCCATACCGCCCGCCGCACCCAGCCACACCACCGGCACGCCTTGCGCACGAAGCGTTTCGGCTACGGCAAGACCAGGGAAAATGTGGCCGCCGGTGCCACCGGCCATGATCAGCACGGGTGCTTGCGCGCTCATGCCGCCTCCGCTTCGCGCTCGCGCGCGCTGACGGGATGCGCCTCGGACACGGCGGCTTCCGATACGCGTGTCGCCATCTGCCGCGCGTCGAGTGCGCGATTGATTTCGTATGTCGCGCGCAGCAACACGCCGGCCATCGCGCAGGTGAGCACGATCGACGAGCCGCCGTAGCTGATCAACGGCAAGGTGAGACCCTTGGTCGGCAGCGCGCCAAGATTCACGCCGATCGACACCATGGTCTGCAAACCGATCATCAGCGAGATGCCGAAGGCGATGTATCCGGCAAACCGCTGGCCGACTTCCACCCCTTTCAATCCGATGTGCAAACCGCGCCACACGACCAGCGCGAACAAACCCATGACCGTGACGATGCCGACCAGGCCCAGTTCTTCGCCGATCACCGCAAAAATGAAGTCGGTATGCGCTTCGGGCAGGTAGGAGAGCTTCAATACGCTCGAACCCAAACCCACGCCGGCCCACTCGCCGCGGCCGATCGCCATCAGCGATTGGGTCAACTGGAAGCCATCGTCGAACGGGTGATCCCACGGATGCAGGAAGGTGGTCAAACGCTTCATGCGATAGCTTTCGCTGGTCGCCGCGATCGCCAGCAACGGCATCAACGGAAGCCCCATGATGAGCAGAAAAATCGGGCGCGCGCCACCAAGCCAGACCATCGCGATCGTCACTGCAATCACCAGCGTGGCCGAGCCGAAGTCCGGCTGCGCAAGCAGCAGCAACACGATGATGCCCGATACCGCAATCGGCTTGATCAGACCAAGGAAGCGCGTCTCGATGCTCTCGCGGTGACGCACCAGATAGCTGGCGATATACACCACCAGGATCAGTTTTACCGCTTCGACCGGCTGGAACGAGGTGACCAGCAGGTTGAGCCAGCGGCGCGCGCCGTTGAGCCGCATGCCCAGATGCGGCACGAACACCGCCAGCAACATGATGAAGGCCACCAGCATGAACAAGAAGGCATGCTTTTCCACCACCTTCAACTCGGTGCGCATCGCCACGCCTGCGGCCACCAGCCCCAACGAGAGATACATGAGGTGTCTCTTCAGAAAGTAGAACTCACCCCAATGCTGAGAATCGGCTACCGCGATCGAACTGGACGTCACCATCACGACACCCACACAGGCAAGGCCGACCAGGGCCACCAGCAACGGCAAATCGAACTTGCCGCGCGGGCCCTGCCGGCGCTTTGCTTGGGTTGTGTCCAAACCGAACATGCCTCAACGCACCTTCAACGTTGCCAAACCGATAAGCACCAGCACCACGCTGATGATCCAAAACCGCACGATGACCCGTGGTTCGGGCCAGCCTTTCAATTCGAAGTGGTGATGAATCGGCGCCATGCGGAAGATGCGCTTGCCGGTCATCTTGAAACTGGCGACCTGCATCATGACCGACACCGTTTCCATGACGAACACGCCGCCCATGATCAGCAGCACGATTTCCTGCCGCACGATCACCGCAATCGCGGCCAATGCCGCGCCGATGGCGAGCGCACCGACATCACCCATGAACACTTGCGCGGGATAGGTGTTGAACCAAAGGAATCCCAACCCTGCGCCTGACAATGCGCCGCAGAACACGGCGAGTTCGCCGGAGCCGGGAATGGCGGGAATCGCCAGGTATTCGGAGAACACGCGATTGCCGGCGAGATACGCGAAAACGCCCAGTGCACCGGAGACCAACACCGTGGGCATGATGGCCAGGCCATCCAAACCGTCGGTGAGATTCACCGCGTTTGAAAAACCCACGACCATGAAATAGGCGACCACCACGAAGAACGCACCGAGTGGCACCGCCACATGCTTGAACACGGGCACGTACAGGGCCGTCTCGGCCGGGAGCGATGCGGTGTGATAGAGAAACCACGCCGCTCCGATACCGAAAACCGATTGCCAGAAATATTTCCAACGCGAAGCCAGGCCGCGGCTGTCTTTCAACACCAGCTTGCGGTAGTCGTCGTAGAAACCGATCGCGCCATAGCACAGCAGTACTGCCAGCACGAGCCACACGTAGCGATTGTTGAGATCCGCCCATAGCAGCGTAGCAATCGCCACGGCCAACAGAATCATCACGCCGCCCATGGTGGGCGTGCCGGCCTTGGACAAATGCGTTTGCGGACCATCCTTGCGCACCACCTGGCCCGCTTTGAGCGCCGCGAGCTTGCGAATCAGCGCGGGACCGAACAGCAACGACATCGCCATCGCCGTCAATGTTGCCATGATCGTGCGGAAGGTGATGTATTGAAACAGGTGCGGCGTGGCGAAGTGCCGCGCGAACCATTCGGCCAGTTCAAGCAACATGCGGCGCGCCCTCCTCGGGTCGATCATGTTTGAGCGCGGTCACCACCTGATCCATGCCCGACGAATGCGAGCCTTTCACCAGGCATGTAACGCCGGCATGCAATTGCGCGCGCAGCGTGTCG
>DATJMR010000249.1:0-5324 GCA_035508595.1 Dyella sp.
GCCACCACTCTTTACGACTTTCAAAAGTTCGTAACCCGTGGCGGCATACATGGTCGGTATGCCCACCAAAAACGAAAACTCCGTGGCCGCCGGTCGATTGCTGGTGCCGGCGAGCATCGCCGTGAAAATGGTCGCGCCCGAACGCGAGGTACCCGGAAACACGCCCGCCACCATCTGCGCGATGCCGACCAGAATGGCCACGCGCCACGTCACCTCGCTGCGATCGATTTGGCGTGCGGCCACCGCCTCTGCACCCAGTATCCAAAAACCGCCGATCAGCAACGCCCAGGCGATCGGCGTCACCGTTTCGGGAAGTTTGAAGCCGTAATGTGTGACCACCAGACCCAGTACGCACGTAATGAAGAACGCCACGATCAGCTTGGTCAGATACGCGCGGTTGGCTGGCTCCTGCCATTGCGTCAGCAATTGCCAGATGCGGTTCCAATAGATGAGCGTGATGGCGAGAATCGCTCCCGCCTGAATGCCTACATTGAAGAGATCCGAACGGGAGCCGAGCCCGAACTTCTCCGCAATCAGCAGATGTCCGGTACTGGAGATGGGCAGAAATTCGGTAATACCCTCCACGATGCCCAGCAGGATCACGTTCAAAAGGTCGTGCACGCGGAGGCTCCTTATCGGGATAGCGCGGCGGAACAAGCGCCGACACAAAAACGGTATAACTTAACGCTTAAGTTTTCCTTGCCGAAAGTAAGCGAGCTAGCAAAGCCAGTTGCACCTATATGGTGCAAAATAGGCATTTATTTGGTGCAACAGATGCTCGCATCGCCCGTCGGATTTTGTGTAAGATTTTGAACCGCAAATCTTTTTGAAGTTGGTACGGTGCTTGCCATAGAAGCACGCGCGATCCCCCATTTCACGACATCATCGAGGTTTTACATGTCCGCCAAGCAAGTGCTCGACCTGATCACGGAACATGAGGTCGAGTTCGTCGACCTGCGTTTCGCCGACATGCTCGGCAAGCATCACCACGTTACCTTCCCAGCGCATGCCATCGACGAATCGACGTTCGAAGACGGCAAGATGTTCGACGGTTCGTCGATCTCCGGCTGGAAGGGCATCAACGAATCGGACATGGTGCTGCTGCCCGATCCGGACACGGCTTACCTCGATCCGTTCAGCGGTCACACGCAGCTGGTTTTGCATTGCGACGTGCTCGAACCCAGCACCATGCAGGCCTACGGCCGCGATCCGCGCTCCATCGCCAAGCGTGGCGAAGCGTTTCTGAAATCCACGGGCCTGGCCGACACCGCGTTCTTCGGCCCGGAACCGGAATTCTTCATCTTCGATTCCGTGCGCTGGCAGAACGACATGGGCCGCGTGTTCTACGAAATCGAATCGCAGGAAGCCGCGTGGAGCTCGCGCTTCAAGTACGACGAAGGCAACAGCGGCCATCGTCCGGGCGTGAAGGGCGGTTACTTCCCCGTGAGCCCGGTCGACTCGCTGGGCGACCTGCGCGCCGACATGTGCAAAGTGCTGGAATCGCTCGGCCAGGTGGTGGAAGTGCATCACCACGAAGTGGCTAACGCCGGCCAGTGCGAAATCGGCACCAAGTTCAACACGCTGGTGAAGAAGGCCGACGAACTGATGACGATGAAGTACGTCATCAAGAACGTCGCGCATCAGAACGGCAAGACCGTCACCTTCATGCCCAAGCCGATCGTCGGCGACAACGGCAGCGGCATGCACGTGCATCAGTCGTTGGCGAAGGACGGCAAGAACCTGTTCTCCGGCGATCTCTACGGCGGCCTGTCGCAGACCGCGCTGTGGTACATCGGCGGCATCTTCAAGCACGCTAAGGCCATCAACGCGTTCGCCAACTCCACTACCAACAGCTACAAGCGCCTGGTGCCGGGTTTCGAAGCGCCGGTGATGCTGGCCTACTCCGCGCGCAATCGTTCGGCGAGCTGCCGCATTCCGTTCGTGTCCAACCCGAAGGGCCGCCGCATCGAAGTGCGCTTTCCCGATCCGATGCAGTCGGGCTACCTCACCTTCACCGCGCTGATGATGGCCGGTCTGGACGGTATCTTGAACAAGATCGACCCGGGTGCGCCGGCCGACAAGGATCTCTACGATCTGCCGCCGGAAGAAGAGAAGAACATCCCGCAGGTGTGCTCCAGCCTCGACGCCGCGCTCGAAGCGCTCGACAAGGATCGCGACTTCCTCAAGGCCGGCGGCGTGTTCACAGACGACTTCATCGATGCCTACATCGAACTGAAGATGCAGGAAGTGACGCGTTACCGCGCCAGCACGCATCCGCTGGAATTCCAGATGTATTACGCGATCTGATCGCGATTGCATGGGCGGCATCAACACGGGCGCTTCGGCGCCCGTTGTTGTTTGGCGACGGCGAGGCGAAGCGCGTTTGGTCAGCGCGCCGCCATGCAGCGATTGCGGCCGCCGTGCTTGGCTTCATACAGCGCGCCGTCCGCTCGCGTAAGCCACTGCGAAAGCGTTTCGCCTTCGCGCCACGCGGCGACGCCGATGCTGGCGGTGATGACGATCGACTGCCCCTCGTGCATGACCGGACCGCTGGCGAGCGCGTCGCGGATGCGTTCGGCAACCGCCATGCCTTGCTCCAGTGTGCCATCCGGCAGACATACCAGCAGTTCTTCGCCGCCGTAGCGACCGACCACATCGCCGTCGCGGCAATGTTGCAGCAGTATGCCGCATGCCACACGGATGACCTGATCGCCCGCGAGATGGCCGTAAGAATCGTTGACCTGCTTGAAATGATCCAGATCGAGCAAGGCGATGCATGCGTTGCCGTCGCGTGCGAGTCGCCGGATGCCCTCGGCCATTTCGAGCAGGCGGCGGCGATTGAACACGCCGGTCAGTTCGTCGGTGCTCGCCAGCTGATCCAAGCGTTCGTTGGCGTTGGTCAGGTCACGCGTGCGCAAATCGACCTGCTCTTGCAAATGCATCGCCTGACGGCGCAAGTACAGCGTGCGCAGCTGGACCACGCCCAACAACACGCCAAGGGCCAACACCGCTGCGCCAACCATGGCCGTGATGGTTTCGTACCAGCGCGGCGCGGCGACAATGCGCACCGTGGTTTCCACGACGCGCGATTGCAGACCTTGCGTCGTCGCGCGCAGGTGCAAGGCGTAAGTGCCGTGCGGCAGGTTGGTGTAGATCGCGCTGGGAAGGCTGCCGCGCGGCACTTCGATCCAGGCGTCGTCGAACCCCTCCATGCGGTAGCTGTAGCTGGTTTCTTGCGGCGGCTGATAGTCGAGCAGCGCGAAATCGACGCGAAGGCTGCGATTGTGCGGTTTGAGCGTCAGGGACTCGTTCGATGGCGGAAGCTCCCCGTACGGGAGCGCCGCGCCGTTGACGACGGCACGCGTCACCACCAACGGTGCGTCCGCATGATGCACCGGTTTCCAAGTCGGCCGCACCACGGTAAGTCCGCCCAGGCCGCCGAACATGATCTCGCCGGTCGGCGCGCGCGCCGCCGCCGCGTAGATGTAACTGGATATGCGCAGCCCATCGCGGACGCTGAGGTTGTGCACGGCGTGCGTCTGGCCGTCTATCTTCGCGACACCGTTAGGCAAGCTCACCCATAGATTGCCCTGGTTGTCCGCTTGCACCGCGTTGATGTTGTCGCTGCTCAAGCCTTGCGAAATGCCGATCGTGCTGAAGCGATACGACGAATCGTCCGGATCGGATTCCAGCATGGCCAGACCGCCGTAAGTGCCCACCCAAAGCCGGTGTTGCGGATCGGTGGTGACCGAACTCACCAGATTGTTCGGCAGGCTCGTCGAATCATCCGGCCGATTGAACAGGTTGCGGAATTGGCCTGTTTGCGTAATGTCCTTGGCGATGCTGATGCCGTGTCCGGTGAGATACCAGATCGCGTGGCCAATGGGCTCGATGCGCCGTACCGTGTCGCTGGCAAGGCTGTCGGGAACATTCTTGTCGTGGCTGAAATGCACCAGCGAACGTGTCTGCGTGTCGTAGCGGTACACGCCGTCGTAGGTGGCAATGACCAATTGCTGCCCTTGAGCAAGCAGGTGCAATACCGGCTTTTCGTCCATGGCCGGAACGATGGAATCCTGCACGGCAAAGGTGTCGGGCGAAATACGCGCGAGCCCTTGTGTGCCAACCCAGATGGAGCCGTCCGGCATTTGCGCAAATGCCTGCACGTCGCGATGCGTCTGACTTCCGCCGAGTTGGACGTGCCGAATGCTGCCGTGCTGCAGATCGATCATGTCGATCCGCCCGGCGCTCATGCCCAGCCAGATGCGTCCTTGGGTATCGACATAGATACCACGCACATTCGTACCGCCCAGACCGCTTTCGTTCTGCGTCGCCGCCGGCAGCACCGAAAACGCCGAACGCGCGTAGGGTTGCGTATGCGCAACGCCCAGGTCGCTCGCGACCCACACATTGCCGACGCGGTCTTGCATCAACGCACGGATCGAATCGCCCGGCAAAGAAGAGGGCAACGCGGTGTCGTGTGCAAGCTGGCGCAGATTTCCCGTATCGACCGCGTACACCATGACGCCGCTGCCATCGGTCGCCATCCACATCGTGTCGGGCGCGATCTCCAGAAAATCGCGCACCGTCGCGCGGCGCTCCTGATCGGGCCGGTAACCGCTGTAACCGGTCACTTCGTGCCAAGCTCCATCGCGATCGCGATACGCAGCGCCCGATTGCGTACTACCCACCCACAGGCGGCCTTCCCGATCTTCGTAAACGGCCCAGATGCCGTCTTTCAAAATCGTGTCGATGTTGCCTTGCGGATGCGGCGGGCGAACGAATGCCTTAGTGCCCGCGGTGCGGACGAAAAGGCCGTTGTTGTTGCCCAGCCATACGTTGCCTTCGCGATCTTCGAACACGGTGAAATTGCGCGACGCGAGTTCGCCGCGTCCGCCGATGACCGGCGCAATGCGATCGGTGCGCAAATCCAGGCGATCCAAGCCGCGCTCGGTAGCCATCCACACGCTTTCGCCGCTGCCGCGTGCCAGCGCGTAGATTTTGCGGTCGCTCGTGCCGCCCTGGCCGATGGGATAGGTATAAAACCGGTTGGTCTTCGGATCGAAGCGGCTGAGGCCGCCGGAGTTGGTGCCGACCAGCATGCCGCCGTCCGGCAACGCAAGCAGACTGCGTACATAGGCATCGGGCAGATCCCGCGAAGGGCCGGTGTCGTCGCCGAACTCCTGCATGCGGTAGCCGTCGTAGCGGACCAGGCCGCCCATCGTGCCGATCCAAATCAGGCCGCGCCGATCCTGGGCGACCGCGGTAGAGACGGAGTGCGGCAATCCGTCGTCGACCCCTACGTGATCGAACCAAGGCAAATCGAA
>DATJMR010000250.1:0-28872 GCA_035508595.1 Dyella sp.
CTAACCAGGGAGGGCGCTCAATGATTGATGTTGTACTCGTGGATGACCACGAGCTTGTCAGAACCGGCTTCAGAATGATCCTGTCGCAACCGGACATTCGCATTTGCGGCGAAGCGGGGACGGCCGAGGAGGGACTGCGTCTGATTCGGGCGACCAAGCCGCATATCGCGCTGGTCGACGTTCACATGCCAGGCATGAGCGGTATCGAGCTTACCGAGCGCGTGGCGCGCGCCAATTTGCCCACGCATGTCATCGTGGTCACAGTGGTGGACGATGCCCGTTTTCCGAAACGATTGCTTGATGCTGGCGCGCACGGTTATCTAACCAAGAGCTGCGCCGCCGAGGAACTGCTCAATGCCGTGCGCCAAGTGGCTGCCGGTCGGCGCTACCTGGCGCCGGTCGTAGCGCAGCAATTGGCGCTGGCCACGCTCGATGGCGAGGGATCGCCTTTCGATCAACTGTCCAGCCGCGAACTGGAGGTGGCGATGATGCTGGTTCGCGGCAAGGCCCTGACGGCCATTGGCGAACAGCTCAATCTGAGCCCCAAGACGGTATCCACTTACAAGCAGCGCCTGATGGAAAAGCTTCAGGTGGATCATGTCATCAGCCTTGCGCACCTTATGACGGTGCACGGGCTGCTGGACACGCACAATAATCAGGTAGGGAACTGAAGAACGTTTCCACGCTGCGGAAAGCAAAAAGGCCGGATAAAAATCCGGCCTTTTTTGTAGTGTTTCACCTACTTGTTAGGAGAGCCGACCGTCGTGCTGCTGGCCGACCTGCTGTTTTTCTTCGTCAGCGGAGGGCTCTTCCGTCTGACTGTGAACATCCTGATGCGGTGCGGCGGCCGCGACCTGATGCTGCAACGGGGCGGATAGCAGGTCCCCTTGCTCAGGTTGATGAAACAGAGGAGCTGGCGTTACGGCTATCGGCTCTTCGTGCGTGGCGACGGCAGCCGGCTCCACGAAGACGGGTTCCGCGGCATGCTTGGCTTCGGCTTCGGCGATGGATTCCACCGGAGCGGTCACGTTGGCTTCGTTTGCAGCGGGTGCCGCTTCGTGCGGTACCGTGATCGTGATGACTTCGACTTGCGGCGCTGGCGCATCGGCGTGCGACGGCTGTGCGGATACGTCTTCATGTTCCGTGGCGGTTTCGGCTTCCGCTTCACGCGCCGGAATCGGCGGCAATACGGGTAGATTGAACGACGACGGTACCGGCGCGGGAGCAACGATCACCGGTGCCGAGGCCTGACTGTCATGTGCTTCGGCGCTGCGGATTTCCGGTTCGATCGAAACGTGAGTCGGCACGACGTCCACGGCAACTTGGCTGGTCGGCATCGGTTCGCGATGCTCCACCGTCAACGCGGTAGCGGCCGGTTCTGTCGTGACGGCGATCGTGCGCACGGGCGGCTCGGCATGAGCGGCCGGTGCAGGAGCCGTTTGCGGCGCGTCCGTTTCCGGTTCGAGCGTATCGTCCCGGTCTTCGTCGTCCAGATCGACGGTGCTGATCGGTTCGTTCTGCGCGCTACCGGCTACTGCCCCTTCGTGCCGACGGCGACGACGGCCACCACGGCGGCCGCGACGACGACGGGATTGACCGCTGGCATCGGCGGCATCCGCCGTCGCATCGGCAGCTTCGTTCACAACCGCAAGGGCGGGCACAGCGACTTCGGTTACGGGTTTGGGGGCTTCGGCAGCCGGCTTGGCAGCAGGGTGATTGGCCTGCTGCGGCGGGGGCGGCTGCTGCGGACGTTCGCGCTCGGCTTGCGGCTGACGCTGCTGGCGTTCTTGTTGCGGCGGTTTGCCGGCAGCGGCGTTTTGCTGCTGCTTGTTGCGTTGTTCGTTGGCGGCGGCGTCGCTGGCTTGCGCTTGTTTCGGTTGGCGCTGCTGCTGTTCGGGCTTGTTGCCTTGTTGCTGTTGACGCGGCTGCGACGGCTGTTCGTTGCGCTGGCGCTGCTGATTCGGGTTTTTGGCTTGCTGCTGCCCATTGCCGCGGCCATCGCGTTGCGGGTTCTGACGCGTCTGCTGACCATCGCCACGCGTGCGTTCGTTGCGGCGGGTGTCGTGCTGCTTGCCGCGTGACGTTTCAGGCCGCGAAGCGACCGGTGCAGGAGCCGGAGCGGGCGCGGCGGCACCGTTGCTGCGGAACCAGCCCAGCAGTCGGGAAAGAACGCCGCCCTGCGGTGCTGGAGCTGCCGCAGCCGGCTGGCGCTTCGCGACGACAGGCGCGGCCGCGGCCGGTTCTTCCTCGCGCAGCGGGGCGGGGCTGGAAGGCACGATGCCGGTCACGGCGGGTTGTTCGCTGCTGCCAAGCATCTGGCCCATCTTGCGCACGGCCGTGGGTTCTTCCACCGTGATGCGTTCGTAGCTGGGCTTGCTGTGGTCGCCCATGTCCGCTTCGCGGATGCGTTGGATTTCGATATGCGGCGTTTCGAGCTTATCGTCCGCCACGATCACCACATGCACCTTGTTGCGCAGTTCGATCTCGACCACGCTGGCGCGCTTTTCGTTGAGCATGAAATTGGCGACGCTCGACGGCGCCTGCACCAGCACCTGGCCGGTGTTGTCCTTCATGGCGTGCTCTTCGATCAGGCGCAAGGTCGACAACGACAGCGATTCCACGCTGCGGATGTGGCCGTGGCCTTCGCAGCGCGGGCAGACGATCTGCGTGGCTTCGCCCAGCGACGGGCGCAGGCGCTGGCGCGACATCTCCAGCAGACCGAAGCGAGAAATACGACCGATCTGGATCCGCGCGCGGTCGAGCTTGGCGGCATCCTTCAGGCGTTCTTCGACTTCGCGCTGATGCTTGGGGCTGTCCATGTCGATGAAGTCGATGACGATCAGGCCGCCGGCATCGCGGATACGCAGCTGGCGGGCGATCTCGGCCGCCGCTTCCAGGTTGGTATTGAACGCCGTCTCCTCGATGTCGCCGCCCTTGGTGGCTTTGGAGGAGTTGATGTCGATGGCGGTCAGCGCTTCGGTCTGGTCGATCACGATCGAACCGCCCGAGGGCAGGCGAACGGTGCGGTCGAACGCGCTCTCGATCTGGGTTTCGATCTGGTAGCGCGAGAAGAGCGGGGTCTCGTCCTTGTAGAGCTTGAGCTTGCGCAGGGCGTTGGGCATCACCTGCTGCATGAAGTCGCGAGCGTCGTTGTACAGCGACTCCTCGTCGATGAGGATCTCGCCGATGTCGGTACGCAGGTAATCGCGCAGGGCACGGATGAACAGCTTGGATTCCTGGTAGATCAGGAACGGGGCCTTCTGCGCCTGCGCGGCGCCGGAAATGGCTTTCCAAAGCTGAAGCAGATAATCGAGGTCCCACTGCAGCTCTTCCGCGTCGCGCCCCATGCCGGCGGTGCGCACGATCAGCCCCATCTCGTCGGGGACGGTCAGGTGCTCCAGGGCTTCTTTCAAGGCTTGGCGGTCTTCGCCCTCGATGCGACGCGAAACGCCACCCGCTTTGGGGTTGTTCGGCATCAGCACCATGTAGCGGCCGGCCAGGCTGATAAAGGTGGTAAGTGCGGCGCCTTTGTTGCCGCGCTCTTCCTTCTCGACCTGCACGACTACTTCAATGCCTTCTTTGAGCAGGTCGCGGATGTTGGACTTGTACGGGTCCAGGCCCGCCGTGAAGTACTCGCGGGAAATTTCTTTCAGCGGGAGGAAGCCGTGACGCTCCGCACCGTAATCGACGAAGCAGGCTTCTAGCGATGGTTCGACGCGAGTGATGCGGCCTTTGTAGATGTTGGCTTTTTTCTGCTCGCGGGACGGTATTTCAATATCTAGATCGTAAAGGGTTTGGCCATCCACGATAGCCACACGCAACTCTTCACGCTGAGTCGCGTTGATCAACATTCTTTTCATTGTGATTCCTCGGCTTGGCCGCGCGTCGCGCGCCGCGGTGGCGCCTGGTGTGGCGGCCTATCCTTCGGATCGCGCCGCTGCGGTAAAGCGGCAAATAAACGGTAACGTTCCCGATACCGGGGGTGATTCTTGGCACGCACGCCGCTGTGTCTGGCTAACTGAGACCGGACAAGCGGCTACCCGAACCATTACGATTAAAGGGTGTTTGCAACCGGCTGCCAAAGTGGGCGACCGGCACAAACCTCGCCGGCGTAACGGGCGGGCGCCAAGTCCTTGACTAGTGTCGGGGGACCCGGCTGAGCGCTGTGCGAGTATCCTCTCAACGTAGGTTTTTTTCAATGCAGACGGCTACTTCCCCTAACGTACCTCAAGGGGTGCGTCAACTCGAGATCGGTCCGGAGCGGGATGGTCAGCGCATCGACAATGCCCTGATGACCCTGCTCAAGGGGGTGCCCAAGAGCATGATTTACCGGTTGTTGCGCACCGGTCAGGTACGTGTGAACGGCAAGCGCGCCAAGCCCGATACCCGTCTCAGCCTGGGCGATACGTTGCGTATTCCGCCTGTTCGGGTGGCTGAACGCGACCCCGAAAAGGGAGCCCCCGAAGCGGCCATCGCGGCGGCTGGCGAGGCGGTTATCTTCGAGGACAAGCACTTTCTGGTCATCGACAAGCCCTCCGGCATGGCCAGCCACGGCGGCAGCGGCGTGAGCTTCGGGGCCATCGAACTGCTCCGGCAGGCTCGTCCCAAGGATCATCTGGAGCTGGTCCACCGCCTGGATCGCGATACGAGCGGCGTGCTGGTGTTCGCCCGCACTCGTGCCGGGCTAACGGGTCTGCAGGCGGCGATCCGCGCCGGCGAGGTCACCAAGCAATACTTGTGTCTGATGGTCGGTCATCCATCGAAGGCGCGCTTTGACGTGAACGCACCGCTCAAGAAATCCGTACTGCAAGGTGGCGAGCGGATGGTGCGTGTCTCCGACGATGGCAAGCCCTCGCTTACGTTTTTCCGCGAAATGGAGCAGTACACGGGCGCTCGGCTGATGCAGGCCACGCTGGGTACGGGGCGAACCCATCAGATCCGCGTCCATGCGGCGCATATCGGCCATCCGCTGGCAGGCGATACGAAATACGGCGATCGTGACGTTAACAAGCGTTTTCGTGAACGCGGTCTGCAACGGCTCTTTCTGCACGCCTCCCACCTGTCGTTCGAGTTCGATGGGCGCGCCTACGGTTTTTCGGCACCGTTGCCGGACGATCTGAAGAGGTTTCTCGATGCGCTGGGGACTAAAGGAAAAAGCGCGCGCTGACTTCCAACGATCGTACGAGACTGCCGGAAAGGCCCGATTCGACCAGCAGAGCGCAAACAGTGTGCGCCAGCGCAACGGGCAGCACGCTGCGCGAACGAAGGAAGCACCATGCCCACCAAAGCTCTCCGACGAAGCACAGCTGCATGAGCATTCCGTTCGGCGTGTGCAGCAGCGCGAAGACCAGCGCTACCAGCACGATCGCCCAGCTTGGCCGAACCCGGATCTGTTCGAAACGACGCAGCAGCACGATCAGCATCAGCCACTGCTGCAACCAGGCCCACGCCACGTAGGCCAGCATGTGCAGCAGCGACAGCGGTTGCAGCGCGTGACCGTAGAAGGCAATCAGCAGCACGGTAACCGGCACGGTCGCGAGCGGCCACAACCAGTCGCGACCGGAGACGGGCAAGTGCCATAGACGCGACCAATGACGGCGTTCGATCGCCAACGCAAAGGCCATGCCCGCACCGAATGCGGTGATGCCTAGTGGCGTAGGGCGCAGCCCCCAATGCAGGCCGGCAACCAGCCACAGCGGACCCAACAAGCAACCTGCCAGCTCAACCCAAGGACGCAGGCGACCTTTCACGGGGCGCCATGCGAGCCACGCCAGCGCTAGCAGATACACGGCGCAAATCGACCAGGCGACTGCCTTGGGGAAGGGCGTTGCGGTCCGAGCTTCCAGCGGAGCGCCGGCAGGCACGATCAGCGCCGCCGGCCAGCGCGCACGCAGCCGGTCGCGCATCGCCAGCATGGTTTCGGCGTCCGCGCCATGCGGTAAATGAAACAATGGCATGGGCCACGATTGCACGCGATCGGCGACGCGGTCGACATCCTGTTGGGTTGCGTTGGCGGGAATGTCGACGGTGGCATCCTGCAAACGCGGCATGGGCTCGGTCGTCAGCAATCCCGCCGACGAAATGAGCAGGGTCGCGTGCGCGGGAAGCTGGATACGCAGTCGCAGCATCTGCGCGGTACCCGGCGCGGCGCAGTCGCCTTTTTCGGCACTTTTCCAGGCAAGACCGCGCAGGTCGATGCGCAGTGTACGTACGTCCGGCGTCAACCTGCCGGCGGCCAATGCCAGACAGGGGGGCTGGCGGTTGCCTTGCCAGACCAATCCCAGCGTGCCGGGCGCACTGCTGCGCAACTGCAATTGGAGAACGGACCAATGTTTCAGATCCAGCGACCACGCAACCGGCAAACCCAATTCGAAAGGCGTGCCGTCGTCGCTTGAGACAAGCAACGCATCATCGTCATGCGCGACGGTTGCGTTTCCAAACGCGCGGCCGGCGATCAGGTCGTGCGGTTTGCGCAGACGCCATTGCCACAATGGCTGATTGGTCTGGACATCGGCCAGCTGCTGTTGCGCCTGATCGAGCAGGCGGTGGCCCGTGATTCGTGCCGCCAGACGACTTAAGGCGAGGCAGATGAGCACAGCGGCCAGCGCATAGCCGGCAAGCGCCAACGCGTGCCGCGTGCGGCGAACCTCGCTCAACGTTCGAGCAGGGCGTTAACGCGCGCGGCGCAAATGAAATCGTTCAGCGACAAACCACCTACGTCGTGAGTCGACCAGCGCAGCTTGCAATGACCGTATCCGGCCTCGATATCGGGATGGTGATCCTCATGGTTCGCCATGAAGCCCACCGCATTGATGAAGCCGAGCGTGTGATGGAAGTTGTCGAAGCGAAAATCCTTTAGCAAGGCATCGCCCTCCGCACTGACCTTCCAGCCGGGTATCAGCGGCAGCAGCGCAGCAACGGCCGCTTCGTCCAAGGCATGTTCCTTACCCTTGCGGGGTTGGCAATGCTGGGTGGATAGCGGAAGAGCAGTCATGGCGATCTCCATCGTCGGTCGCTAAAGCGCTGAAACTGTACGCGAAAAAAACCCGTTCGAACATTCGTGACAAAACAGGACTAAAATGGTGCGGTATAGAGCCCGATGTATCAGGGCGTAGATGGACAGTGTTTCCGGAGCAAGCATGATCGAGATTTCCGAACGCGCGCAGCAGCATTTTCTGCGTCTTCTCTCGCAACAAGGTATCGAGGGGTTGGGCATCCGTCTGCGCGTCACCTCGCCCGGCACGCCGGCGGCCGATTGCGAACTGGAGTTCTGCGAACCGCAAGAGCTCACCGGAAACGAGTGGACGGTGGAGTGCCAAGGTTTCGATTTTCACATCGAAGGCGATAGCGCATCGTGGCTGGAAGGCGCCAACATCGACTACGAACCCAGTCAGACGGGCGGTCAACTGAATATTCGCGCGCCCAAGATCAAGGGCGAGTTGCCGGGCACGGAAGCGGGGCTGGTCGAACGCGTGCGCTACGTACTCGAAGCCGAAGTGAATCCGCGTATTGCCGCACATGGCGGCCGCGTCAGCCTGCTGGAGGTCGACGCCAACGGCGTGGTGTTGCTGCAATTCGGTGGCGGTTGCCACGGCTGCGGCATGGTCGATGTGACGCTCAAGCACGGGGTAGAAAAAACATTGCGCGAGCGTGTGCCGGAAATCACCGAGGTGCGCGACGCAACCGATCACAAAGGCGGCGCCAATCCCTACTACCGCAAAAAGGAAGGGCAATCGGCGATGGGTTGATGCGTCAAAGCAAAGGCTTCAACGCCATACACAAACGCCCGCATCGTGGATGCGGGCGTTTCGCATTGCTCGGTTCATCATTGACCCATAGTGTGGTCAGTCGCCTTGAACATGGCCCTTCAACGTATCGAGCTTGGTCGGCAGCGACGAATAATACGTGGCGATATCCTCGATATCCTGATCCGAAAGCGTTGCGGCGAATCCTTTCATGATCGGATTGTTGCGGCGACCGTCTTTGTATTCGTGCAGCACTTGCTGAATGTATTCGTTGTATTGACCGGCCAGGCGAGGATATTGCGGGTCGACCGCGTTGCCATCGGCGCCGTGGCAAGCGAAACAAGCGGCTGCTTTGGATTTGCCGTTGTCGGCGTTACCGGCGGCCAGCAGCGGCGCCGAAGCCAGCGCAAGAGCCATACCGAACGAGAGCAGCGTAAGCGCGCGTTTCATGCAGGTGGAATCCTCGGCTGGTTACTTCGGGCTGATGCTGGAGAGATACGCGGCGATGTCCTCGATCTCTTGATCGGAGAGGCTCTGCGCCTGCGCCACCATGGTCGGATGCGTGCGATCGCCCGACTTATACCCATGCAAGGCACTAATGATGTACTGCGCGTTCTGGCCGGCGATTTTCGGAACCGGATATTGCGGGTACGCGTTATTGGTGCCGGGAACGCCGTGGCAGCCATTGCAGGTGTAGACCAGCGTTCGGCCGTTGGCTTTGTCGCCCGTGGCATGGGCGGAGGTGGAACAGAACAAAACAGCGGTGGCTGCAGCCAGGCCAAACAATTGCAGTCGAGTCATCAAGAGGATCCCCACGGTTCCAGCGGATGCGTGCAACGTATTTGACCGAGTATAGAGGTTGCCCCGGAGCCGTCACAATGGGAGGGCATGGCCTTGCAGGGGGAGTGACAAAACGCCGCGCCGTGTCAGAACAGGCTCTTGAGGATGTGGATACCGGCCGCGTACTCGCCAATGATCGTGCCCACGCTGACCAGGAAGAAATTGAGCAGCGTGCGTGCGACGCGATTGGTCCACCAGCCGCTCCAATGCACGATGTCGTCGCGCAGACTTTCGAAATCCGCCACGCGCGGGCGTCGGGCCCATACTTCGACCATCGCGCTGATGCCGCCGGCGGGAATACCGGGACGGAACGGCTTGATGGGCGCGGCAATGAACGCCGCAACGATGCTCAATGGATGCGCACGCGCCGCCAAGGCACCGAGGGCCGCAAAGCCGCCGGTGAACAGCACCCAATCGCGCAATGCTTGTGCGCCGAGCGCGGTATTGCGATGAAAGGCGTACCCGATGGCGGCGAATATCAGCAGCACCAGACCGACCGCAAGCCATTTGGGCCATTGTGCCTTGGGCGGCGTTTGCGCCAACTCGGCGACGGTGGTGCTTGGGTCTGCTTGTTGGATGCGCAGATGCTCGCACAAACCTTTTAAGTGTCCGGCGCCGATCACCACCAGCACCTTGCATGGATTGGCGGTGACCGAGCGTCCGGCTTCTTCGCGCAGGCGCGCGGCCATATAAGCATCGCGCTCGGCGATCAGGCTGCGATAGAGCGGCGCCGATTCGGTGGCGAATTCGCTGAACGCGCTTTCCAGCATGTCGCCTTGCTTGAGCTTTTCGATTTCTTTTTCGTCGATCGTCTCGCGCTCAAACACGCTGGCAAGCAAGCCGCCAAGCAAGCCAAAGCGTTGCCAAAAGCCCACGCTTTGCCACGCGCGCTTGAGCGTCGTGCCGACTTCGCGATCAATCAGCCACAACGGTACCTGGCGCTCCGTCGCGCCATCCATCGCCGCTTTCATTTCAGCGCCGGGCTGCACGCCGTATTGATCGGCCAAACGCTTCTGGAACGTGGAGAGCACCAGGCTCGCCGCCACCATGCCGGCCTTGCCTTGCCGGATCACATGAAACAGATCCATCTGCTTGAATGCTTCCGGATCGCGCATGCCTTGGGCGCGGCTTTCGCAAAGCTCCACGGCGATGGCGTCGAAGGATTCCTTCGCAAGCAACGCCTGCACCGCTTCCACGCTGGTCCGCGAAACGTGCGCGGTGCCCAGCACGATGTATTCGACTCCGTCGCGCTGCACGCGCTCGATCGGCTGATTTTTGAGGTCAGACGTGGACAGAAGAGTGGTGTCGGTTGCGCTCATGTCATCGATATGTAGAGGTATGAATCCAGCATGGGGAAGCTGGTAGTGCGGCGCAAGCCAGCATAGGCCAACTTGCGAACGCGGGCTCGTTCAATCGCGAAAACGGCGCAGCAGATCGCCGTAGGCGTCGATGCGGCGGTCGCGCAGGAACGGCCAGATGCGGCGCACGTGCTCGCTGCGCGCCATATCGACATCCGCGATCAGCAACTGGCGCTGGTCGGTGCCCGCTTGCGCCAAAAATTCACCTTGCGGGCCCGCCACGAAGCTGCTGCCCCAGAACTGAATGCCTGCGCCGACACCGGCCGGATCCGCTTCATAACCGGTGCGATTGCACGACAATAACGGTAAACCGTTCGCGACCGCATGGCCGCGTTGCACGGTGATCCATGCTTCGCGCTGGCGATCTTTTTCGCCCTGCTCGTCGTTAGGGTCCCAGCCGATGGCCGTCGGATAGAGCAGCATTTCCGCGCCGGCCAGGGCCATCAGGCGCGCGGCTTCGGGATACCACTGATCCCAGCACACCAGCACGCCAAGGCGGCCGACGGACGTATCAACCGGCTCAAAGCCCAGGTCGCCCGGCGTGAAATAAAATTTTTCGTAGAAGGCCGGATCGTCCGGAATATGCATCTTCCGATACTTGCCGGCGATCGCGGCGGAGCGATCGAACACGACAGCCGTATTGTGGTACAGCCCGGCGGCTCGCTTTTCGAACAACGAGGCCACCACAACCAGCTTCAACGCTTCCGCCAGCTTGCCGATGCGCGCCGTGCTATGGCCGGGGATGCTCTCGGCGGTGTCGAACTCGTTCACCGATTCGTGCTGGCAGAAATAGGGACCGTTGTGCAGCTCTTGCAGCAACACGAGTTCGGCGCCGGCTGCCGCGGCTTCGCGCAGGCCGGCTTCGATGGCATCGAGATTGGCGTCGCGGCTGCCGCGGTGAGTTTCCTGCAGCAGCGCGACCTTGAGCGTCTTACGGGTCATGCTGGAGTCCTGTCCGCCGAGGTGGCGAGGTGGGCTCCATAGTGTAGCCGCACCCCGGCCAGGATCGGTGACGGTTGCGTGGCAAGCCTGAATCAGCCCAGCAAACCTTCTGGCAATTGCATGGTGATGCAATGCAGGCTGCCGTTCTGCCAGATCAACGGACGGCAAGGAACCTGCACGACCGCGCGGCCGGGATGCGCCTCGCCGATGATGCGCGCCGCCTCGTCATCGGAGGGATCGCCATAAGCCGGCACCAACACCGCGCCGTTGACGATCAAATAATTCGCGTAGGACGCTGCAAGCCTACGACCTTCGTCGATGATCGGCTCGGCCCACGGCAGCGGATACAGCGTGTAGGGCTTGCCATCCACGGTGCGCAGCGCGGCGAGTTCGTCGCCCATCTGCCGCAGTTCGGCGTGATGTGTGTCGCGGGCGTCATCGCACGCTTGATAGACGATGCGGTCACCGGGCGCAAAACGCGCGAGCGTGTCGATATGCGCGTCGGTGTCGTCGCCTTCCAGATAGCCGTAGTCCAGCCACAGCACGCGCTCGGCGTGCAGGCCATCGCGCAATATCGCACTCATTTCGTCGCGCGATTGCTCCGGATGGCGTTGCGTGAGGCATTTCCAGGTGGTGAGAAGGGTGCCGTGGCCATCGCTTTCGATGCCGCCGCCTTCCAACGCCCAATCGATGCGCCGGTGTGCGGCAGCACCAAACACGCCGGCATCCACGAGTCCCGCGATCAGCGCGTCGTCCTGCTCAGCGCCGAATTTGCCGCCCCAGCCCGTGAAGCGAAAATCGGTGAGCAGGAAACGATTGTTTTCGCCGCGCAACGTGATGGGGCCCGAATCGCGCAGCCAGGTGTCGTCGTAGGGTAGCTCCACGAAACGGATGCGTGCCAGATCCGCACTAGTTGCTTTCAGTATTGCGACAACATGCTCATGCAGCGCCGCATCGGCCACAACAATGATCAGCCACTGGAAGCGCGTTACCGCAGCGGCGAGCGCCGCATACGTGGACTCCACCGCTTGGAGCCGATCGGCCCAATCGGTACCGGCGTGCGGCCAGGCAATCAATACGGCGGCCTGCGGCTCCCATTCGGCCGGCAGGCGCAAGCTGGAATCGGTCATGGGGACGACACTCGCGCTGAAGAGAAAACGGCCCGCTGGGTCTTCGGGCACACAGGTGCGAGAGTTTACGATGCTGTGGGCCGTCGTGGGAGACGACGGGGGTTTCAATCTTGCCCCCGTGTCATTCCGGCGAAGGCCGAAATCCAGTTCAAGTATGCGTTCGAAGGACTCGAACGCGGTTTTGAGCGCTTCGCACCACGTGTTGAACCGGGTGCCGGCCTTCGCCGGAATGACGAGGCGAGGCGTCACGTATTGTTCGCTACTCCTCTCAGTAGAGAGAAGTAGCGAAGGTCAATTGACGGAACCCGGATTGCGGTTGTTGCCCGCCGCCGTATTCAAGACCGAATGGATGACGTGGTTCTTTTCGAAATACACGATGAAATCGCTGTATTCCCAACGATTGATCGTGGGGTGCCTGGACGAGTCGCCACCACGCGGCGAGAGCTTGCGCAAAGGCGCACCGTAGCGTTTCTCCACCTGCTCCATGGATAGTCCGCGTGCGGGCAAATTCATGCCCTTTTCTTCCTGCACGCGCTGAGAGAGCGTCTGTTGAGCGTGGACGGCCTGCGACGACGCCAGCGTCGCGCCAAGCGCGAAGGCTGCCAGCCAGGGCAGGGTATGACGGTGTTTGAACATGATTCCCCTCTCCGCACAAAGCGTTGCCGCGTCGTTGTAGCAGAACTGTTCCGGCCACGCCATGAGCAAAAACGACAGATGTGATGGAAGGCTGCTCAATTCATTCCGCGCAGGCCCTGGCCCTTGGCCGTCCGCATAGCTTCGCCCACCGTGCCAGTCTGCCCTCGACGGTGGCCCTGCGATCTGCGAACAGCCAGGAGCGATGCCGCCCATACAGCATGAATCAGAACGGCCCTGACCGTTATCATGTACGGCTACGGGCGCCTTCCGCCCGCGTTTCAGTGGAATCCCCATGATTGCGTTCCGCCATTTCGCCCTGCGCCGCGGCAGCCGGTTGCTGCTATCGGATATCGACCTGGTCATCCAGAGCGGCTGGCGGCTGGGTGTGGTCGGGCGCAACGGCTGCGGCAAGTCGAGCCTGTTTGCGGCCCTGCAAGGGCAGCTGGAGGCCGACTCGGGCGAGCTGGACATGCCGGCCAAGCTGCGCCTTGCTTCGGTCGCGCAGGAGACGCCTGCGCTGCCCGATCCGGCCATCGAATATGTGATGGGTGGCGACGTGGAACTGGCCACCGCATTGCGCGACGAGCTGGACGCCCAGGCACGCGGCGATACCGAAGCGATGGCACGCGCGCATCACCGCATCGAAGAGCTTCACGGTTACGACGCACGAGCGCGCGCTGGCCGCCTGCTGCACGGATTGGGTTTCAGCGCAGACACGCATGAGCGCGCCGTATGCGAATTTTCGGGCGGTTGGCGGGTGCGCCTGAACCTGGCACGTGCGCTGATGGCACCGTCGGAACTGTTGCTGCTCGACGAGCCCACCAACCATCTCGATCTCGATGCGGTGTTGTGGCTCGAAGAATGGCTGCGCCGCTATCAAGGCACGTTGCTGGTGATTTCGCACGATCGCGAATTTCTCGACGGCGTGATCACCCACACCCTGCACCTCAACGACGGCAGGGCAAAGCTCTACGCGGGCAACTACAGCGCGTTCGAGCGGCAGCGTTCCGAACAATTGCGATTGCAGCAAATCGCGCATGAGCGCGAGCAAGCGGAACGCGTGCATCTGCAATCGTTTATCGACCGCTTCAAAGCCAAGGCCAGCAAAGCCAAGCAAGCGCAATCGCGCATGAAGCGGTTGGAGAAAATGGCCGGCACCGAAGCAGTGCGGGCGGAGCGTCCGTTCCGATTCCAGTTTGCCGTGCCGGAACGGTTGCCCGATTCGATGCTGCAATTGGAAGACATCCAAGCAGGCTACGCCGGCGAAGCCGGTCAGCCGCCCGCGACCATTTTGCGCGACGTGCGCTTTCGTTTGGAAGCCGGCGAGCGCGTGGGCTTGCTTGGCCCCAACGGCGCGGGTAAATCCACGTTGGTAAAAACGCTGGTGGGTGAACTTCCGGCGTTGAACGGCGAGCGCAAGGCGCACAAGGATCTTAAAATCGGCTACTTCGCGCAGCACACGGTGGAAAGCCTGCGCGAAGGCGCCAGTCCGTTCGATCATTTGCAGGACAAGGCACCCGGCGTCGCCGCGCAGGTCTTGCGCGATTTTCTCGGCGGCTGGAATTTCGCCGGCGACCGAGCCTTCGAGTCCGTCGACGGTTTTTCAGGCGGCGAGCGCGCGCGCCTGGCGCTCGCTTTGATCGCCTGGGACAAACCCAATTTGCTGCTGCTCGATGAACCGACCAACCACCTCGATCTGGACATGCGCGAAGCCTTGGCCGACGCGCTTGCCGACTTCGACGGCGCGCTCGTGCTCGTATCGCACGATCGCCATTTGCTCGGCATGGTTTGCGACAGCTTCTGGCGCGTGGCTGACGGCAACGTCGAATCGTTTGACGGCGATCTGGACGATTACGCACGCTGGCTGCGCGCGCGCGGCAGCGCGTCGAAGAAAACGGAGACCGAGGCAAAGCCGGCCGAGTCCGCGGCCGATCGCCGTCGCGCCGCGGCGGCGCAGCGCGAAAATGAAAAAGCCTCGCGCCAGCGCGTCAAGAAAATCGAAACGCGCGTCGCGGCGATCGACGATGAACTCGGCAAGCTGGAGCACAAGCTTGCCGATCCCCAGACTTACAACGGACCGACCGCCGAACTGATGAAGCTCGGCCAGCATCAGGCAGAGCTGCGCAAGGAAAAGGAAACGCTCGAAGCCGAGTGGCTTGAGTTGTACGAATTGCTCGAAGCTTGAGTTGCCGATGAACATCGCATCACATGTCGTGGAGTGCTGGTTGCCGGATCTGCAACGCTTCGGGTCTTCGCATCCGTTGCGTGCGTTGATACAGCGTGGCGATCGTCTGGCGGATGGCGCCGAGGGTTATCTCGGTGGCCTGGCCGCCTATTTTTCCTGCGACGGCGCGCTACCCATCGCCGCGTTGACGCGTCAGCATTTGGCGGGCGACGCCGGCGATGCCTGCTGGCTGAGCGTCGACCCGGCCTGGGTGCAACCGGATATGAGCGGCGCGCGACTGATGGCGTGCGGGCAATTGCTCTTGAACATGGACGATGCGCGATCGCTCGCCGATTCGTTGAAGCCCATGTTTGACGAAGCAGGCATGACGCTCAACGTTTCTTCTCCCGATCGCTGGCATTTGCGACTTCCCGCGCACACCGCTTTGCCCGAATTCGACCCGCCCGAGCAGGCGCTCGGCGAAGACCTTTACGAACATTTGCCGCACGGCGAGCAAGCGCGAACCTGGCGTGCGCTTTTCAACGAAGTGCAGGTGTTGCTGCATCAGCATCCGATCAATGCGCAACGACGTCAGCGCGGACTGCCTCCTGTCAATGGCCTGTGGTTTTGGGGCGGAGGCGTGTTGCCGCAGCGTGTCGCCACGACGTTGAAAGGCGTGATCGCCGACGATTTGCCGCTGCTCGCCTTGGCACAGCGTGCCCATATCCGTGTGCAGGCACGCGATGCGGCTTCGATCGTCGCCGCGAACGCAGGTTGGCTGATCGACTTGCAAGACGAATCATCGGACCTCATCGCCACGACATGGTGGCCATCGTTGCTGGCGCTGTCGCGGCGTCAGAGGCTGGTATGGGCGTTCGCCAGCGGCGAGCGATGGCTTTGCCGTCCATGGCACCGCCTCCGCTTTTGGCGACGGGCCGCGTCGTGATGGGACAGGTGTTGAAACGACGCCTGCTACTGGGTGAGCCCGCGGGATGGAGCGACGCGGTGCATCCGGTTCTGCAGCGCATTTACGCGGCACGCGGCGTATTGGGGCCCGAACAAGCCGAGCATCGCTTGAATCGTCTTTTGTCGCCCCAGCAGCTCAGCGGTATGCAGCAGGCAGTCACCTTGCTGGCCGAAGCGGTTCGCAACGACCTGTCCGTGGTGATCGCGGGCGACTACGACTGCGACGGCGCTACCGGTACGGCGGTGGCCGTGCGCGGGCTGCGCCTGCTCGGGGCGCGTCGCGTGGATTACGTGGTGCCCAACCGTTTTGTGCACGGCTACGGGCTGACGCCGGAACTGGTGGCTTCGCTGCCATCGCACGCACAAATCGTGATGACGGTGGATAACGGTGTTGCCAGCATCGCAGGCGTGGCGGCCGCACGCGCGCGCGGCATGCGCGTCATCGTGACCGATCATCACTTGCCGGGCGACTGCTTGCCGGACGCCGATGCCATCGTCAATCCCAACGTGCACGGCGACGATTTCCCTAGCAAGGCGCTCGCGGGCGTGGGCGTTATGTTCTATGTGCTGCTGGCTTTGCGTGCGCGTCTGCGCGAGCAAGGCGGATTTCGCGAAAAAGCGGAGCCGGATCTTTCAGTCGTACTCGATCTGGTCGCGCTTGGAACCGTGGCCGATCTCGTCCCGCTGGATTTCAACAATCGCGTGCTCGTTGAAGCGGGCATGAAACGTTTGCGCAGCGGGCGCGGTTGCGCGGGCATCATGGCATTGATCGAAGCCAGCCAGCGCAGCGCCGCGTCGCTGTGCACCGGCGATCTGGGTTATGCCATCGGTCCGCGTTTGAATGCCGCGGGACGACTGGAAGACATGCGTCTGGGCGTGGAATGCTTGCTCACGGACGACGTTTCGCAGGCGCGCGGTTATGCCCAATTGCTGAGCTCCATCAATCAAGAGCGTCGCGATCTCCAGGCATCCATGGTGGCCGAGGCGGAAGCGATGGTGGCAAGCGCCACGCATGTCGATGCACAAACCCTTGGCGTGACCTTGTTCGAGCCCAGCTGGCATGCAGGCGTGGTAGGGCTGGTTGCATCCAAATTGAAGGAGCGTCTGCATCGGCCCGTGATCGCTTTTGCACCGGCCGGCGAAGACGATCCCGAACATCTGCGCGGTTCGGCGCGTTCCATCGCCGGCTTTCACATCCGCGATGCGTTGGCGGCGGTGGATGCGAAGCATCCCGGATTGATCGAACGATTTGGCGGACACGCCATGGCCGCGGGCCTCAGCCTGCAAGCGCGCCACTACACACGTTTTGCCGAGGCTTTCGACACCGTGGCGCGCGAGTGGCTGAGCGAAGAACAGCTCCAGGCAGTGCTCTACACCGACGGTGAAATGCCAGCCGGCATGTTCACCTTGGAGATGGCGCGCATGCTGCGTTTTGCAGGTCCCTGGGGACAGGCCTTTCCCGAGCCCGTATTTGAAAACCGCTTCGAATGCTTGAGTTGGCGCCCGATGGGCGAGCGACATCTCAGGCTCAGTTTGCGCGATCCCCGCGACGACGCGTTGTACGACGCGGTCATGTTCAACGCCTATAACGGTCAGCCGCCACCGGCCATGATGCGCGCCGCTTACGAGCTGACCATCAACGACTGGCGGGGCAGAGAGTCGCCACGGTTATTGCTGAGATACATCGAACCTCTGTAATGCGGGGCGTTATTTTTTGCGCTCATCGCAAGACGGCCACTCGGGCAGCCCCACATCCAAAACGATCGTCGCTTGCACCACCTGTTCCGCCGCGCGCCGGGAGGTTGGCGATGGGCTGGGTCCACCCTGCAATGCCTCGCTCAACGCAGGGTCGACACGATAGGACAGCACCGTCTGCACGCGAGCCGGCAACGGTGTATCGATGGTGGCCTGGGGTTGCTGGCGCGGCGACGGATGGCCTGCGCCCCATTGCGTCGCGGCGCGTGTGCGTCGATCATCCTCGACAGGTTCGGATTCGCCGAGCACCGGACGACCTGTGCCCGGCAGTTTCAACACGCTGATGCGTTCGTAGGGACGGCGTCCGGACGGTTTGTTCGTACCGCTCATGCTGCGTGCCTCGCTGCTAGGCCGGTAATCTGTTCGGTGACATGGTGATCCGCATGGCGCGAATTTATCAAGTGCAAACCATGGGAGAGGCCGACGTGCGGGTTGCGCTGGTGAGCGACCGCGGACAAGCCGACCTGTGGGTGCATCGCGTCGGCAGCTGGGGGCTTGCGCACGGCGACGCGCGCTGGTTCATCACGCGCGACCGCAACGATGCGACGTCCTGGGTTTATTTTTGCAGCATCGGCATGGCGCAAGTGTTGGTTTGTTTCGTCGATAGCTATGGCGAGGCGGGTTGGCGCGATCCGTCGCGTGCGCGAAAAGGGTGTTTCGCTTCACGACGCGGACTTGGTTGAAGGCGGTATCTGGATCACCGGCGTGCTCTGAATTTTGAGCGTAAGCTGCACGCGTGCCGCCATTTGCTGCGCGGCGGCCGGGCTGGTGAACTGGCCGATCGCCAGCAGCGTCCACGGTTGACGGTCCGAATCGACCACCGAAAGAGTGGTCAAAGGCAGGTTCAACCCGTCCGCCGCGGACTGCCATTGCCGTTCGGCAACGATGGCTTCGTCTTCCGTCACAAATTGCCCCAGCTGCAGCGCATACGCGGGTTGCCCTTTGGCGGGCACCGGCATCTCGACGGTTGCCTTGACCAACAAATCGCTCAAACGAGGCGGTGGTGCAGCCGACGATGCCGGTGTGGGACTGGAGTCGGCCGCGGCCGGCTGCTTTGCCCCGGCGATCGTGCTGTCGTTATGCGCCGCCGCAACCAACTTTGGGGCGGTGCCTGACAGTCGCTCTCCCAGGTTTTCGACGGTTTGGCTCCACGAGGCAGGCGCCATCATGCCGCCCACGAACGCGAACAGACCGAACAACACGATCAGCAGAACGAATCCGTATTTGGCAAGCATGGTTGGCGCCCTTAACACAGTCAATGTGTATGTCGTGTCGACGTCATGAATTGTGTCATTTGCACGCACATTGAATGACAGCTCGCAAGATCGTACATGCACTTGGCATCTTGCGACTTCCGTGCGATGAGGAATACATTCGAAGACCGGGGGAATGGATGATGTCGCAGGCACGCGGCAGATCCATCGCGAGTCACGCAAAGCAACGTGGACTGCTTGATTCCTCCCCCGTATTCAGGGGGTACTTCATGGTCGATGTTTTGGAGTCGAGTTTACTTGGCTCCTCCCCGCAGTTCGCACACGTCGTGGCGCAGATACGTCGTATTGCGAAGTTCGACGTTACAGTTCTGATCGGGGGGGAAACCGGTACAGGCAAGGAGCTCGGCGCGCGTGCTGTGCACTATCTCAGTGCGCGCGCGGCGCAGCCTTTTGTTCCGGTCAACTGCGGCGCCTTGGCCGATTCGTTGGTGGAAAGCGAATTGTTCGGCCACGAGCGCGGCGCTTTCACCGATGCGCGGCATGCCGCGCCCGGACTGATCAGCGAAGCCGAAGGCGGCACCTTGTTTCTGGACGAGGTCGATACGTTGTCGTTGAAAGCACAAGCTTCGCTGTTGCGCTTTCTGCAAGATCGAACCTATCGGCGCGTGGGCGGCACGCAGACGCGCCACACCAATGTGCGTTTGATCGCCGCAAGCAACGCCAACCTGGAAGAACTGGTCAAAACGCGGCACTTCCGACGCGATCTGCTCTATCGCCTGAAAGTGATGCCGTTGGTGATGCCGCCGCTGCGCGAGCGCGGCGGCGATGTGATCCAGTTGGCGCGGGTTTTTCTCGAACGCCTTAATCGCGATTACCAAGGCCAGACGCCGACCAAACAATTTCATCCGGACTTGCTGGCCGCACTCAAACGCTATAGCTGGCCGGGCAATGTCCGCGAGCTTGAACATTTCATCCAGCGCGAATACCTGATGTGCGAAGGCGCGGTGTTGAACGCAGCGCTGCCGCAAGACAAGCCGGCCGCCGCGGACGAATCCGACCGTTACAACGCCGTTTTCAAACAGGCCAAAGCCCGGGTAGTCGCCGATTTCGAGCGCAGTTACGTCGCTTCGCTGATGGCCCAGGCCCGGGGTAATATCTCTCGCGCCGCACGGCTGGCCGGTCAGGATCGCAGCGCATTCAGCAAACTGGTACGCAAGTACCGTCTCGCTTCGCAGACCGAGCAGGAGCAAGATTCAGCCGACCATTGAAGAAACCGCTACGAGGCTATCGTGACCGGCTACCCTGTGCGTACTGTTGCCGACGCGATTGCGGGTTTTCTCGCCGAGCATCCCGCCTGCGCGGACACCATCGAGGGTATCGAGCTGTGGTGGTTGAATCCGCGCGGCATCACGCCGCCGCGCGAGGTCATCGTGCGCGCACTGGAATTGCTGGAAGTGGAGCAATTGATCGAGTGCCGCCCCATTGGCGCACGCAAGCTGTGGCGTTTGCGCCGAGAGAACGGCTGATTTTCCGTTCGACGCGATTCGAAAGCGCGACCACGCATTTTTTTGATCATCGTATTCCCGCGCATGCCGGGAATGCGTTCGCCTGCCTTGGCGACCGTGTAGGTTTTCACCCGGCGGGAAAAATTCCACACGGTGCGAACGCGAAGCGCACAGGCGCACGCGTTCATGCGGGTGTCGATATGCATCAGTGCCTTGCGGCAAGGTTTGCATCCGGATCGATCGCCGCAACGCTGCACATGAGTGTGTGAAAAAACTCCCGTTTTTTTCGCACGCATTTCTCGAAAGCATCGCAATCTCAGCAATTTCAACTTGTTGCACGTTTGGCACGGCTTTTGTTTGGTGTGGATGCCAGGGAGCGCATGCGGCAGCGCGCCTTCATCTGCCCACATCAATGAGGCCCGTACATGACCGTCGAGAGCATTCAACAAAAGCTATTGCGTGTGCGACCGCCGCGCGTGCGCATCACCTACGATGTCGAAACGGGCGGTTCCAGCGAGAAGGTGGAGCTTCCTTTCATCGTCGGCATGTTTGCCAATCTGTCGGGCGAACTCGATGCCAGCCAGCTTCCGGCACTGAAAGATCGCCGCATGCGCGACATCGACGGTGAATCGTTCGACAAGATTCTTGCCGAGTGCTCGCCGACCATTAAGCTCAACACCATCCCCGACACCATCGCCGGTGGTAGCGCAAAGCTCCAGAACGCGTTGACCTTTAGCTCCCTGGCGGACTTCGAGCCGCTGGCGGTGGTCAACAATATTCCCAGCCTCAAGGGCCGTTTCGATGCGCGCGGCGATCTGCGCGCTCTGCAGGCGATGGCCGAATGCAATGACGCGCTGGCTGCCGCGCTCGATGGCGTATTCGAAGACGCCAATGCGCTGAGCACTTTGGCAACCACGTTTTCAACCGCCAATCCAAGCGATTGGGTGGGATCGACCCTCGTTCCTTACGCTTCCTTGAGCAGCATGCCGGCCAGTCCGGCCGGCAACGCCACCCCGCAAGTGTTGGTCACGATGCTCGCCGCGCAAATGGCCGCCAATGCCGACGCCGCCGCTGCCGCGCAAAAAGCCGCCGCGGCCGCGCAGGCGGCCGCAGCCAGTGCCGTTACCGACAGCAATACGGCCAAGACGGCGTCGCAGACGGCGGATACGGCCGTAACGACGGCAACCAAAGCCGTGTCCGATGCAACTGCAGCGCTGAAAGCTGCCAAGGATCCAGCCTCGCAGGCTGCTGCGAACAAGCAAGCCGTCGACGCGAAGCAGCAGCTGGACGATGCCAACAACGCGGTATTGCTTGCACAGGCACAAGTCGGCGCGGCCCAGCAAAAGGTGACGGCAACGGCGCGGACCGCAGCCGAATTGCAGGCCGCCTTTCTCGATATCGACCCTGTATCCAAGGCCCGCCGGTTGGTCGGCCGTTTCGTCAATGAAATCGTTGGGCCGCTAGGCAACCACGCGCTAACCCAAGTTGCGCTGGGCGCCAACGGACTGATCGACGAACGCGTGGGCGGCATCGATACGCAGATCGGATTGCAACTCGATGCGATCATGCATGCGCCGAACTTTCAGGAGCTGGAGGCCACCTGGCGCGGGCTGTTCTACGTGGTGTCGCGTACAGAAACCGGCACCATGCTCAAGCTGCGCGTGTTCAACGTCACCAAGGACGATTTGCGCAAGGAGCTGGAAAAAGCGGCCGATTTCGATCAAAGCTGCATCTTCAAGATGATTTACGAAGCCGAATTCGGCACCTACGGCGGCCTGCCTTACAGCTTGCTGCTGGGCGGATACGAATTCGATCATTCGCCCAACGACATGTCGTTGCTGACCAACATCACTAAGGTGGCCGCTTCCGCGCATGCCCCCTTTATTGCGGCGGCGGCGCCGGGTTTGTTCGGTTTGGACGGCTACGACAAGCTGGCCAAGCCGCGCGACCTGGCTCAGTTGTTCGAATCGCCCGAAACGGCGCAATGGACGGAATTTCGCAATAGCGAAGATTCGCGCTATGTCGCGCTGGCCCTGCCGCATGTGCTGCTGCGTCTTCCATACGGTAAGGATTCGCGTCCCGCCGACGGTGTGAAGTACGAAGAAACGGTTGCGGGCGACAACGGCCCGGATCACGATGCCTTCCTGTGGGGCAATGCCGCCTACGCATTGGCCGAACGCATCACCAACGCTTTCGCACTGTATCGCTGGACAGCGGCTATTCGCGGCGTGGAAGGCGGTGGATTGGTGGACGGTTTGCCGATCTACACGTATCGCGACGATGCCGACCTGGTGAACATGATTTGCCCCACCGAAGTGGCGATCACCGATCGGCGTGAAAAGGAACTCAACGATTTGGGTTTCATCGCGTTGTGCAATTGCAAAGGCACGGGGCAGGCCGCGTTCTTCGGCGGACAGACCGCCAACCTGCCGCGCCAATACATTAGCGACGAGGCCAATGCCAACGCGAAGTTGTCCGGCATGCTGCCCTACATCTTGGCGGCCTCGCGGTTCGCGCATTACATCAAAGTGATCATGCGCAAGAAAATCGGCGCATTCCTTACGCGCGGCAATGTCGAGGCTTATCTCAACACGTGGATCGCCCAGTACGTGCTGCTGGACGACAACGCGGCGCAAGAAGTGAAAGCCAGCTATCCGCTTCGCGCCGCGCTGATCAACGTGACCGACGTGCCCGGTTCGCCCGGTTCGTACAAGGCCACGGTGTTCATCAAGCCGCACTTTCAGCTCGAAGAGCTCACCACCTCGATCCGTCTGGTGGCGGATCTACCTAAGGGCTGAGCGCCAAGCGCGCGCAGATTCCGCATCTCATATCAGGAGCGACCATGGATCTCATTCTCTTGCAGCCCGGCGACCCGGCGGTCTTTGGCGGCGCGAACGGCTGGAAAGGCGGCGGCAGCCTGATCGATGACACGTGGCGTGACGAGGTGCTCAAGCTCGGCCAATGTCTGGAGCTGGTGTCGGTGCATCAAGGCATGAAGCAGCAGATCACCACCGACGTGAGCAATTCCGCACGTACGTCCGGGCGTCCGATCATCACCGAGTTCACCTGCGTCAAATACGTCGATAAGACCTCGGTGAAGTTCTACGAATATTGCCTGCGCGCACAGCCGCTGGGCACGGGAACGGACAAACCGACCAAGATCTATATCGCCCGCAACTCCGGCGACAAGACGGCCAACATCCTGACCATCGAACTGCGCGACGCGATCATCAGCGAGATCCAATTTCAATCCAATCCGGACGACATGCCCACCGAACAGTTCAAGCTCAACTTCACCGAAGTGCTGTGGACCTACACCGTGCAGCAGGCGGACATGGTCACGGCCGGCAACATGGCGGCCGGCTGGAGTATTTCGCGCAACCGACCGATCGGTCAGTTCACTTCTTGAGGTATGGGCGGCTCCGGATGGAAGGAGATTTGGCGTGCAATTCCTGATGGAGCGGCTGGTCAATCGTACCGATCCTGGCATGGGGCAGTCGCCGCCGTTTGATTTGGCCGCGGCTGTCGCGGCACAGATTCAGCGCATCGTCGAATGCCGTCCGTTCGCGGGTGGTCGCGACATGCGCGTGTGCGACTTCGGCATGCCGACGATCGTGGATTTCGGCATCGGCATGCACGATCACGAACGCTATGGCGCACGGTTGGCCGAAGCGATTGCGCGCTACGAGCCGCGCTTGCGCGCCGTACGGTTGGAATGGCTGTCCAAAGGTCGTCCGTTGCGTCCTTATGCGCTGGTGGTGCATGGACAGTTGCAAGCGGACGAGGAGGCGAGCGTGTTCCGCTTCGAAATGCCTTGCCCGGACGATGTGCGATGAACGACAGTTCTCCGCGCCTGAAAATGTGGTTCGAGCAGGAACTGGCATCCCTGCGTGGCGAGGCCGCGGAATTCGGTGCGTCGTTTCCGGCGATTGCCAAGACGCTGGAACTCAGCGCCGGGCGCAGCAACGACCCGCATGTGGAAATGCTGATGCAATCGTTCGCCTGGATGGCCGGGCGGCTGCGCTATCAGCTGGAAACCGATCAAGCCGTATTGCCCAATGCCTTGCTCGGCTTGCTTTATCCGCATCTGGAGGCGCCGCTGCCGTCGATGCTGATCGGCGAAGTGGAAGTGCGTCCGGACGGCGCCAATTTCGTGCACGGCTCCACGCTGGATCGCGGCCGCTATGTGTATGCCGTGGCGACCGACGATGTCGGCCAGAAGGTGCGCTGCCGTTTTCGCACGTGCTACAAGACGCCGCTGTGGCCGCTGAAAATCGTCGGTTTGGACACCGTCGCGGCCAATGCCTACGCGCTCGATACGAACGACACGCGCACCTTGTCGATCGTGCGGGCGACCGTGCAATGCATGGGCAAGGACCCGATTCACGCATTGAACATGCCCTCTTTGCGCTTTTGCATCAACGCCGAGCACAAGCAGGCTTACGCGCTATACGACGCGCTGACAACGCATCTGGTTCGTCTTGCGGTACGCACGCCGGGCAATGGTCCGCTCCGTTATTTGGATACGGACAAGCTCACCTGGTGCGGTTTCAAACAAGAAGAATCGGTGCTCGGGTTCAACAAGCTCACGCATCCAGGCTATCGGTTGTTGCAGGAATATTTTGCCTTTCCGCAGAAATTCCTGTTCTTCGACGTGGCGGGCATGGACCTGACCGACATCGATAACGAATTCGAATTGCTGTTCTTGCTCGACATTCCGCCGTCCAAGCACAACACCCTGGATTGCGAGTTGCTGCGGCTCAACTGCCTGCCGATGATTAATCTCTATCCGCAACGTATCGAGCCGTTCGTGCTCGACCAGCGGCATTACGAATACCGCATCATCGGCGACGAGCAGTTTCATCGCTTCTGCGAAATCTACAGTTTGCAGGAGCTTGTCTCCATTCGTCCCGACCGCAGTCCGAGGCCGATAGCGCCGTATTTTTCGCTGGACGATTTTCAGCAGATGGACAAGCTCGATTATTTCTACGCCACGCGGCGCGAGGTCAACCAGACCGGTGCCGTGCATGGCACGGAAACTTATGTCTCCTTTCTCGATCCCGAGTTCGATGTCATGTTGCCGCCCGAAGAAATGATCGGCGGCATGGCCTTGTGCACCAATCGCCGCCTGCCGTCGCAGCTGCTGATCGGCAGCGTGTTGCATCTGGAAGGGGCCGGGCCGGTGACCAAGCTCAAAGTGACCGGCAAGCCAACGCCACACCAGCCGCCACAGATGCTGGGCGATCGACCGTGGGCGCTCGTGTCGCAACTTTGTTTGAATCATTTGTCGCTCGTCGATGGGCATCAAGGGCCGCCGGTTCTGAAGAACATGCTGCGCTTGCATGTGGGGCCGGCCAGCCTCACGGGTTGTCGGCAGATCGACGGCCTGCGCGAGCTCACCACCCGCCGCATCCAAAAACGCGTGCCACGCCGCGAAGCGTGGCGCGGTTTCGTCGATTGCCTGCAGGTACGAATCAAGGTCGATACCGGACATTTCGAAGGTGGTAGCGCGGTGCTGTTTGGCAGCGTGCTCCATCGCTTTCTGTCTTTGTACGCCGAGGTCAATACCGTCGTCGAACTCATTCTTGAACCGTCCGATCGCGTAGGAGAGCTGAAGACATGGGAGCCGCTGACTGGCGCACAGGTGAATCTCTAGCCAGCCGCTTACGTAGACGGCCGGCGAGTTTCGACTTTTTCCAATGGATACGGTTGAGTTCGTGGCCGTCGCGCGACGCTGCCTCGTCCGCGGCCAGCGATCGCGGCGCGCGGCAAGTGGACGCACGCCTGCGTTTCCGCGCCGATATGTCTTCGGCGTTTCCGGGCAGCGAAATTTCGGCGGGCCGTCAACGCCGTGTCGTGCGCAGCAAAATCGACGAACGGCGCTTGGAATTGTTCGTCACCAATTATGTTCTTTCCGGCGTGCTAGGACCGTTGCCGGACAGCTTTGCCGACTGGATTCGCCAGCGCCTGGCCGAACGCGATCCGGTGATGGCGGAATTTCTCGACATTTTCAATCATCGCATCAGCACGTTGCGGTACGAATTGAAAGCGGCGAGCGTCGCTGCTTTTGATGCATGCCGACCGGAAAGCACCCACTACGCCGACATCGTGGGAGCGTTGATGGGGCTGGCGGCCTTCGAAGGCGAGGGCGCCGATATCCTGAAGCAACGCGTGCCCATTCCCAAGCGCGCCTTGCTCGCGTTGTGCGGGCTGGTTTGCAACGGGCGCAAAAGCGCGGCGGAGCTCGGCGTGGTGATGGGGATTTATTTTCAGGCGCCGGTACAAGTGGAAGAACTGTTCGGCGCGTGGCGCGATATCGAAGTGCGCGACCAAACCCGTCTTGGGCATCGCCGCATCGCCGATACGGCGCCGCTGGGAAAGCGCGTGTGGGACAATCAAGCGGCCGTGGGTTTGACCGTCGGTCCGGTCTTATACAAACAGCTTTGCATGCTGCTGCATGACTGCGTACAGCATGAAGGTGACGACCGGGACAAAGCGTTCGGCATAGGTTACGCCGGCGCGGCGGCGATGGTGCACTTCCTGCTCGACCGTCATGTGGATGTCGTGGTCACCGTGCTGGTGGAAGCATCCAGCATTCCGCCGTCTTTACTGTGGCGTCCCCAGCGCATCGCCGGTTTCGGCAGCAATCACGGGCTTCGGCTTGGACAGACGGCCTGGTTGAACGGAAAGCCAGGGAAGCCGCGCCCGGTGCGATTCACGATTGCGCGCGATGCCATGCCGGAGGCCGCATGAGCGCCATGCCTGGCGATTCGGCAGGACGCACGGCCATCAAGCCGATCGGCAAGCTCGGCGCATCCGATTCGCCGCTGCTGTATCTGCATTGCGGCATCGAATTGGCCGGCCGGCAGTGGCTTGGCGACGAAACGTTCCGGCTGCTTTCTTTCGAAGGGCAAGAAAGCGTCTCCGAGCCGTTCGACTATCAATTGCAGTTGCGGGGCAATACATCGCCTCGGCACGGGCGTTCGCTCAGCTTCGATGCGGTGATCGGCCGACCGGTAACCGTGGGCATCTGCGATCCGGCGCTCAACGATCGCCTCGATGCGGCGGCGCGTTTCGCGCAAGCGCTGGATTCGGGAATCGGCAAAGATCTCACGCTCTACAACGGTCTTGTTACTTCGTTTGCGATGGACGAACCGGGCGTGTATCGGCTCGGCATGAAACCGGCGCTGTGGAAATTGACGCTGACCAACGGCTATTGCGTGCATGCGCAAATGAATGTGCGCGACGTGATCGCAACCTTGATGCGCAAGCACTATGTCGATTATTCGCTGGATGCGGTCTCGGGCAGTGGAAACATCGCCATCGATCGCGTGCAGGACTGGCTGCAAGCCGGCGAGAGCGATTATGAATTTCTGCGCCGCATGATGGCCAAGGCGCAGATCTACTACTACTTCAAGCACAGCGGAAACAGCCACACCGTGGTGTTCGCCAATCGGCCCGCGTATCCCAAAGCGTTTGGCGGCCGCGCGTTGCGCTACACCCACACCACGCTGGACGAGCTGGGCATGGGGCAGAACGATGTGGTGTTTCAGTACAGCTACCAGCAATCGCTGACGAGCACGGGTGTCAACGGCGTATTCGTGCACGAGGAAAGCGCGTCGGAACAAGATCCGGTGGCGACCTATCAAACCTTTGCCTCGCACATGCCGGCCGACCCGGGCCGGTTGCCGTTCAATCAGTACCGCACGTATCAATACGGTTCGAGCAGCGGCTCCGTACGCCAGTACGTCAAACGTACTGCCTCTTGCATGGCGTCATCCGCGCAGCAATTGTCCGGCAGCAGCACATGCACGGATTTTCGCGTGGGCTATCAGTTCAGCCTGAGCGGCGACATGGCCCAAGGCATGCATCCTTCGCCGGTACGGCCTTCGCTGGAAGGCAAGCCGTTCGTGTTGAACAAAGTGCAACACAAAGCCAGTGCCGATGGCGGCTATACCAACAGTTTCGAAGCAACCGGCGCCGAGGGCATGCTTACACCTTTTTCGGTGCAGGACACGCAGCAAGGCGCGATTCTCGCCAAGGTGGTCGACAAGGCCGGGCAGGGACCTAAAGACTGGCGGTACTACGAGCCTGGCAATTTCGATCCGGAATCCAGTCGCCTGCGCGATAGCGATGCCGCGCCGTCGGATCTGATGGCCAAGGGCGTGTATGTGCAGTTCTCCAGTCCCGGATCGCCGACGACACCGGTGTGGGTGAAGCTTGCCGCGCACATGCAAACCGTGCCGGAGATCGGCGTGACCGTGCAGGTGGCGCGTGCGAACGACGAATCGGAACTGCCGGAAATCCAGAGCATCGTGCAAGCCAATGGCACGCTGGTGGTGACGCCTTCGGGCTGGACCGCCAACACGCACGTCGGCAGCAGCTATTCCACCAGTTACGGCGACGGCCAGAGCATTCGCTTCGGCAGCAAATCGGCTTACAAATTGGATCAAGCCATCCAAATCGTGTCATCCACATACGCCACCGGACAATACCGCGACACCAGTTTTTCGCAGGGCGGCAGCTACAGCTACGCCACCTCGGAGAACGGCCCCGATGGTTTGCTCAGTCGTTCCGAATCCTACGGCAGCACCTACAGCACGCACGAAGGCAAGGA
>DATJMR010000251.1:0-4677 GCA_035508595.1 Dyella sp.
TGGATTGTTGACAATGCATGCGTCGCCCCTTAATCTACGCGGCTCGCACAGCCCAAAAGGCTCACGCGACACCTGCCCAGGTGGCGGAATTGGTAGACGCACTAGTTTCAGGTACTAGCGGGTAAAACCGTGGAGGTTCGAGTCCTCTTCTGGGCACCAGATAAAAGCATGAGAGCCGCCGCAAGGCGGCTCTTTTCGTTTGTGTCTTCACAGTTCGCGCAGTATGCGAAAGCCCACCCGTCCGCTGCGAATGCTCGCGTCCGCCCCCTGGCGATAGGCCGAATTGGCCTGCTCGGGCGAACTGCCCCACGAACCGCCGCGCACCACGCGCGTCGAGCAGCCGGGGTTGATCCAGGCGGAACCGTCGACGGGCGCGCGTACGTAGTTGTCGTGCCAGCAGTCGGCCATCCATTCCGATACGTTGCCGTCCATGTCGTACAAGCCAAACGCGTTGGGCGAAAAACTCATGATCGGTGCGGGCCCCCAAAAACCATCGCCGTAGTTTTGGAATGCATGGCTCCACCGGCGGCCACTGGGCGAGCGGTCGAGCGAGCCGGTGAGGTTTTCCACCTTGCCCTTGGGCGTGCTGTTGCCCCACCAGTAACGCGTGGCGCTTCCGGCACGCAATGCGTATTCGAACTCCGATTCGCTGGGCAGCCGGAATTTCTTGCCAGTACGCTGGCTCAACCATTGCACGTAAGCGTTAGCATCGTTCCAGGAAATATTGACCACCGGCAAATTGTCCGTCGCCGCGTGGCCGGCGTAATCGTCTTGCCAGGTGGCGTTCGATACGTCGCGCATCACGCCGGTACGTTCGTCGTACACGCTGGCACCGCCTTGGGTTATCGAATCGGGCTTGTATCCGCTCGCACGAACAAATTCTCGAAACTGCGCCACGGTGATATCCGACTGCGACAACGCGAAGCCTTTGCTGATGGTGACTTCGTGTTGCGGCGTCTGCGAATCGGTATGACCTGCTTCGTTGTCTGGCGCCCCCATCATGTAGGTGCCGGTTGGAACGACCAGCATGGTGGGCGATTGGCCGTTCATGTCCACGAAGCGGTCGCTAAATACCTGCCCCGGCTTGAAGTTGGCGTAAAGGCGCGCGTTGGTAAGGCGTTCTTCGAATTCCTCCAGCCCGGTCAGCTGCGCGCTGATCGATTGCGCCTGCCCTGCCAGCTGCTTGGCCAAGGGAATGTTGCCCGCATCCAGAGCGGAACGCGCCTGCGCCAAAATGTTGGCCGCGCGTTGCTGACGGATCGTGTCGATCTGATTTCGTACGTCATGCAGCTGCGGCGAATCGGGCTGGATGGGCGCCGCTTCCGTCATCGCCTGCTCCGCGCCGACGAAATCGTTTTGCGCCACCGCCGCCAGTGCGCGATCGAGCACCACACGCTGCACTTGCAGAATGCCCTGTGCCGCCACGGCATTTTCCGGATCGAGTTTCTGTACCTGGCGATACGTATCCAAGGCATCGCTGCCGGCCGGTTTGTCAACCTTGCCTTGCTGCAACAAAGCCGCCGCCTGCGCCAGCATCGGGCGTACTTGCAGCAGCGTTTTCATACTGGCTTCGAGCGGTGCGACATCGTTCGCGGTATTGGGTAACGCCTTGAGGTTGTCCAGCAACGAGCCTGCCGATTCGGAATCGCCGATGGCAATGTCTTGCGTGATCTGGGCGATCAGATGGGTGCGCACCTGATCCAGTCCCTGCGCTGCGGCGCGGCTGTCGGATTTGAGCTTGAGTGCCGCCATGTACAACGCTGCAGCGCTGTTTTTGTCGCCGGCAACGCGCCCTGCGTCATAGGCCTTCTGCGCGCGCTCGAGCAAGGCTTTCACCTCCGGCGGGTCTGCCGTCAATTGCTCGGGCAACGGTGTGGGCTTGCGGCTGAGGCGGGCGGCGATCACGGCGGTGGGTGCCAGCGTCAGCGGCGGACCGGCGTTGACCTCGTCCTGCTCCGAAGGTACCGCCGTACCGACGCGCGCGGCGGCCGCGGGCGCAACGCGCGCCGCGCCCGGCGATGGGGGATTGGCGACCTCCTCCGGGCTTACGTGGAAAACCTGAGGAAAAAAGTGGTACGTGAGGCCGAACGCCAGGACGAGCACACCAAGCGCCCCACCTAATGCGCGTTGGCGTTGTACGGTTTCCTTGCTCGGCATGTTGGGCGTTCCGTGACTGGCCTGCTATGGTTCACCGCTTACCATATGGCACCGCCGATGACGGGGCAATCGCCAATTGTGCGTCCGGTCATCTCAAGGAATACACATGCCCCTGCTTGCGCCGCCCCCCAAGGCAGATTGGATCGAACAACGTAGCGAACTTGAACTGTGGCTGGACAGCTTGTCGCGCCCTGCCGTGCTCGGCCTCGACACCGAATTCATGCGCCGCAACACCTTCTACCCGCAGCTTGCGCTGCTTCAATTGGGTTTGAACGAGCGTTATGCCTTGGTGGATCCGCTCGCATTCGACATGGGCGCCGCGCTGCAACCGCTCGATAGTGCGAGCGTCGTCACCGTGATGCACAGCGCCAGCGAAGATCTGGAAACGCTATCGCCCTGGCTGCCGGAAGGGCCGCGCATGCTGTTCGATACGCAGATCGCCGCGGCGTTCGTCGGCATGGGCTTAGGTATCAGTTACCGCGCGCTGGTTGCGGAACTGGTCGGCGCGGAACTCGACAAGGGAGAAACGCGTTCGGACTGGATGCAGCGACCGCTCACGCCGTCGCAGCGCGACTATGCGACGTTGGATGTGGTCTATCTCAAAACCATCCATCAACAGCTCGCCGAACGTCTGGCGCAGCGCGATCGCACCGCGTGGCATGCCGAAGATTGCGAACGGCTCAAACGCAAAAGCTGCCCGCGCGAAGGCGATCGGCAACCGCAGCTCGCCTTCCGCAATGCGGCGGAATGGCCACGCGAACAACAGGCTTTCCTGCGCCGCATTCTGCTATGGCGCGATACCACCGCGCGACAGTTGGACAAGCCTCGCCCGTGGTTGCTGGAAGACGCACTTGTCTTGAGCATCGCCGAACGGCCGCCGACCGATCTTGAGGAACTGGACCGACGCGGCGCCGGTCAACGCGCACTGCGCTCGCAGCAACGTGCCGAATTGTTCGAGGTGCTGCAGCCGGCCGTGACGGACGAGGAAGTCGCCGACACCGACCTCATCGCCCCGTACCCGCAAGGCAAGGCCAAACAAGCCCTCGCCAACATGAAGGTGTACGTGGACACGCAGGCCGCCGAGCTTGACCTTCCCCCAGGCCTGCTCTGCTCGCGCCGCGTGCTGGAGGAATATGTCGTCACCGCCCAATGGCCCGAGGCCCTGGAAGGTTGGCGCCGCGAGGTACTGTACGAGGGCCTTGGCGGCCTTTTGCCAAGCTAACCCCAAGGGCTTGGCTCAATCCCCGCTCCGCTGCTACCATTTGCAGCTCGCGTGGGGCGGTAGCTCAGCTGGGAGAGCGTCGCGTTCGCAATGCGAAGGTCGGGAGTTCGATCCTCCTCCGCTCCACCACTCATACGACACAACGGCGCGCCACATCACGTGGCGCGCCGTTGTGTTTTTATAGCGGCCGCAACGATCACCCGCGCACTGCGCTACTTACGCGGCGCGATGATCTCGCTCAGGTAATCGGGCGTACCTTCCACGCGCACCAGATGCGGGTATTGCAGACCGTCGTGGTAATCCACGGATACGGTGCGGTAACCGCCCTGGTACTTCAACAGCAATTGAATCGGCTCCTTGCTGCCCTTCGCCGCCGTAATGGCGCTCTTCAGCACATCGCTGGAGTAATCCTTGCCGTTGACGGCAACCAGCGTGGCGCCGGTGCTGACGCCTGCTTTGAATGCGGGACCGCTCCAGCGCACGTCGTTGACTTCCCCTTTTTCGGTCATCGTCAGGCCGATCGACCAGGCGAAGTTGTACAGATGGCGCGACGATTGGGGTCGACTGTTGTATTCCTTCTCGTACTCGCTTTCCTTATCGGTGTAGACGAGCTTCCAGCCGGTGCCGGCGATGCCATTGAGTAGCGGCGGATTGAGCGTATCGACGCGCGCGTGCAGGAAGCTCGCCCAGTCGTAGGGAGCCACGCTGTTTAACGTCGATACCACGTCGTCGAAGGTATAGGTTTTGGTAACGTAGCTGCCGTTGTCGACGCCGAAGAAGGCGCGCGCGAAATCGTCCAGCGATTTGCGGTCGTGCGTAAGCGAGCGCAGCTTGGCGTCGACTTCGAGCCACATCATCTGTCCGCCGCTGTAGTACTCCTCGCTCATCTGCCAGCTACGGTACGGCAGACTCGAGCGGCGTGCGGCGGTGGGATCGTTGGTGGTGTCTTCCAGCGTGCGCCACTGAAAACCTTCGCGGTTGCGGTCGTAGTTGGCCGCCACCATCGCCAGCGCATCGCGGAACTGCTGCGCGGTCCACATACCGGAACGCGCGGTCAATATGAATCCCCAGTATTGCGTTTGCCCCTCGTAGACCCACAGCAGCGAGTCGCCCATCGGCACGTTGAAATTGGGCGTCCACAAATCGGCCGGGCGACGGAACTTGCCGTTCCACGAATGCGTGTATTCGTGCGGAAGCAGATCGCGGTCGGGCGCGCCCTCGCTCCAGGCGGTGAAATAGTCGGCACCCAAACCGTTCTCGCTGGATTGGTGGTGGTCGGTGCCGTTGCCGCCCAACTG
>DATJMR010000252.1:0-10648 GCA_035508595.1 Dyella sp.
CCTAAAGAAATTTCTTCTGAGTGGGTAGGGTTTTCCCTACGCAAACCGTCTGCGCCTCACGCGCAAGTGCGCTCTTCTCAATCACGCCTCTTTGAGGACTACGCACGCAGCCTCGATATTTCCATTGGATCGAGGCAGGAAATCAGAAAATACGTACACATGACATTTGATATAGCCCACATGCCTCTCAGGCACTTCCAGGTTTCCACTTAGGGCTATAGGCTCATCAAAGCGGCTCGATGCTTGTCGTCAGGGGAGACGGACGACAGTCGCTGGGAAGACGAGATATCAGCCACATGCGCGACGGCGTTCGTTCGTATGAGGCAAGGGGCTCTTCCGGCCTTTGTCGAGCATTCGTGCGCGCTGTTGCGCCCATTCGGGAGACGCAACATGTTTGCAAAGCTGCATCGCAAGTCGCTTTCGTTATCTCTCAGCGTGCTGCTGGCCGGTGCAAGTGCCGGCGCATGGGCCGCAAGCGCCACACCTGCCGTGGATGCGGGAGCCGCGCCGGCGAATCAAACCGCACACGTCACGTTGATCTTGAAGCTGCATCATCAAGCCGCGCTGGAGGATTACGTCCGGCAAACCGTCACGCCCGGCAGTCCGCACTATCAACAGTTCTTGACCACCAGCCAGTTTGCTCAGCAATTCGGGGCCACTAACGCTGAAATCGCGCGCGTGCAGTCGTACTTGCAAGCCCAAGGTTTGAGCAGTCAGGTATTGCCCAGCCATTTGGCCATTCGCACCAGCGGCACGCTGGCGCAGTTCGGCGCCTTGTTTCAGACGTCCATCCACAACTACGTGTCGCGCGAGAGCGGCCGCAGCTTCCACAAGCCGGTCTCCAATCCGCAGGTGCCTTCGGCGATTGCAGATGTCGTGGATGTAGCCACCGGCTTGAGCAACGAGAAGGTTTATCGTCCACATCATGTATCGACGCCCGCATTCGCAGCGCTCGGCAAGGCGAATGCGAAAACCAATGCGCTGCCCGCCAAGGGCTCCGGCGGGTCCAGCGGCAATCCCACCGCTTCGGGCATTCCCGGCGAATACACCGTGGGTGACGTTGCCAACTTCTACGACATCAACCCGCTCTACCAGCGCGGTGTCGTCGGCAAGGGCTCGACGGTGGGAATCGTGACGCTGTCGGATTTCTATCCCAGCGACGCGACCACGTATTGGACGGATATCGGCCTGACCACCAAGCCCAACCGCATCACGCAGGTGCATGTAGATGGCGGCGCCGCGATCGACGGCGGCAGCGGCGAAACGTCGATCGATGTGGAACAGTCCGGCGGCATCGCGCCGTTTGCGAACATCATCGTGTACGACGCGCCCAACACCACCGACGGTTATGTCGACGTGTTCGCGCAAGCGGTGTCGGACAATATCGCCGATAGCATCTCGACGAGTTGGGGATTGCCCGAGATCTTCAACTTCGCCGCGTTGAACGTGAATGGCGCCAGCAACACCGATACCACCGATGTCGGCGATCTGCGCGCGTTCCATCAGATCTTCCTGGAAGCTGCGGTGCAAGGGCAGTCGTTGTTCGCGGCAGCGGGCGATTCCGGCGCATACGACACCGTGCGCGATCTGGGCGCGGGTACCGGCGTGGGCGATTACACGGCGCCGCTGACTGTCGATTCGCCGGCTTCCGATCCCTACATCACCGCGGCCGGCGGCACCACCACGCCCTACAGCTATGCGTTCGGTACGGGCCCGACCGATTCGGTCACGCAAGAAAGCGTGTGGGGCTGGGATTATCTGCAGAACTATCTGGACACGTACATCGGCAAGGGTGTGTACAACCTGTTCTCCGTGGGCGGAGGCGGCGGCGTGAGTGTGTACTGGCGCACGCCGTTCTATCAGGAGTTCACGTCGGGCATTCGCAGCAGCGAACCCAAGCAGTCGCTGGTCTACAACGATCCCGCCGCCGGCCCCACCACGCTGTTGAAACTGCCCAGCCATTTCAAGGGTCGCAACGTGCCGGATATTTCACTCAATGCCGATCCGGAAACGGGCTACATCTACGTATCCACGGTCGACGGCGGACTCGCCGCCGGCGAAGGCGGCACCAGCTTCGTGGCGCCGCAGCTCAATGGCATCACCGCACTGCTGCGGCAGAGCTCGGGACATCGTGTCGGCCTGTGGAACCCGCAGGTGTATGCGCTGCAGAACATCTTCGGCTACGGCAAGTACACGCCGTTCAAGAGCATCCGTACCGGCGACAACTGGTTCTACTACGGTTCGCCGCACTACAACCCGGGTGCAGGTATCGGAGCGCTGGATGTAGCCAACCTGGATGCGTTCCTGCGCAGCGGATTCTAAGTTGCCGATCCTAGAACCACGGCCCGCGCGTTCCGCGTGCGGGCCGTTTCTTTTGGGCGATACATAAACCCACGGCAGCAGATAGCATGGATGGCTTGCCGAAATGGGTACCGTCATGCCGTCCAAACGCCGCTTCATGCAGCTCGATGTATTTTCCCGCCGACCGTTGAAGGGCAATCCGCTTGCGGTGGTCATCGACGGCGATGGCCTCGACGACGATACGATGCGTGCGTTCGCTCGCTGGACCCATCTTTCGGAAACCACGTTCCTGCTGCCGCCCACATCTCCCGAGGCTGACTACCGCGTAAGGATTTTCACGCCGCGCCAGGAATTGCCGTTCGCAGGCCATCCCAGTGTCGGCAGCGCTTATGCCGCCATCGAGGCCGGGCTGGTGCCGCGAACCAAACATGCGTTGATCCAGCAATGCGCGGCGGGGCTTTTGCCCGTTCGCGTGGATGGCGATGGCGCCGAACGCGCCATTCATGTGCAGGCGCCGCCCGCGCGCGTGCATCGCGGCGATGAGACATTGTTGCGAATCGTCGGCGATGCCTTGCATCGCCCGCTGGAAGAGGAGCAACTGCGCCTTATCGATAATGGACCGCACTGGCTGATCTGCGATCTGCGCGAGGCTTCGCTCGTGCGTAGCCTCCAACCCGATTTGCCGGCTATCGCGGCCTTGTGCCGAAAATATGGTGCCGTGGGCTTGAGCGTCTTCGGCGCCGAAAGCGCGCACGATGTCGCCATGGCCGTGCGCGCATTTTGTCCCGCCGACGATATCCCGGAAGATCCGGTTACCGGGAGTGCCAATGCCGCGATCATGGCACTCCTGGTCGAGCGAGGAGACCACCGCTACGGCCAAGGTTATCTGGCGAGCCAGGGGCGCGAAATCGGTCGCGATGGATACGTAAGCGTCAGGCACGATCCGGCAACCGGAGCCATCACGATCGGCGGCCAGTGTGCTCCTGCGATCCGAGGCGAACTCGATCTAGTGGAGCCCGGCTAGCAAATCCCCCTTGCCGGCGGGGCATGGTCAAGCGGACCTTGCCGGATCGCTCCACCATTGCCATGCTCTCTAGGGTTTCCACTCCAGGGGCTTTTCCATGACGTCACCGGTTACGGGCTATCAGCGCAGCCTCCGCCTGCGGGACGCGGCATTGGTGGTGATCGGCGGCATCATCGGCGGCGGCATCTTTCTGAATCCGTATATCGTCGCGCAACGCACCGAATCGGGGCTGGCGTTGTTGTTGATGTGGGTCGGCGCCGGTGTACTGACGCTGATCGGCGCGCTTTGTTACGCGGAGTTGGGTGCGCGCAGACCGCATGCGGGCGGCAGCTATGTCTACTTGCGCGAAGCCTTCGGCCCGCTGGCCGGCTTCCTGTTCGGCTGGACCATGCTCTTGGTGATTTACTCGGGCTCGACCGCCGCGGTGGCGACCATCTTTGCCAAATACGCAGCATCCGTGTTCGGACTTCCGATGACGATCGCCACGCCTCTGGCGATCGGTGCGCTGGTGCTGGTCGCGGGCATCAATCTGTTTGGATTGAAGTTCGGCACGCATTTGCAAAACCTGTTCACGCTGCTGAAGCTGCTGGCGGTGGCGGTGCTGGTGGTGTGCGGGCTGTTTCTGGCCGGTGCCGGCAGCACGCCGCTGCTGGCCGAGGACCCCGCACGACACGGCGTGGGTTTCATGGCGGCATCGCTGCCGGTGCTGTTCGCTTACTCGGGCTTCACCTACCTCAACAATCTGGCGGGCGAGGTGCGCGAACCGCAACGGACGCTGCCGCGTGCGTTGGCACTGGGTATGACGGGCGTTATCGTCGCGTATGCGCTGGTCAACGTCGCCTACCTCGCCGTGCTCGGGCATGACGGCTTAGCAGCCAGTCAGACGCCAGCCGCGGATGTGATGGGCAAGGTGTTCGGCTCTGCCGGTGCCAAGCTGATCGCCGTCGGCATTGCCATCTCCACCTTCGGCTTCTGCAACATCACGCTTGTGGCCGGCGCACGTGTACTGCAGGTGATGGGTGAAGACGGCATGTTCTTCGCCAGCGTGGGACGGCTGCATCCGCGGCACCACACACCCAACCTTGCGCTGCTGATGCTTACGGCGTGGACGATCGTGCTGGTGAGCACGGGCAGCTACGGCCAGTTGCTGGATTACGCCACCTTCGGCGACTGGCTCGCCTGTGCGGTGGGCGTCAGCACGTTGTTCTGGTATCGCCATCGGCAACAGGGCGACGTGGCGTTTCGCGTGCCGGGCTATCCGCTGCTGCCGCTGATTTTCATCGCCACGATCGGGCTGGTGGTCGTGCAGAGCTTGCGTACAAGCTTGGTGAATACCGGGATCGGGCTGGTGATTATGGCCGCCGGCATTCCGGTTTACTTGATCTGGCGACGGTTGTTCAGCCCCGTTCGCCCCTAAATTATTGCGTCGATGCCACAATGTACGGATAGGTTAAGGATGCCGTGCGGCACGCACTGCGCGCCTTCTGAACATCGTGCCGCCTACGTAGAATGGACCAGAGCATCCCCAGGAGACGTTACCCGATGGCGCAAGACCACGCCACGCTGCCCAGCAAAGCGGACATCACCCCGGTGGCTGTTCCCGAGGGTATCGACCTCAAGATCAACGGTGAGCGCTTCCGTCATACCGGGGATCCCCAAATGCCTTTGCTGTGGTATCTGCGCGACGTGTTGCGCCTCAACGGCACCAAGTACGGCGGCGAGCATGGCGAGGGCGGCGCCGATCTGGTGCTTGTGAACGGCAAGGCGACCTCCGCCATCAACGTGCCGATGAACAAGCTCTCCGGGAAACAGGTCGTCACGGTGGAAGGTCTTGCCGACGCCAAGGGCGGACTGCATCCGCTGCAACAAGCGTTCATCGACGAAGACGCGATTGGTTGCGGCTATTGCACGGCGGGCTGGCTGATCGCATCGATGGATCTTCTCAATCGCATCAAAGATCCGTCGGACAACGACATCGATACCCTGCCCAATCTCTGCCGCTGCGGTTGCCAGACGCGCGTGCGCAAAGCCGTCAAGCGCGCCGCTGCCGCGATGAAGCAAGGGGCCAAGGCATGACTGGCGAGGTAAGGCTTTCCCGCCGTCGTTTTCTGCAAGTAGTCGCCGGCGCCGCCGGTGCGTTGATCGTGGGCATTCGCGCCGCGCGCGCGGCGGTGCCCACGCCGCCGGACATGCTGGGCGATGCGCTATACGATTTCGGTTTATACGTGCGTGTCGATGCCGACGGCACGGTGCTGATCGGTACGCGCGATCCGGAAACGGGCACCGGCGTCGCCACGTCGCTGTCGCGCATCATCGCCGACGAAATGGACGCCGACTGGCAGCACGTGCGCGTGGTGCCGCTTGGCCTGGGTGTCGCCAACGACAACGGCCGGCCGCGCTGGCTCTATGGTCAGCAAGTGGGTGGCACCGGCAACTCCATGCCACGCGCGTGGCGCGATCTGCGTTCGGCCGGTGCGTTGGCGCGCCGACTGCTGATGCAGGCCGCCGCACAGCAACTGGGCATTCCCGCCGAGCGGTTGCGCACCGAAAAAAGTACCGTGATCGCCCCGGACGGACGCCGCCTGAGCTACGGCGAACTCGCCGCGGCGGCGGCCAAGATCGCGCCGTCGCAAACACCCGTCGCACTCAAAACGCCCGATCGCTACACCTTGATCGGCCAACCCGCCGGCGACGTCGATGCACGCGCCATCGTGACGGGATGGACGCCGTACACGCTCGATCAGCACTTCGGCGATGCCCTGGTAGCCGTGCTCTCGCATTGCCCGTGGCCGGACGGTCAGCTCGCCGGACTGGACAGCAGCGCGGCACTCGCCATCAAAGGCGTGCTGAAAGTCGTCGAGCTCAAACCCGAACCAAACTTGCCACCCGGCGAAACCATCATTGCGCCGGCCGTCGCCGTGATCGCCCAAAGCACGTGGATTGCCTTGCAAGCCAGACGTGCGCTGAAGCTTTCATGGAAACCCGGCGCCAGCGGCAAGGAAAGCACGGCCACGCTGGAACAGGAAGCCACCGCGCTGATCAACAGCGACGCCGCGCCCACCACGCGCGTGCGCGATGACGGCGACGTCGACAAGGCAGGACGCAAAGCCGCACGCCGCGTCGAAGCGACCTACTACCAGCCATGGCTCGCCCATGCCACCAGCGAGCCGATGAATTGCCTGGTACGTCTGGACAAGACCAGCGCCACGCTCTACGTACCCACGCAATCGCCGCAACAGGCATGGACGGTCGTGCAACGCCTCACCGGCTTGCAGCCCGATCAAATCGATATCCGCGTGTCGCGCATCGGCGGCGGTTACGGTCGCCGCCTCGATCACGACTATGTCGCCGAAGCCGTGCTGCTGGCCAAAGAAGTCGACAAACCGCTGCAATTGTTCTGGCCGCGCGACGAGGATCTCGCGCACGATTACTACCGCTCCGGCTGCGTGCACAAATTCAGTGCGATCGTCGACAACAAGCGCCATATCGTTGCGTGGAATCAGCGGCTGGCAAGCGCCTCCGCGCTGACCGGACGCGGCGTACCGACCGATCATCTATGGACCTCCGAAGTCGGCATGAACCAATTGCCGGCCGGCCTCGTCCCCAATTACCGCAGCGATTGGTTTGGTCTCAGTTCGTCGCTGCCGCGCGGCCCGCATCGCGGCATGCCGGATATCGCCAATGCGTTTGCCGTGAACAGCTTTGTCGATGAAATTGCGCACGCATTGAAGGAAGATCCGCTAATTACGCAACTGCGCCTGATCGGCGAACCGCGACTGATCCCGTTGCAAGGCGGCGGTGCGATCGATACGGCGCGCCTGGCCAATGTGTTGAAACTCGTGACCGACCGCATCGATTGGAAAGATTGGCTGCATACGGTGAACGGGCTTGGCCTTGCGTGCTGGTATCTGGATGGCGCCTATGTCGCGCACGCGGTCGAAGTGTCGATGCAGGGCGAAAAACTCACCGTCGAGCGTGCCGTATGCGCTGTCGATGTGGGTCGCGTCATCAATCCGATGGGTTTGGAAGGCCAGGTGGCGGGCGCCACGTTGGACGCGTTATCGAGCGCACTCAACCTCGCCATTACGGTGAAAGACGGCAAAGTGCAGCAGAGCACGTGGAAAGACTATCCACTTGCCAGCATGGCGCAATTGCCGCGCACGGTCGAAGTGATTACCGCACCCGGCGAGGGCGATCCGGTGGGCGCCAGTTTCCTTGCGATGCCCACGGCGGCGGCGGCGCTCGCCAATGCCGTGTTTCGTGTGAGTGCCGTGCGTGTGCGCAGGTTGCCGTTGATGAAAGAGCTGTTGCGGTTGCTTTGACGCTCGCCCTCCCTATTTTCCCATCTGCCATTCCTATCTCTCTGTACGTCATTCCGGCGAAGGCCGGAATCCAGTCAGATTTGCGTGCGAAGCACACACTTGAAAAGGTGTTGTGTGCTTCGCACAACGTATTCAAACTGGATTCCGGCCTTCGCCGGAATGACGGTCGGCAGGTCACTACTTGTTCGCACGGGCAGGCAATCGCAATCGCCTTCGAAGCAAGCCACATCGCAGTGTCGTCAGGCTCGACCTCCGCACTCAGTGGAACTGATCGCTGGCAGGCACCCACGACCGCGATGTCGATGCAGGCGCCGGCGCCGTCAATGGCTTCACCGGCGTTAGCGCCGACGGACCGCAACTGGGCGGCATCGGGCCGCCACTGACGCGCGCCGCCGCGCATTCAGCGCCGTTGTCCAACACCACCGGCGCTGCCGGCGCGGGTGCGCTCGCGGCCGGTGCCGCGACTTTCGGTATCGACGCATTCTGCGTCGGCAGATTCAAGCGGTCGTACATCTTCTGCGGCAAGGGCACGGCCGGCGGATCGGGGTTGTGGCAACCGAACAACGATACCGGCATCAGCGGCATCAGCGCGCATTCGATGCGCACGCCCTTGGGCAAATTGAAGGTGTGCTTCACGGTGGTTTTTTCCACGGCATGGCGCAACGCCGTGTCGACGGAACTCTCGCCTTCCGGCGTCCAGTATTTGTCGAATACGGTGGCCTGGTACTTCGGCAGGTTCGTGTTGTGCGACATGATCTCCGTATCGCCGCGCGGTTTGAGCTGGATATACGTGCCATTGGGTGAACCCGGTGTACCGCCGCCCTGCTCGCTCGCCGTGTTGCTTCCGTTGCCGGCGGATGGCGAAGGCTGCGCTCCCTGAGCGCCATTTTCCGATGGCGATTGAGTAACGCCGTTGGGCTGACCGGGGTTCTCCGTCTCGCTGCCTTGCGGTGTTGCGTTGGGCGCCGTGCTCGCGCTGGCATTACCTTCGTTCGCCGGTGCGCTGGACGGCGCTGTGCTAGGTGCCGGCGACGATGTGGCGGCTGTGGCCTTCTCGCTACTGGGCGATGTCGAAGGCTTGGCTTCGGTTTGCGGCGTCGACGGCGTGACGGAAGGCGCCGGGCTCAGTTGCGGACGCAGCGAAACCTCCGGCACCGCAAGTTTGGGCGCTTCGATATTTAAGGACGGCGCGGCAGGTGTCACGTTCGGTGTCGGTGCCGCCGTGGGTGTTATCGGTGTCGGCGCAAGCGCGGGTTGCTCCTGCGGTCGAACGACAGGCTCCGTCACTTGTTGCGACGTGCGCGGTACGTTGGGCGCCGTCAAGGCTGTCGCCGACGATTGCAAATTGACCGTCGGTGCGAGTTGCGCGGGCAACGGTATCGGTTGCAGCGACGGGGCGGGTGGCGACGCTGCGGCAAGGTTAGGCTGAACCGGCGCAACGCTCGGCATTTGCACGGGCGCAAGCGCGGGTTGCTCCACCGCGATGTGCGGCGGCGTTACCGTCAATGCCGATTGCGCAGGCTGCGTCGGCAGCGCAATCGACGGCAGCGGCGGCATCGGCTGCGTGCCTTCCGGTTGCGCTTTGCGCACGGGCTCGGGTTGGAACTGCGGTGGCGTCGGTTGCGGCACCTGCACGGCTTGCAACGTCAACGGCGGTGGCGGCAATCCCGCCGGCGTGAGCTGCTGAATCGGCGGCGGCGACGGTTTCGGCAGCGTGATCGGCGGTAAAGGTGCCGCCGGTTTCTGCGCTTTTTCCGCGGCCGGCGGCTGCGTCTTTGCTATCACGGGCTCTTGTTTAGGCGCGGGCGCGGGCGGTTGCGTCACCATGGCAACAGGCGCGGCGGTCGATGTTTCATGCGTTGCACGCACAACCTGCGAAGTGTTGCCGCGATGGGTCGGGCCATGTTCTTTCGGCGGCACACCGCGCACGGGCGGCGGCGGAGGCGGCTGCGGCTTATTCTCGATAATGCGCACCAGCAGCGGATTGCCCTTCGGCTCCGGCGGTGGCGGCGGCAACTCGTACGGCGACCCAAGTATGGCCCCGAGCAGAAACACCAAATGGACCAGCAACGCGCCGATGACGCCGGCTAATTTCAGTAAGCGGTCGCGCGGTCTGTCACGCAGACGACGCCGATAGACAATGGCCCACGTCGCCGCGTCGCGCGGTGACTTGATCGCAATGACCGGCGAGGGCGAAGCAGGTTTGTCGGGCGGCGGCGTGGACATGGGCGCCAGTGTACCGGGCGCCGCGGAATTTCTTGATGCGAGGAATCACCCACGCTCCGTTTTGTCATCCCTGCGGTTGGGGCGCCGAAGATCGCTTCCGTGCATCCACCGCGCGGGCGGGGGTATCCACCGGGCAGCCATAGGGCAATGGCTTACCGGCTTGGTAGTCGGCGATGCATGTGGCGACGTCCGGTTTGGGCATGGGCGTGCCTTTGACCAGCGGCGCGGGCGCCATGTTCAAGCGTTCATCGCCGTCGGTGGGTGGCGGCGGTGGCGGCGGCATACCGCAATTGGGGATGGGAATCCCCAGCACCTTTTGGCACTTCAAGTGAACGCCGTGCGGCAGATCGACATCCTTCGTGTTGCTCTCGCTTCCATTCAACTTTCTCATCAAACCGCCCACGAAAGATTCGTGCGGCGGCGGAAAATATTTTTGAAACTGATTCGGTGCCGACTGATACGCCGAACCCGCGCGATGTTCCATGATTTGCGTATCGCCTTGCGGGGCATGCTGCACGTACTCGGCGGAAGGCGCGGACGACGCGCTGGTTGCGCTGGCCGGCAATACGATCCGTCCGGTGCGATCAAACAGCACCGGACGCGGCGCCGACGCGGCGGGTGCGGATTGCGGCGTTGATGCGGAACTTGGGAGGTGCACCGCCAGCGCATTTTTCGATATCGGTTCGCGCGCCGGGTGCGGCAACGGCGGCGGCGCCAAGGGCGGCGGCGCGGCGAGTGGCCGGCTCGATCCGTGCGTAATGAAGCGTATCTGGAT
>DATJMR010000253.1:0-4409 GCA_035508595.1 Dyella sp.
GGCACCGGCGACCAGACCACGCAGGCGCCGTTCACCACGCAAAGCCTTGAGAACATGCTTAAGCAGTTCGGCGTGTCGCTGCCTTCCACCGGCATCCAGCCGCAGCTGAAAGACGTGGCGGCCGTCACCATCACGGCACAATTGCCGCCGTTCGCCAAGCCCGGACAAACCATCGATATCACCGTGGCATCGATCGGCAACGCCAAAAGTTTGCGCGGCGGTGAACTGTTGATGTCGCCCTTGCGCGGTGCCGACGGCAATGTCTACGCCGTGGCGCAGGGCAGTGTGGTGGTCGGCGGCGTAAGCGCGGCGGGCCGCAGCGGTTCCAGCGTGCAAATCAATATCTCCGCCAGCGGACGCATCCCCAACGGCGCATCGGTGGAACGCACCGTGCCCAACTCGTTCAATCATGGCGGCGATATCGTGTTGAATCTCAACACGGCCGACTACGCCACAGCCAATCGCATCGTCGAAGCGATCAATCATTTGTACGGCGCCGGCACGGCGCACGCACTCGATGGCGGTTCCGTATCGGTGCGCGGTCCGCTCGATTCGGGCGAAAAAGTGGCATGGCTGGGTGCGATCGAAGCGCTCGACGTCAATCCGGGCGATGCGCCGGCGCGCGTCATCGTCAATTCGCGCACCGGCACGGTGGTGATCGGCTCGGATGTGCGCGTAAGCACCGCCGCGGTGGCGCACGGTTCGATCCAGGTCACCATCAGCGAACAGCCGCAGGTCAGCCAGCCGGGCCCCTTCAGCAATGGCACGACGCAGGTGGTGCCCAACAGCGCCGTATCGGTCACGCAACAAGGCGCGCATATGTTCAAGTTCGGTCCTGGCGTGAGCCTGGATTCGATCGTGCGCGCGGTGAATCAGGTGGGTGCCACGCCCACGGATCTGATTTCGATTCTCGAGGCGCTCAAGCAAGCCGGCGCTTTGCACGCGGATCTGGTGGTGATATGAGAGTCGACCTATCGCCCGTTCGCAGCCCTCGTTGCCACGGTGCCGCCGGTAGGCGGCAGCGCGTGGCTTGGCTTGGCAGCCAGTCAAGCGCTGCGCCATGCGCTACCACCTACCGGCGGCACCGCGACAACGCGGACTACGCCCGAACGATAGGTCGACTCTAATGGCTGATCTCGGCAACGTCGCAGCGCAAAGCTTGAGCACCTGGACGGATCTGTCCGGGTTCAGCGCGCTGCGTCATCAAGCCGAGACGGACAGCAACGGCACGTTGCCGGCGGTTGCCAAGCAGTTCGAATCCATGTTCACCGAAATGCTGCTGAAGTCCATGCGCGAGGCGAATTTCGGCGATCCGTTGTTCGAAAGCCAGGCGACGGACCAATGGCAAGACATGTACGACCAGCAGCTGTCGCTGAATCTTTCGCAGCACGGCAAAGGCCTTGGCATTGCCGACATGCTGGTGCGCCAGCTAGGCGGACACGATCACGCCGCGCAAGGCGCTGAAAACAAAACCGGCGTGGTGGACCCGCACACGGCCGGCGTTGCCGACGGCTGGCGTCAGCGCTTGTTCGAACTGGAAGACGCCACGCGTTCCACCGCGCGCTCCGCCATGAAATGGCTGCCGCAAGATGCCGAAGCGTTCGTGCGCGAACTCGCGCCGCAGGCAACCATCGTGGCGAAGGAATTGGGCCTGTCGTTGCGCACCGTGCTGGCGCAGGCCGCGCTGGAAACGCAATGGGGCAAACACATGCCCATGCACGCGGACGGCACCAGCAGCTTCAACCTGTTCGGCATCAAAGCCGGCGGTAGCTGGGGCGGCGAACGCGTCAATGTGCCGACCGTGGAGTACGAAGGCGGCATCGCCGTGCGCAAGCAGGCGCAGTTCCGTTCCTATAAATCCACGGCATCCTCGTTGGCCGACTACGCCGATCTGATCGGCAGCGACCCGCGCTACGCGGCGGCTCGCGGCCACGGCGACGACGTCGTGGGCTACGCCCGGGCGCTGGTCGAAGGCGGTTACGCCACCGATCCGTCCTATGTCGGCAAGGTGGCGGCGATCGCCAACAGCTCCGTGATGCGCCAGGCGCTGGATGCGCTCAAGAATTCAGCGGGAGTGCCGAATTTATGAGAGTCGAACTGTTTAGGTACCCCAATCCAACCGCGCCGTCATTCCGGCGCAAGCCGGAATCCAGTTCAGATAGGCGTCCGAAGGACACAGCCTTATGGGTGTTGTGTGCTTCGCACGACGTACAAAACTGGATTCCGGCCTGCGCCGGAATGAGTGCACGGCAAGACAAAGCCCAACGAGCGATCGCCCGTCGGGCTCGTTATTGATCGAGGAAATGCTTCATGTCCAGCATTCTCAACATCGGCATTTCCGGATTGAACGCCGCTCAGGTCGCCCTGAGCACGGTCAGCAATAACATCGCCAACGCCAGCACCAGCGGCTACAGCGAAGAAAGCGTGGTGCAGTCCGAAACCATCGGGCAGACCAACAGCCGTTACACCATCGGCTCGGGCGTGGATGTCACCTCGGTGCAGCGCGCGTATAGCCAATACCTGACCAGCGCGCTGTGGAGCAGCAACAGCAACCTGCAGAACGCCACCACCACCAACACGCTTACCGGCACGCTCAACAGCATACTCAGCAACAGCGGGAATCTGCAGACGGCGCTGGACAACTTCTACAGCGGCTTCAGCAATGTGGCGAACTCGCCGGGTTCTTCCTCGGTGCGTCAGGCCGCGTTGGGCAGCGCGTCGTCGTTGACCAGCGTGTTCAATACGCTGGGCCAACAGCTCAGCCAGCAATCCACGCAAGTCAATCAGCAGATCGGCAACACGGTTTCCAGCATCAACAACCTCGCATCGCAGATCGCCAAGCTCAACGGCCAGATTTCTCAGGCCAGCACCAACGGCGATCCGAATGCGTTGCTCGACCAGCGCGACCAGCTCGTGCAGCAGCTGGCGGGTCTTACCGGCGTATCCGCTTCCACGACAAGCGACGGCTCGATCAGCGTCTACACATCCGCCGGCGAAACCTTGGTGAGCGGTACGCAATCGTATGCGTTGTCGTCGGGCGCCAATCAGTACGACGTCAACAGCACCGATGTGTTTGACAGTTCGGGCAACGACATCACCTCGCAATTGACCGGCGGCACCTTGGGTGCGCTGATCAACTATCGCAGCAACGTGCTGCAGCCGGCGCAGAATGCGCTGGGTCAATCGGCCATTGCGCTGGCGTCCAGCGTCAACGGGCAGCAGGCGGACGGTCTGGATCTCAACGGCCAGCAAGGCCAGGCGATCTTCAGCGTCGCCTCGCCCACGGTGTTGCCGTCGAGCAAGAATTCCAGCGGCGGCGCGACGGTGAGCGCATCCGTATCCGATACGTCGCAGCTCACGACCTCCGACTACCTTTTGCGTTACACCGGCGCCGGTTCCGGCACCAATGGCTGGACGCTCACCACCACCAGCGGACAGAACGTCGCGCTTACCGCCAATGGAAATGGCACGCTGTCAGCGGATGGGCTTACCTTCAGCGTTTCCGGCACGGCGCAAACGGGCGACAGCTACGAGATCGAACCTACGCGCAACGCCGCGGCATCGTTGTCGGTCAGCATGACCGATCCCAGCGGCATCGCCGCGGCGGCGGCGCTAACGGCGTCGGCCGGTACGAGCAACACCGGCACCGGCGCCGTGGGTTCGGTCAGCGTTACCAACTCAAGCAACGCCAATCTGCTTTCCGGCGCCACCATCACCTTCGGCGCGGGCGGCAATTACAGCATTACCGATGGCGCGGGCAACACCACGACCGGCACCTATACGACCGGCCAACCGATCACCGCGGACGGCTGGAGCTTGAGCCTCACCGGCACACCGGCAAGCGGCGACACGTTTACCGTGGGAAGCAACGCCAACGGCCTCAACGACAACAGCAATGCCCTCTCCCTGGCGGGGTTGTCCGATGCGGGCGTGCTCGATGGCGGCAAGACATCGGTGGTGACCAGCTACGCCAATCTCACGGCGCAAATCGGCAGCGCGGGCAGCCAGGCGAGCTCGGATCTTTCCACGCAGACCAATCTCTACAACCAGGCGGCCAGCAATCAGCAAAGCCTGGCCGGTGTGAACTTGAATCAGGAAGCGGCGAATCTCGTGCAGTTTCAACAGGCTTACCAAGCTTCTGCACAGGTCATTTCTACCGCCGAACAGCTTTTCAGCAGCCTGATCACCGCCATCCAGTACGGTTAATCGAGGTACGGCAAAGTCATGATGCGCATATCTACCGCCTGGATGTACCAGCAGCAGCTCAGCACGATGCTCAATCAGCAGAGCGAGCTGGCCCAGACGCAAAACGAAGTGAGCACGGGCAACGCCATCAACGTGGCGTCCGACAATCCCGTGGGTGCCGCACAAATTGTCGGCCTCAATCACATCCTTGCCGAAAACACCCA
>DATJMR010000254.1:0-5516 GCA_035508595.1 Dyella sp.
GACGCTGGGCACGTTGTTGCCATGCAGGGTGATATCCCAGTTGGCCTGGGTCAACTGACGAATGTAGTAATAGAAGTTATTGAACGTGGAGTTCGTGTCCTGCACGTCGGCGCTCAGGTGTAACCGATCGTTGACGTTCCACTTCAGATTGAAGCTGTAATCGTTGGTGACGTAGCGGTTCCTGTATGCGGTGCTGTCGAGCTGTGTCTGCACGCCACCATACGTGATAGGTAGGAACGTCGATGAACCCGGAGCGCCGCCGATGATGCCGGACTGGAATACGCCGTTGGAATCATAGGTGGGCGTTGTGCCGGGGACCGGAACGGCGCACCCGGCGAGCGACTGACCGAAGGCGCAACCATCCGTCGATGCTTGCAGAGTGTGCTCGTAGGTGGTTTCGGTGTCCGAAGCGCGGTCCCATTCCAAGGTCGCTTGCCAGGCCTTGTCGGGGCTTTCCCATTGCGTGGAAAGCACATGGCCAAAGCGCGTGCTGGTTTCGTCCTGGACACGCAGGTCGCCGCCGACCGGTACATAAGCGTATTGGCCCGGCGCCAGTCCGGGATAGTTGTCGGTTCTGCCGTTGGGAAGCGAGCAACCATCGCAGCGCCGCTGGAAATCGACAATGGAAATGGCGTTGTCTTGCTGATCGATACGGTCGTAGGCCACGTTGAGCAGCACGCCGAAACGCCCGATCTCCGTGTTCCAGTTGTGACTGAACAAGCCGGCGATCTGCGGTGTGCCCTTCTTGTCCAGATCGCCCCAGTACGTGCCGAGGGTGATGGACGCTTGCGTGTCCTTTTTGCTGTCGAAAGGTTTGCGCGTATTCAAGTCGATGGAGCCGGCGATGCCGCCTTCGATCATGTCCGCAGTCTGGTTCTTGCTCACCACGACCGACCCGATCAATTCCGGCGACACCGTGAAAAAGTTCAATCCTTGGCCGCCGCCGGCGGAGAACACCTCGCGGCCGTTGAACAGCGTGCTGGTGTAAGGCAGGCCTTGCAGGCTGATGTCCGAGCCTTGGATGGAGAAATGGTCGGGGTCGGCGGCGACGCCGAAGGCGCTGACGGCTACGCCCGGCACGCGCTTCAGCGCTTCGGTGACCGAGGTGTCGGGCAGGGAGCCTGCGTCCTGCGCCGAAATGGCATCGACCACCGTATCGGCGTAGCGCTTGATGTCCTGCGCTTGATTCAAGCTGTTGGAGAAGCCGTTGACGGTCAGGCCGCTGAGCAGTTTCGCCTCCTTCTCGTCGGCTTTCGTGGTGGCGTCTTTTTTCTTGTCCGACGTATTTGTGCTCTGCGTCGCGGCAGGTGCGGCTTGATCGTTCGACTGCGGTGCGGTCTGTGCGTGCAGTTGCCCTGCGGCGAATAAGGTCATCGCGATCGCGAAGGATAGCCTGCACGGTTGGCTGGCGCTGCGTGCATGCGAATCCATGGATTGCTTCTTCATTCCTGAATCTCCCCGATATCCAGTGAACACCTGCTGCCGTGCGCCTTAGGTGATCCCCGGAAGCTAAGGCGGTGAAGTGCCCCAATGCGCATTGCAGCGTCCCCTCGACGAGGAGCGCTCCCCTTGATTCCCCTCGCGTTGCGCATCGCGGCGTGCGGACTTTTGCCCGTGACGCACGCTAGTCAAATGTACAAGCGCTGTCAATAGAAAGTACCAGCGCTGGTACTTTGGATCGAAAAACGTGAAATTTAGGTGGTTGAGCGCCTTCTGCTTGGGTTAGCATGGGCTATTGCAAGTCATACACAGGTGGGGCTGCACATGCCTGCGAGAATCGAAGACGTTGCTGCGCATGCCGGTGTATCCACCAAAACGGTGTCCCGCGTCCTCAACGGTCATACAAGCGTGCGCGCCAACTTGCGCGCGCGGATCGAAGCGTCGATGCGGGCGCTCAACTACGTGCCCAATCCGGCTGCGCGAGGCTTGGCGGGAAACCGCTCGTATCTGGTCGCGTTGCTGTACGACAACCCTACCGTCACGTCCAGTTACATCATGGGATTGATCGTGGGTGTGTTGCAGGCATGCAAGGGCACGCCCTTCAACGCGGTGCTGCACCCGTTCGACTCGGCGGACGATCTTGCCGCGCAGATCGACGGCTTTGTGGCGACGCATCGTCCGGACGCACTGGTGCTGGTGCCGCCGCATGCGAACAACATCAAGTTGCTCCAGCGCCTCGATGAGCTGGATATACGTTATTCGACGATCTCCTCGAAACTGCGCCAGTCGCGCATCGATATCGGCTTCGACGAGCGCAAGGCGGCGGCGGATATCGTCGAACACCTGATTTCGCTCGGGCACCGACGGATCGCCCACGTTACCGGTTTGAAAGGGCACGGTGCGTACACCTGGCGGCTCAACGGCTATCGCGATGCGTTGCGCAAGGCCGGTATCGCGTACGACGAATCGTTGGTGGTGGAGGGGGATTTTACGTTCGCATCGGGTGCGGCCGGCGCCAGAAAGCTGCTCAATCGGCGACGTGCGCCCACGGCGATCTTTGCCGCGAACGACGATATGGCTTGCGGCGTGATACGCGAGGCCTACGAACGCGGGCTGGCCATCCCGGACGATCTGTCGGTATGCGGCATCGACGACACACCGGTGTCGCAGTTGATTTCGCCGGGTCTGACGACCGTGCGCCAGCCTTGCACCGAGATCGGCTGCCTGGCTGTCCAAAGCGTCTTGCAGTCGATCCGCGACCCGGCCATGCGCCTGCATGCGCGCGTGCCCCACCAGATGCAACTACGCGCATCTACCATCGCACCCAGAAAGCCGTAGGATTCGCTCTACGCCGTCGTTGGGTTCACCGTGAGCCCAGCACGCGGATTCACGGAGATGCGAGGGCGGTGATCGACGACCAAGCCGACATGGCGATGCGGGAGCTCCCGTTCAGCACGGGTGCCACGGATGCGGTATGGCGCGAACGCGAGGTCGGTTGGCAGTTCGCGATGATCTACGGCTTGGCCTATACCGGTCTATGGATGGCGCTGCTCCCGCCCATCCTGATGGGTTTGGCGATGCGAGTGCGCCAGCTCGCTCTGGTGCATGCGACCGGCAGCTTGTCGTTGGTGGTGGGGTTGGGTGCGCTGATGGCGCTGCTCGGCAACCCGTTCTTCGGTCGCCTATCAGATCGCACGACGTCGCGTTTCGGCATGCGGCGACCTTGGCTGATCATCGGCGCCTTGGGTGGCGCGGCGGGGTTGGCGATCGTCGCGATGGCTACATCGGTTCCGCAACTCCTGCTGGGTTGGTGCATCGCGCAACTTGCCTATAACGCGGAACTGGCTGCGCTGGCGGCGATCTTTGCCGATCAGGTTCCGGCGACGCGGCGCGGTACGGTGTCAGGCATCGTCGGCATCAGTCTGCCGGTGGGCATGATCGGCGGTACGTTCCTGATGCAGGCCCTGGCCGATTCCACGTTCGCCATGTTTTTGGTGTCGGCTGTCATTGCCTTGGCCAGCGCACTCGTCCTGGTTTGGGTGCTTCCCGATCAGCGATTGAATGCGGCGCAACGACCTCCTTACGGATGGCGCGAATTTCTCGGCAGCTATTGGATCAATCCATCGCGCTTTCCCGATTTCGCGTGGACGTGGAGCAGCCGTTTCCTGCTCTTCGCAGGTATCGCGGTGTTGCTGACTTATCAGGGGTTTTATCTGATCCATCAGCTGGGTTGCGCACCGGACGAAGTGCCGCGCCGGATCTTTCTGTCCACGCTGGTGCAGTCGTGCGCGGTGGCGATCTTCAGCGCCGTTGGCGGAGGCTTGTCCGATGCCGTCGGACGGCGCAAAGCCTTCGTGTCCGGTGCAGCGTTGGTATATGCCCTGGCTCTGGTGATGATCGCCTTCGCCGCTTCGTATACATGGTTTCTCACAGGCATGGCGATTACCGGCGTTGCGCAGGGGGTGTACCTGGCCGCCGATCTTGCGCTGGTCAACGACGTATTGCCAGAACGCGAAACGCATGCGGCCCGGAACCTGGGCATTTTCAACATCGCCAATGTCATGCCGCAATCGCTGATGCCTGCGATAGCTCCGGGCATTCTGTTGGCGAGTGGCGGAAACTATGCGGCGCTGTTCGTCGTTGCCGCCATCCTCGTCGCGCTGAGCGCATGGGCCATCCTGCCAGTGCGTAGCGTGCATTGAGAGCGGCTTTGGCCGTGCGGTGAATCGATCGTTCGCACCTGTGAATTGAAGCCCGCGGAAAGCGCATGTCCGGATCGGGCACTCCTGTCGATTTTTTGCGCAGCCGCGCTTTTGTAGGCGGGACACGGCGGTCAACAAGACCGCGGTCACGGAAAAATGACAGCGCTTGTATTTTCATTTGACAGCGCTTGTACTTTCAGTTGTCGGCGCCAAAAGAACCAGAAAATTCCTGACGGCGACTGTCCCCACGCGGCTGCGTTGAAGCGTGCTGCGAGACCGCCGGTTTTCCATCGTGATTTCCGCTAAAGCTAAGGAGACAGTCCATGCAAAAGAGCAATGAATCGAAGGCTTGTTCCACGCTGGCAATGAGCTCGCTGGGCACCGCGATCTGTGCGGCGCTTTCCATGACGGTGCTGACAGCCGCGCCGGTGCAAGCGGTGCATGCGCAGACGGCCTGCTCAGCGACCTGGAGCGCTTCGGCCGTCTATACGCAGGGTCAAGCCGCCAGCGAGAACGGTATCAACTACGTCGCCAACTGGTGGACGCAGGGCAACGATCCGGCCACCAACAACGGCGGTGCCGGCAGCGGGCAGCCTTGGACATCGCAGGGTAGTTGCGGCAGCTCGCCGGCACCCACGCCAACTCCGGCGCCTACGCCGACGCCCGCGCCTTCAGAGAGTTACGGCGCTACGGCCGAGGCAGGTGGCATCGTGCAGTTCTACGCCGATGGCGGCACCTGGGCCGACTTGCACTACACGCTCGCCGGCGGCAGCCAGCTCAACGTCACCATGAGCAACAGCGGCACCGACAACACCTATCAGGTTTCCGGTCTTACGAATGGCGAGCAGGTGAGTTACTGGTTCACGATCGGTCAAAGTGACGGATCGGCCGTGAACACGTCTTCGCAAACGATGAATTACTCGGCGCCTACGCCTACGCCGACACCTTCGCCATCGAGCCCGGTATTTCCGACGGCGGGCACCACCTTCAATCTGGTCAACGGCACCCGTGGCACCTATGCCGACAATCAGATCTATTGGACGATGGTTGGCCAGGATCCGGCCAATCCCGGCACGTTCGTGCACGTCGATTGCGCTGGCGATCTCATTCCCATGGCGCCGGGCGACAACGGCGTGCTGAGCAAGAACGGGCAAAGTTACGCCGACTACTCGGTTCCGTTTTCGCAGTGCAAATCGTTCACGGTGCCGCAGATTCTGTCCGCGCGAATTTATCTGAGCGTAGGCAGCCCGATGTACATCCAGGCGGTAGGCAACCCGGTCTATGGCTATACGGGCCCGAACATCGATAACCCCAGCGACCCCAACATCGACGTGACCTTCGACTTCGTGGAAGTAAACATCAATGCCACGAACT
>DATJMR010000255.1:0-7058 GCA_035508595.1 Dyella sp.
GGCGCACATGAATGGATTGATGCGATGGTCCGCAGCTGCCGCAATAGCATTACTCATGACCGGTTGCAGCACGGTCGTGGTTCAACCGCCATCGACGAATTCGTCGGTCGGTTCCCCTCGTCCCGCGCCGGCGTTCGCGGCATCAGCGGGAACGTATACCGTCGTCAAGGGCGATACGCTTTATTCCATCGCGTTCCGTAACGGTGCGGATTTTCGCGACGTGGCTCGTTTGAATGGCATCGCTTCGCCATACACCATCTGGCCCGGTCAGGTATTGAAGCTTCCGGGGCATGGCGCGGAACCGGTTCATGGCGCACCGCCGCCGGTCGTGGCGAAAGCTCCAGCGTCGCCGTCTGGGACGCCCGCTCCGGTGTTCGCGTCGGTGGGTGCGGCACCTGCCACCAACAAGGCTCCGCTTCCGCCGTCACCCGCGCACGCAAGTTCAGCGGCTCCCGCTGCGGCCATGGCACCCGTTTCACCACCAACAGCGCCAGCCAGCCCAGCCCCCGTGGTGGCGGCAACGCCCGTTGTTACCGGAGGGGGGACTCGGACGGCGGGCGGAGTGAAATGGCGCTGGCCGGCATCCGGTTCGGTGGTGGGCCGCTTCCAGGCCAATGCGGCGATACCGGGTATCGATATCGAGGGCAAAGAGGGCCAACCCGTCGTGGCCGCCGCCGATGGTGTGGTGGTGTACAGCGGTAACGGCCTGGTGGGCTATGGCGAGCTGATCATCATCAAGCACAACGACAGCCTGCTTTCCGCGTACGGCCACAACCGCAAGCGGCTGGTCACCGAGGGGCAGCAGGTGAAGGCCGGGCAGCAGATCGCCGAAATGGGCTCTGGCAGCAACTCGCGCGACGAATTGCAATTTCAGATTCGCAAGGACGGCAGTCCGGTAGATCCGCTCGATTACTTGCCATCCCGCTGACGGTCGTTGCTCGCGGGGATCGCGAGCGGCCCGCATGCACTAGCTCGCGTTGTCCGACGGAAGAATGAACGCCGCCACGACACGTCTCCCTTCGCCGGCCAGAAGATCGTAGGTACGCGCTGCGGCAGCGTTGTCCATCACCTCTATGCCGATGCCACGCTTCAGAAAACCGGCCATGAACGCGGCCGGCGGAAACTGCTGGCGTGTGCCGGTGCCGAGCAGAACCACCTCCGGCTCAAGCTCCAGCACGGCGCTCACATGGCTATCGGTGAGCGCCAGGGCGCTGCTCACCGGCCAATGCTCCACGGCTCGTTCTGGCGAGAGCAGAAAACTGGCGCTCAGTTCGCGGTCGACGACGGTAATGGCGTGAGGCGCGACGCGGCGTACGAACAAATAGTCGCCAGGTCGGTCTAGCGAAAGATCCATAGCGATTCCTCAACGCGGCAAGGCAAGCCGCGGATCGTCCTCGTTGCGTCGAAAGAGCACCACGATATGGCCGATTTGCTGCACATTCTCAGCGGCGGTTCCGTCGATCAGGATCTGAATTTGCTCCTCGCGCTCGTCTTTGTCGCCACCGGAGAGTTTCACTTTCACTAATTCGTGATGCGACAGCGCGAGGTCCAACTCCTTCACCACAGCCTCGGTCGCGCCCTTGGCGCCCAGGAGAATCACCGGGTGCAGGTCGTGGGCGAGGCTACGCAGATAGCGTCGCTGTGAGGGGGAAATGGCCATGCGTTCAGTCTCGGATTCGCGACGAGGGGATCGTAAAGGTTATCATGGTCACCCTTGTTCCCGGTCCGTTTGCCGACCTATGCCTCGCAGCAAAAGCAGTTCCCGCTGGCTACGGGAGCATTTCGATGACGTCTACGTTAAAAAGGCCCAGGCCGAAGGGCTGCGTTCGCGCGCCGTCTTCAAGCTTGAAGAGCTGATCGAGCGCGATCATTTGCTCAAGCCGGGCATGCGCGTGGTCGACCTGGGGGCGGCGCCCGGTGGTTGGTCGCAGCTTGTGCGGCAGCGTCTGGGCGATAGTGGTACCGTGGTGGCGCTGGATATTCTCCCCATGCAAGGTATTGCCGGGGTGGACTTTTTGCAGGGCGACTTCCGTGAAGAAAGCGTTTTGCGGCGGCTGGAATCGCGCCTCGATGGCCAAAAGCTCGATCTTGTCCTGTCGGACATGGCCCCCAATATGAGTGGTGTGGCACTGGCCGACCAAATCCGGGCCATGGACTTGGCGGAACTGGCGCTTGATTTCAGCAGACACTGGCTCAAACCGGGTGGAGCGTTTCTAATCAAGCTATTCCAGGGAACGGGCTTCGATGATTACCTACGCACCTTGCGCGCGGAGTTTTCGCGGGTAAGTATGCGTAAACCTAAGGCCTCACGCGCGCGTTCGCGGGAGGTATATGCGCTGGCTACCGGGTTCAAACCGGCGGGCCGGCAAACTGGCGAGAACCGCGCATGAACGAAACATGGAAAACCCTGTTGCTCTGGTTGGTGATCGCGGTGGTCTTGATCACCGTGTTCCAGAGCTTCAACCCGCACGGTGGCGCCTCCTCGGATCTGCCATACAGCAGCTTCGTGCAGAGTGTGGATAGCGGCAATGTCGCTACCGCCAACATCAGTGCCGAAAACCCAGCCACCATCAGCGGCAAGCTGAAAGATGGCAGCAATTACCGCACCGTCGCGCCTGTGCTCGGCTTCTCCACCAATTCGGTGGTCAAGCAGATGCAGGACAAAAGCGTCACCGTGACGCAAGATTCCGGCACCGGTTTCTCGCTGATCGGTTTACTGGTCAACTGGCTGCCGGTGATCCTCATCGTCGGCGTATTCATCTGGTTTATGCGCCAGATGCAGCAGGGCGGCGGTGGCCGCGGCGCGATGAGCTTCGGCCGTTCGCGCGCCAAGCTGCAGGGCGAAGATCAGGTGAAGGTCAACTTCGGCGACGTGGCCGGTTGCGATGAAGCCAAGGAAGAAGTCGGCGAGCTGGTGGAGTTCCTGCGCGATCCGGGCAAGTTCCAGCGCCTGGGTGGCAAGATCCCGCGCGGCGTGCTGATGGTCGGGCCGCCCGGCACGGGTAAAACGCTGCTCGCCAAGGCGATCGCTGGCGAAGCCAAGGTGCCGTTCTTCTCGATCTCGGGTTCCGACTTTGTCGAGATGTTTGTCGGCGTGGGTGCATCCCGCGTGCGCGATATGTTCGACCAAGCTAAAAAGCATGCGCCTTGCATCATCTTCATCGACGAAATCGATGCGGTGGGCCGTCATCGCGGCGCCGGTCTGGGCGGCGGTCATGACGAGCGCGAGCAGACACTCAACCAGCTGCTGGTGGAGATGGATGGCTTCGAAGGTACCGAAGGCATCATCGTTATCGCCGCCACCAATCGCCCGGACGTGCTCGATCCGGCGTTGCTGCGTCCGGGTCGTTTCGATCGCCAAGTGGTGGTCGGCCTGCCGGATGTGAAGGGACGCGAGCAGATTCTTAAAGTGCATCTGCGCAAAGTGCCCACCGCGAGCGACGTGGACGCGATGGTCATCGCACGCGGCACGCCGGGTTTTTCGGGCGCGGATTTGGCGAACCTCGTCAATGAAGCGGCCTTGTTCGCCGCACGCGAAAATGCGCGCGAAGTGCGCATGGGCCACATGGATAAGGCGCGGGACAAGATCTTGATGGGGACCGAGCGTCGCTCGATGGCGATGAGCGAAGACGAGAAAAAACTCACCGCGTATCACGAAGCCGGTCACGCCATCGTCGGCCGCTTGGTGCCCGAGCACGATCCGGTCTACAAGGTCACGATCATTCCGCGCGGTCGCGCCCTGGGCGTCACCATGTACTTGCCGGAAGGCGACAAGTACAGCATGAACAAGATCGCGATCGAATCGCAGTTGTGCTCTTTGTACGGCGGACGCGTGGCCGAAGAGTTGATCTTCGGCAGCGACAAGGTCACCACCGGTGCTTCCAACGATATCGAACGTGCGACCAAGATGGCGCGCAACATGGCCACGAAGTGGGGCTTGTCCGATGAGTTGGGCCCCGTGACGTACGGCGAGGAAGAGGACGAAGTCTTTCTCGGACGTTCGGTGACGCAGCACAAGAACGTTTCCAACGAGACCGCGCGCAAGATCGATGAGGTGGTGCGCGAGATCCTCGATCGTGCGTACGCGCGCAGCAAGCAATTGCTGACAGAGAACATCGAGAAGCTGCACGTCATGGCCGACGCGCTGCTGCAGTACGAGACCATCGACGCCCGTCAGATCGATGACATCATGGCCGGCCGCGTGCCAGGGCCGCCGGCGGATTGGTCCAAGAACTCGCCGGCGGGTCCGTCGGTACCGCCGCCACCGCCGCGTGGCGACGCGGGCGCCAAAGTGGGCGACCCGGCGACGCAAAGCCGGGTTTGAGCCAAGGCCTCGAAGAACGCAAAAAGGCCGTCCTTTGGGACGGCCTTTTTTTTTACGGGCGATTGCTGAATTTGCAGGGTTATCGCGATACTGCCGATTCGTCTGAAACGCTGCACTAGCCCTGAAACATGGCAAGCACTTTCTCTGGCGGCCGAGCGATTGTGGCCTTACCGTCGACGACCACGATAGGGCGTTCAATCAGGCGTGGATGATCGACCATCGCAGCAATGAGTGTTTCCTCATCGAACGACGGATTGTTCAACTGCAACGCTTGATAGATGTCCTCGCCGGTGCGAAGCAGTTGCCGCGCAGTGATACCTAGCTGAGACAACAGCGTTTTCAACTCGGCAGCGCTCGGCGGTGTTTCGAGATAGTTGATCACCTCGAAAGGCTTGCCTTGCGCTTCAAGCAACGCCAGAGCGCTGCGGGATTTCGAGCAGCGACTGTTGTGGTAGATGCGGATCACGAAAAGAACCGATGCGACGACGCTCAGCGATTACCCGAGCGATTGCCGCCACCGCCACCCTGCGGACGATTGCCGCGTTGCGGACGACCACCTGGACGGCTTCCGCCACCGCTCGGACGATTTCCACCACGATTGTTGCGGTTAGTGTTTCCGCCGGCATTAAAACCGCCGTACGGATTGCCGCCGCCACCACCGCCGCCACCGCCACTACGGCGATTGCCTTGTGACTGGCCGCCGCCGTGGGCGCGTCCACCGTCGCGAGATTCGCCGGCAAACCAGGTGCGTGCGGGCGGCAGCTCCTGACCGGGACCGATACCGCGCTTTTTCTTTTTGTTGCGATTGTTCTGCGGCCGTTCCGGACGAGCGACGTTGCCGTTCACTTCGCGATTGGGATTCGCCGCGCGGCGACGTTGTTGCTTGCCGCGCGCAGGTTCTTCGCGAATGCGATCGAAGGCGCGCAATTCGCGTGCTTCATCGTGATAACCGCCGCTCCATGCGGAAGTCGTACCTTTTTCGGGGCGATATTCCGTGACATTGCGCGGAGCACGGCGCTGATGCAGCACCGGACTCAGCGTCAGCACCGGTTGCGGCGCGCCAAGTCCTGCTGCCTGACGCAGTTCTTTGACCGCCTCTTCGCTCATGGATTCGCAATCGCCCCGGCGCAACAGGCGCGGCAGTTCGATGCCGCCGTAACGAATGCGCTTGAGTCGGCTGACCAGAAAGCCTTGCGAATCCCACAGGCGGCGCACTTCGCGATTGCGACCTTCGCGGATCACCACACGGAACCAGCTATGGCTGCCGCCGCGGCTGATGACGGCGATTTCGTCGAAGCGAGCAGGGCCGTCTTCCAGTTCCACGCCTGCTTTGAGTTTTTCGATCACTTCGTCGGGCACTTCGCCGTGAACGCGGCAGAGATATTCGCGTTCCAGGCCGCTGCGCGGATGCATCAATGCGTTGGCGAGATCGCCGTCGGTGGTAAGCAGCAACAGGCCCGTGGTGTTGATGTCCAGGCGACCCACGGCGACCCAGCGCGCGCCCTTCAGTCGCGGCAGCTGTTCGAATACGGTGGGGCGGCCTTCGGGGTCTTCGCGCGTTGTCACGACGCCTTCGGGCTTGTGATAAACCAGCACTTCGGCATCGTCGCGATTGTCGGTGGCCACCACGAACTGCTTGCCGTCGAGGATGACGCGATCACCTGCGCGAACGCTGGCGCCGATGTTGGCGGGGCTGCCGTTGACTTCGACTTCGCCAGCCTGGATGCGTTGCTCCAGCATGCGGCGGGAGCCGAGCCCGGCATTGGCGAGCACCTTGTGCAGGCGCTCTTCAATTTGTGAAGTGTTCTCAGGCGGCGTGGCGCGCTTGAGGCTCAATACGGATTTTTGCGGCGCATTCATGCGCGGTACTCCTCGGTGTCTTGCGTGGCGGTGCCTTCTGCGGCGTCCGCGTGGTCCGCTGCCTCGTCGGCAGTGGAAGGATGGGTGTCGGCGATAGCTTCCGCGTCAGCGGAACGATCGTCGTGATGTGAGGCGATGTCGCCGCTGTGTGGCGACGAGTCGTTGCTTTCCAGGCCTTTTTCCGATGGCGTGTCGTCCGTCGAGAGGTCGCTGTGTGCTTCGTCGACGGGTTCTTCGTTGTCGGAGACTTCGTCCGTAGGGGCGTCGATCTCGGCGTCTGGATCGATCGGCAAATCGCGGATGGGGCGTGGCGGGAAGGAGTCGTCGTCGAGTCGAAGCTGCGGGTCTTCCATGTCGCGGATTTCCGACAGCGGCGGCAGCTCATCCAGCGATTTGAGATTGAAGTAATCCAAGAAGATGCGTGTGGTACCGAACAGCGCGGGTTTGCCAGGTACGTCGCGGTGGCCGACGACGCGGATCCACTCGCGCTCCTCCAGCGTTTTGACGATATTGGAGGAAACCACCACGCCACGGATTTGCTCGATTTCCGGTCGCGTGATCGGTTGCCGATAGGCGATCAGCGCCAAGGTCTCCAGCAGGGCACGCGAATAGCGGCTGGGTTTCTCCGTCCACATCCGCGAAACCCACGGGTGGACATCCTGGCGCACCTGGTAGCGGAAGCCGGTGCCCACTTCTTTCAGCTCCACGCCACGACCGTCGCATGCTTCGGCCAATGCTTCGAGCGCCATGGCTATTTGCGCCCGGTCGACCTCATCTTCCTCGACGAACAGCTCGCCCAGCTGTGCCACGCTCAGGGGTTGGCTGGCGGCCAGTAGCGCGGCTTCGATAATCGGTTTGAGTTGCTCGATCTGCA
>DATJMR010000256.1:0-8752 GCA_035508595.1 Dyella sp.
AGCATCCAGCCGATCGCCGAGAACATCGCCGATCTGGAAGACGAGTCGGTCAACGCCGAACCCGAAGAAGCCGCCATTGCACCGGAGGTGCGCGACGAGCTGGAACGGATCAAGGCGCTCAAGCCCGGTACGTGGCTGGAATTCAGCAGCGAGAGCGAGCATTTCGAGCGCGCCAAGCTGTCGTGGATCAGCCCGATGAGCGGCCGCTACCTGTTCGTGAATCGCCGCGGCCTGAAGGTGGCCGATTACTCGCCCTACGAACTGGCTGTGGTGATGTCCGAAGGCCGTGCACGCGTCCTGGCCTCGAACGCCTTGTTCGACCGCGCCATGGACGCCATCGTGGATCGCTTGAGTCACGAAGAAAGCCGCACCGACGAATCGCCCTGATTCTCCGTTTTCCCGAAGGGGAGGCGGGTTCGGCCGACGACACGCATCATTTGGACAGGTTGAGGTTGGCGCAAGCCAACCCCAATCTTTTCCCTTGCGCCGTTTTGCGCACAGTGAAGTAGCATGCGCGCTGGACCGCCCCGCCCCGGCCTCTGCCAATCCGGAGAGGAAAACCCTTCCCATGCAGATTTCCCCATGACCTTTGCTCTTCGCTTCGCGCCACCCGACCAGTCACTCATCAACGCCGATGTGGAACGTGCCTTCGCCGAAGACATCGGACAAGGCGATGCCACCGCCAGCCTGCTGCCGGCGGATGCCCAGGCGAACGCCCAACTCGTTTGTCGTGAAGACGCGGTCATCGCGGGCATTCCCTGGTTCGACGCCTGCGTGCACAAGCTCGATCCGCAAGCACGCATCGATTGGCATGTCAGCGATGGCGATCGCGTTGCGCCGAACACCGTCCTTTGCGAGATTCATGGCCATGCGCGAGCGCTCGTCAGCGCGGAACGCTCCGCCTTGAACTTCCTGCAGCTGCTTTCCGCAACCGCCACCACCACGGCGTCGTACGTTGCCGCGGTCGCCGGCACCAAGACGCGCGTGCTCGATACGCGCAAAACCGTACCTGGTCTGCGGCTGGCCCAGAAATACGCCGTGCGCTGCGGCGGCGGCCACAACCATCGCATCGGGCTCTACGATGCGATTCTGGTGAAGGAAAACCACATCATCGCCGCCGGCAGCATCGCCGCGGCGGTACGGGCGGCGCGTCAGCATCACCCGACATTGCTGCTGGAAGTGGAGGTGGAAAACCTGGACGAACTGCAGCAAGCGCTGGAAGCCGGTGTGGATCGCATCATGCTGGACAATTTCACACCGCCACTGATGCGCGAGGCGGTCGCGCAGGCCGACGGCCGGGTGCCGCTGGAAATTTCCGGCGACGTCAACCTGCAAACCATTGGCGACTATGCGCGCACTGGGGTGGACTACATCTCCGTCGGCGCACTGACCAAGCATGTACGAGCGATCGATCTTTCGCTGCGTTTGCAGATCAACTGACTTGCGACCGGCCTTGGTCGCCCACACACTCAGGGATGCGGACGGACGGCGTCGGTGACGCCTACGTAGACTTGATCAGAGCATCCCAAGGTATGGGCGACCTCGCTACCCTTTTTCTGCTTATCGCATTGTTAGCCATCGTCGGTATTTGGCTTGCGCTAAGCCGCGCCCGCGACCGCGCCATCCAGGAAGCGCGTTGGCGCTGCCAGCAACACGGCTTGCAACTGCTCGATGAAACGGTGGGCCTGAGCGGTGTGCGACTGCGCCGTTTCCGCGGTCAGCGCATGCTGGAACGCCGCTACAGCTTCGAAGTAAGCATCGACGGCGACGACCGCGAAGCTGGGCATTTGTGGATGATCGGCAACATGCTTACCGCGCTCATCCTGCCCACGATCGAGCTCTATACGCCGGAATATCCCGAGCATTCGGCGGACCAGGCACCCATGCCACCACACGGCAATATCGTGCCGTTTCGCCGTCAGTATCGCGACAAAGACACCCACCACTGACCGACGCAGCCAATCCTCCAGCGGATTGGCTACAAAAAGCCCTTGATCACTTCACCACGCGCAAGTGCGAACCGGCGCCGCGCTTGGGCTTGTCGCCGTCGGTCGAAGGCGGTTCGGGCGACGGTGGCGGGGGCGGCGGATTGTGCGGCGGCTCGCCGTCTTCCTCGTCTGCCGGAAACATCATGCCCTGCCCGTTTTCCTGGGCATATAGAGCCAGCACCGCGGGAATGGGAATTTGGATGCTGTGGCTGACGCCGGAAAAACGCGCCTGGAAACTGATCCACTCGTTACCCAAATCCAGATTGGCCACCGCGCGCATGGCCAGATTGAGTACCACTTGTCCGTTCTTGATCACATGCGGCGGCACTCGCACGCCGTTGCGCGTGGCGTCGACAAGCATATAAGGCGTGAGATTATTGTCGCTGATCCAGTCGTAGATCGCCCGCAGCAGATAAGGGCGATTGGAGGACATTTGATGCGAGTCTTGCTGGGTCACCTGAAGAGCGCTCTGACTGAAGTTGGGTGGATGTCACCGGTTCTGTCTGGTCGCAGACCGCAGGGTATCGGCGTGAACAAATCATTGTCTTACGAAACGATGGACCGAAGCGGTTGAGAGAAACGCGCCGGTCCGGGCGTATTGAATGTGAAAGCGAGGGGCGATGTCTAGGCCGCCCCGGCTAGAGTGCCCTCAGCGCTTTTTCTTCCGCCGTCAGACTGCGAGCGTACCCCTGACTGTGAAAGAGGCGCTCGCCGTAGTCGAGGATCGGCTTGCCTTCTCGCCCCAGGTCCACCCCCAGGGCAGGCAGGCGCCATACCACGGGCGTCACCAGACAATCGGCCAGGCTCATTTCGGGGTTCAGAAAGAACTTGGACGCCTTGAACAAAGGCAATGCCTCCAGCAAGTGCTCGCGCAACCGCTTGCGTGCGACATCTGCCGGCTTGCCGCCGGCTTTGATGTGTTCGATCTGCGGCAGCCAGTCGCGTTCGATGCGCACCGTGGCCAGCCTTAGCCGGGCACGGGAAAGCGGGTCGATCGGCATAAGCGGCGGATGCGGGTAACGCTCGTCCAGGTATTCGCAAATCACCCCGGTGTCGTACAACGTGAGTTCGCGGTCGACCAGGGTCGGCAAGGTCGTGTAGGGATTGAGATCGATCAGATCCTGCGGCGGCTTGGCCGGATTGACCGGGATCAGATCGTAGGTGACCCCCTTCGCCGCCAGCACCAGCCGCACACGATGACATTGGATGTCGTCGGCCGCGGAGTACAGGGCGAGTACCGTCCGGGAACGAGCGTTCTGGACCATGCACCATCTCCCCAGGTGAGGTGGCCGCAAGAATGGCGTTTGCCATCTGCGGCCACAAGTCCCTTTGCCTTTTAGGGACGTACCTTTTTAGTGGACGTCCTTCCAGTATTCTTTTTTGAGCAGATACGCCAGGAAGGTAAACCCAAGCAGGAACAGGACGACCCAGATGCCGTAGTGATGCCGCTGCAAGGCCGCCGGCTCGGATACATATTCCAGGAAGTTGGTGATGTCGCGAACGGCCTGCTGATATTGCTCCGTGGTGAGCTTGCCCTGGTGCAGCAAGGTCAGCTTTTCGATCTCCGGATCGTCGCCCGGCTTGGCGGGCTTCATCACCGGCACTTGCTCGCCTTGCAGCTCCCACAACGGGAACGGCATGGCCGCGTTGGGCAGCACGGTGTTGTTCCAGCCGATGGGGCTCTTGGGATCGAGGTAGAACGAATTGAGGTAGGCGAATACCCAATCGGGGCCTTTTGCGGACACTTCCAGCGAGAGATCCGGCGGCGCTTTGCCGAAGAACTTCTGCGCATCGTCCGGCGGCATATGCGAGATCACCGTGTCGCCGAACTTCGCGCCGGTGAAATTCAAGTTGTTCATCACCTCTTCCTGGGTCAAACCCAGGTCGTCCGCCATGCGCTCGTAGCGCATGTACTTCAGTGAGTGACAACCCACGCAATAGTTGAAGAACAAGTGCGCGCCACGCTGCAACGATGCCGTATCGCGCAGATTGGTCCCCGCCGAAGGCAGTTCCGGACCTTCGGCCATGACCGTGGTGGCGCCAAGCAACAGGCCGAATGCCAGCGCAAAAGTGGAAATGTAGCGCTTAATCATGCGTGGTCACCCGTTCCGGAACCGGCTTGGTTTTTTCCCAGCCAAGATGCGTGTAAAGCCACAGGAAAACGAAGAATCCGAAGTAGATGAGCACCAGCACACGGCCGAATACGTTGTCCCAAGCCGTAATGTCGATGTCTTGGCCAAACCATTTCGGAAAGTAATCGTCGGTAAGGTCGGTACCGATAAACACCAGCCCGAAGAAGGCCAGGATGAACAAGGTCAATGCGACCTTGTAGCCCGTGCCGCGATAACGAATCGACTTCACCTTCCCCGCATCGATCCATGGCAATGCGAATAGCAGCGCGATGGAACCGAACATGCCCAGCACGCCCCACACCGCCGTACCCATCGCCGACGGAATCATGCGCACGATGGCGTAGAACGCGGTGAAGTACCACACCGGTTTGATCTGCAGCGGCGTGACCAGGTTATTGGCCGCAACGGAGTTGTCGTGCTCGAGGAACCAACCGCCCAACGTTGGCTGGAAGAAAATGATGAATGCCGCGATCGCCAAGAACAAACCTACGCCCACGAGATCCTTCACCGTGTAATACGGATGGAAAGGAATGCCATCGGCCGGCTTGGTGGGATCCCAGCGATTGCCCTTCGGGCCATGTTTGACATCCACGCCGTCCGGATTGTTCGAACCCACTTCATGCAGCGCGGCCAAATGGAGCACCACCAGCAACAGCAGCACCAGCGGCAGCGCGATCACATGCAGCGCGAAGAAGCGATTGAGCGTGGCATCGGCAGGCAGGTAATCGCCCATGATCCACTCGACCAGATCTTTGCCGATCACGGGGATCGTGCCGAACAGGGACACGATCACCTTCGCACCCCAGAACGACATGTTGCCCCACGGCAACACGTAGCCCATGAAGGCTTCGGCCATCAGCACCAGGAAGATCAGCATGCCGAGCAACCACACCAGCTCGCGCGGTTTCTGATACGAGCCGTACATGATGCCGCGGAACATGTGCAGGTAGATCACCACGAAAAACAGCGACGCACCCGTGGAATGCATGTAACGGATCAGCCAGCCCCACTCCACGTCGCGCATGATGTACTGCACCGAGTCGAAGGCGCCTGCCGCGCTCGGGTCGTAATTCATGGTGAGGAAGATGCCGGTGACGATCTGATTGACCAGCACCAGCAAGGCCAGCGAACCGAAGTAATACCAGATATTGAAATTCTTCGGTGCGTAGTATTCGGTCATGTGCTTGCGGTACACGGGCATCAAGCCCGGCGCGCGCTCGCTGACCCATTCACCGATATTCGAGAAGACGTTCGCCATTACGAATTCCCCTCCGCGTCCACGCCGATCTGCACGGTGTTGTCGTCGACAAAGTGATAAGGCGGGATCTGCATGTTCTTCGGCGCCGGCACCCCTTGATACACGCGCCCCGCCATGTCGTAGCGCGAGTGATGGCAGGGGCAGTAGTAGCCGCCTTGCCAATTCGGGTCGAAGGGTTCGGGCTTCATCTCGCCCACATAATTGGGCACGCAACCTAAGTGGGTGCAGATGCCAACCATCACCAGCCACTCGGGCTTGATGGAACGCGTGGCGTTCTGCGCGTACTTGGGCTGCTGATCGGCGGAGGCACCGATGGAGCCTGGATCGACCAGTCTGGGATCTTGTTTCGGCAACGCCGCCAGCTGCGCGGGCGAACGATTGACGATAAATACCGGAAGGCTGCGCCAGGCCACGATCAGTTGTTGACCGGACTCGATCTTTTTCAGCGACTGCGTAACGGGTGCACCGGCGGCTCGGGCTCTTGCACTGGGTTCCCACGACTTGATGAAAGGCACAACTGCCGCCACTACGCCTACTCCCCCCACTACGGCCGTAGTCGTAGTGAGAAAGCGGCGGCGGCCTTGATCGACGACTTCGTTCGCCATCAGGCTCTCCGGTATTGCATGCCATTGACACTGCAGAAACCAGATACTGCCATTGCGGGCGAAAAAGATTGCGCTTCGCCGACCGCCCCAGGATCGTGCCCCTGCAAAATCCAAAATCGTACTGCTTAAAAAATCGCGTTAGTCTAGCCTCAGGCTAAGAACCCTACAATAAAACCGCACAGGCGGTCACGTCGCTCTGCCACACTCACGCACTTACCTTCCACAGACTCCTACGACATGAAGCATGCCGCCGGCATCGCCGCCTTTATTGCCCGATTCGTTGTACTGGGGTTGGCGATCGCGTTCGTAATCAGTCTCGTGTGGCCGGGTGTCGGCGATCGCTTGCGCACCCGTTTCGGACTGCAGCCCTCGACACCCCCCGCAGCGAGCACCGCTTCACCCGTTGCCATTCAAACCGCATCACCTCAGGCGAGCGCGCCAGCCTCCTACGCGGATGCCGTCGCCAAAGCCGCGCCATCGGTGGTCAATATCTACGCCAACAAAGTCGTTACCGAACAAGCCGTGCGCATGTTCACCGATCCGTTGATGCAGCAGCTGTTCGGCGGCACGCCCGTGGGCACGGTGAAGCGTACCGAACAGAATCTCGGCTCCGGCGTGATCGTCAGCGCAGACGGCTACGTGCTTACGAACAATCACGTCATCGCCAATTCCGACAACATCCAGGTATTGCTCTACGACGGACGTGTCGCCAAAGCCACCCTGGTCGGTGCGGACGAGGAAACGGATCTGGCCGTATTGAAGATCGCCGACGCCGGAAACTTGCCGGTGATTCACATGGCCGATCCGAAAAAGCTGCGTGTCGGCGATGTGGTACTAGCCATCGGCAACCCGCTCAATCTCAATCAGACCGTGACCATGGGCATCATCAGCGCCCTCGGCCGTCAATTGAGCAACAGCAGCCCGGAAAATTTCATCCAGACCGATGCCGCGATCAACCTCGGCAACTCCGGTGGCGCGCTGGTCAACAGCAACGGTGACTTGGTCGGTATCAACACCCTCCTGATCGGCAAAGCAGCTAACGCCGAGGGTATCGGTTTTGCCATTCCGGTCGATACCGCCACCAACGTACTGCGACAATTAATCGCAACCGGCCGCGTGATCCGCGGCTGGCTGGGCGCCAGTTACGGCTTCGTGCCCGTGGCGGCCGATAGCGGGCTGCCGGCCGCCGCCGCACGCGGCGCTCAGGTGACCGATGTCTCCCCCGGCAGCCCCGCCGCGCTGGCCGGTATCCAGCTTCACGATATTTTGCTGCGGCTGGGCGACGATGACATTCGCGACCCCGCCGACCTCAGTCGCCAGGAGGCGGCGCTGAAGCCGGGCAGCAAGGTCGAAGTGTCCGGCCTGCGCAATGGCGTGCCGTTTCATGTGCAGGTCAATGTGATCCAGCGCCCGCCGCAAACGCCAACGGCGGCCTCGGCCTCCAGCAGCGAGAGCTGAGCGGCGATCTAGAGACTCGCCGATAACGGCGGATGCAACGCCTTGGTATATCGCTGCAGCAATTCGCACACGCGCTGCACGTAGACCTGCGTTTCGGCATACGGCGGCACGCCGTTGTAGTGCTGCACGGCGGCGGGACCGGCGTTGTACGCCGCGGCAGCCAGGCGAACATCGCCGTTGAAGTTGCGCATCAGCAAGCCGAGATAACGCGCGCCGCCGCGAATATTCTGCACAGGATCGAACGCATCGAGCACACCCATGTCGTTCGCGGTGCCCGGCATCAGCTGCATCAGACCCTGCGCACCCTTCAACGACATCGCACGCGGATTGAAAGCGCTCTCGGCCTGGATGATCGCGCGGAGAAACGCCTCGTCCACACCCGACTCCAGGCTCGCCTGGCGAATCACCTCTTTATAGGCATCGAGATTGAGTGCCACCGTGCCCCAGTTGATCGTCGAATGCAGATTGCACGCCATGCACGTGGCGATGTAGCTGAAAAGACGCGTGACATTGCTCGCCTGCGCGCCGGCCGGCGCAATGTTGGTGTATTCCACGCTGCCGTCCCGATGAACCACCCGGTAAACGGCACCACGCAGCACGCGATTGTCTTGTGAGTCGCCTGCACCCGCTGCTGCGAAGGCATCCGGCGTGGCCGTGCGCGATTCGTTATACGTCCATTGCCCCGGCTTGCCGGCGGGCACAGGCGCGGCCGCCACGGCGCGCGCGGTCGTGTCGACATCGCCGGTAACCCGCTCCAACGAAACGACGATCGGAGCGACCGGCGTGGCCGTGGTTTCCGCCCAGCCCGTCACCCACGCCAACGACGTAACCTGCCGGGAGATCACTCGGCGAGGCCCCGCATGGGAAACAACCGTTGGCACCGACGCCAACGGCGTACAGTTCCGATAACCCGCCTTGGTGCTGCTAAACACCGTCTCGCCCTGTGAACCGGTACACCGGTAAAGCACACCCGCCTGTGCCGGCCGCGCCACCAGCGACAAGACACACCCCAGCATGACCAGCAAGGCGATCAAAAAAAGCGCAGGGAGGCTTGTTGGCCCTGGACCGTGGCCTCCCCTTTGGCGTACGGCGGCGAACATGGGGGGCAGTTTGCGCCCATGTTTGCCTTACGCCAAGCCTGAATGATCGGTTTCGTGAGCCAGAACATGCCCGCAAGTGCTTGATCCGTCAGTGGCAGGCCGGTCGGGCGACTAGTATCATGTAGGGTTCGACGCCATCCGCACCACGCCTTTCAGACCCACGGTACCCAACGCCATGAGCGGCAAGCTTTTTATCAAGACCCACGGCTGC
>DATJMR010000257.1:0-8669 GCA_035508595.1 Dyella sp.
CATTATCGGCGCCGGCGGCATTGGCTTCGATGTCGCGGAATTCCTGATCGAACATGCACCCTCGCCCACTACCGACATTGCGCGATGGACGCGCGAATGGGGTGTGGATATGCAACTCGATCATCAAGGCGGCCTAGCGACTCCGCAGCCGGAAACAGCGGCACGCCAAGTGTGGCTGTTGCAGCGTACGCAGGGTCGCCCGGGAGCGCGCCTCAACAAGACCACAGGATGGGTCCATCGCGCCACGTTGAAGAACAAGCAGGTTGCCATGCTCGGGGGCGTGACCTACGACCGCCTCGACGACGAAGGACTGCACATCACCATCGACGGCAAATCCCAGGTACTACCGGTCGACAGCGTCATCGTCTGCGCGGGCCAAGAACCGAACCGCGGCTTGGCGGACGCGCTAACCGAAGGCGGGCACCCGCGAGTGCATGTCATTGGCGGAGCCGATGTCGCTGCGGAGCTGGACGCCAAACGAGCCATCGCTCAGGGCACACGACTTGCGTCGGTACTTTAGGAACGCTCTATAAGGCATGACGGGGAAAGAGAAAGGAAGCGCCCCGCTAGCGACGCGTCGGTAGTGGCTCTGGGGAGGGATGCCGAAATACCGCGGGGGTAGCGTCGCTGCGGGGCGAGGGTCAACACCACTCGGGGGGAGGTGTCAGTGGTGCGACAGGGACTATATTATGATCGACCCGATACAGAATCAAATATATATTTAGAGCCCCATTTATTTGAAAATCATATATGTTTGATTTTCGCCAACTTCGCTATTTCGTCGCGGTCGCCCAGGAGCTGAGCTTTACCCGGGCTGCCCAACGCCTGCATCTCTCGCAGCCTCCGCTTTCCCAGCAGATCCAGGCGCTGGAGCAAGAGCTCGGCGTCAAGTTGCTGGAACGCGACAAACGCAATGTCGCCCTGACGGCACCTGGAAGGCTGTTTCTTGAGCGGGCCCTTCAGATCCTTGCAATGGCCGACGATGCTCGCGCGCAAGTCACCGAAGCCGCCGCCGGCTTCAGTGGACAGCTCAAGCTGGCCTATACCGTGTCGGTATCGTTCCACCCCGCCCTGCCTCAAACGCTGCTCAGGCTGGGGCAGAACGCTCCCAATGTGCGAGTCTGGCTGAGCGAGATGTACACCGAGCCGCAATTCGCCGCGCTGCGCACCGGGCAGATCGACGTCGGTTTCGTACGCGATGTGCCAACCCATGAGGACGATGCCCGGGCGATCCGCCTCGATGTGATCGACCGGGAGCCGCTGCTGCTTGCCATGCCCGAAAGCCATCGACTGGCGGGCAGGCAACGTGTTGAGCTGAGTGAAGTGGCTGGCGATCCGTTCGTGATCCAGCCACGCGAACTGGCGGCAACACTTTACGATCGTCTGGTGCGATTGGCGTCGAAGGCGGGCTTTCACCCCGTGATTCGGCAACATGCCCAGCAGATCAATGGCTTGGTCGCACTGGTTTCAGCAGGCATCGGCCTGTCCCTGGTGCCGGCCAGCATGCAAGCGGTGAAATTACCGGGTGTGAGTTACGTACCGCTGGCCGATCCCGATGCCTATCTGTTATTGGCTGTGGCCAGCCGCGCGGAAAATCCCTCGCCGGTGGTGCTGCAGTTCCTGGAAACGGTCGCGGATGCCAAGGCCGCGTTGGGCTTGTGATAAGTGGTTCAAATCGTTATACTTGCGTGCTTTCCGTGATTCTTTTCGTTCTAGGAGCTTGCCGTGAAGGTGCTTTCCTCTTTGAAGTCCGCCAAGCAGCGGCACCGTGACTGCAAGGTTGTGCGTCGTCGCGGCAAAGTGTTCGTGATCTGCAAGAGCAACCCGCGCTTCAAGGCGCGTCAGCGTTGATCGACGCCGCGAACCACTAAAAAAGCCGCTTTGCAGCGGCTTTTTTTATGCCCGACAAATAGGTTTTCTAACGACCGCCACCGACGTCGAGCAGCGCACCGGAGACGTAGGAAGCCGCATCGCTCAACAACCACACGATCGCTTCGGCAACTTCGTGTGCGGACCCCGGGCGGCCGAGCGGGGTTTGCGCGCCGATGACCGCGGCGCGATCCGGGTATCCGCTGCTCGCGTGAATCTCGGTGTCGATAAGACCTGGGCGAACGGCATTGACGCGCACGCCCTGCCCGCCGAGCTCCTTCGCCAAACCGATCGTCATCGCGTCGATGGCGCCTTTGGATCCGGCATAGTCCACAAACTCGTGCGGCGAACCGAGCCGCGCTGCGATGGATGAGACATTGACTATCGCGCCGCCGTGGCCGCCACGGCCTCGCGACATCCGCCGTGCTGCTTCGCGGGCGCAAAAATAAGCGCCCAGGACATTCACCTCAAACAGACGCCTGAGGCGTGCGGCGCCCATATCGACCAACGGCAAAGAGGGAGCGACGATACCCGCGTTGTTGACCAAACCGTCGATACGGCCAAAAGCCGACTCCACCGCATCGAACATCGCGACGACGTCTTTCTCTTCGGCTACGTCGCCGCGAATCGCGCAGGCTTTGCCGCCCGCCCGCAACACTTCAGCCACGACTTCTTGCGCGGCGGCTTCATCACGCACAAAGTTGATGCCGACCGAAACACCGCGCGTGCCGAGCAATCTGGCGGTCGCCCGACCGATACCGCGACTAGCGCCCGTAATCAAAACGACGTCCGTCATGTCGAGACTCTCCATGGGTCATACGCACACCCTGTGCGTATGACCGTAGATGACACGCAACGACTTAATTGTAGCTGACGCCGGTAATCTCGTAGCGCTTGGTTCCGTTAGGTGCCTTGAATTCGAAACTGTCGCCGGCGCTCTTGCCGATCAGCGCGCGCGCAATGGGCGAGGACACGGCAATCAAGCGTTGTTTGATGTCCGCCTCCAGATCGCCGACGATTTGGTACGTCACCGATTCGCCGCTGTCTTCGTCTTCCAATTCCACTGTGGCGCCGAATACCACTTTGCTGCCTGCGCTCAGGCGCGACACATCGATCACTTCAGCCGTGGACAACGCCGCTTCGAGTTCGGCGATACGACCTTCGATAAAGCTCTGCTGCTCACGCGCGGCGTGGTATTCGGCGTTTTCCTTCAGATCGCCATGCGCGCGCGCTTCGGCGATCGCGGCGATGATCTTGGGACGCTCCACGAATTTCAAGCGTTCCAACTCGCCGCGCAGACGTTCGGAACCTACCTTGGTAATGGGCGCTCGACTCATGCGCTTAGCTCCTTATGAAGTTCTTGTAGGCTGTGCACTTCGCCGTTGTCGTGAAAGTCCAGGGAGTGCACAAGGGCGCGCGCACCGGCCACCGTCGTGGAATAAGTCACCCGATGCTGTAGCGCCTCGCGTCGAATCGAGAACGAGTCGGCGATCGCCTGCTTGCCCTCGGTGGTGTTGACGATATAGACGATCTCACCGTTCTTGATCAGGTCGACAATGTGCGGACGGCCCTCAAGCACTTTGTTGATGCGTTCGCAAATCACGCCATGCGAAGTGAGAAAGCTTGCCGTGCCCGACGTCGCAACCAGCGTGAATCCACGCGAAGCGATGTCGACAGCGACAGGAAGCAAACGATCCTTGTCGGCATCGCGCACCGACACAAACACCTTGCCTTGCGGCGGCGTCTTGATGCCTGCGGCATCGTGACCGCGCGCGAACGCGGCGCCAAAGCTGCGCCCCACGCCCATCACTTCGCCGGTGGAGCGCATTTCCGGGCCGAGAATCGGATCCACGTTCTGAAACTTCAAGAACGGGAAGATCGCTTCTTTCACCGAGTAGTAGCTCGGAATCACTTCGCGCGTAGCACCCTGCGCCGCCAGCGTACCGCCCGCCATGCAGCGGGCGGCGATCTTGGCGAGCGCTACGCCGGTGGCCTTGGATACAAACGGCACCGTGCGCGAGGCACGCGGATTCACTTCCAGAATGAACACAGTGTCGCCCTGAATCGCAAACTGCGTATTCATCAGACCGATCACTTTCAGTTCTTTCGCCATCAAAGCGACCTGACGACGCAGCTCGTTCTGCACGGCCGGCGAGAGCGAGTAAGGCGGCAGCGAACAGGACGAGTCGCCCGAGTGCACGCCGGCTTCTTCGATGTGCTCCATGATGCCGCCGACCAGCACGTTGCCCTCATGGTCGGCGATGACATCGACGTCCACCTCCACGGCATGGTCGAGGAAGCGATCGAGCAGCACCGGCGAATCGTTGGACACCTGCACCGCTTCGCGGATGTAGCGGGAAAGATCCGCGTCGTCATACACCACTTCCATCGCGCGACCGCCCAGCACGTAACTGGGGCGCACGACCAAGGGGTAGCCGATCTCGCGTGCCAGCGCCAATGCTTCGTCGGCGTTGCGGGCAGTGCGGTTCGGCGGCTGGGTGAGGCCCAGCTTGTGGATCATCTGCTGGAAGCGTTCGCGATCTTCGGCCAGATCGATGGAATCGGGCGTCGTGCCGATAATCGGCGCACCCGCCGCCTCCAGCGCGCGAGCAAGCTTCAGCGGCGTTTGGCCGCCGTATTGCACGATTACGCCCTTGGGTTTTTCGAGGTCGACGATTTCCAGCACGTCTTCAAGCGTCAACGGCTCGAAGTACAGGCGATCGGACGTGTCGTAGTCGGTGGATACGGTTTCCGGGTTGCAGTTGACCATGATGGTCTCGAACCCGTCCTCGCGCAGCGCCAGCGCGGCGTGCACGCAACAGTAGTCGAATTCGATACCTTGCCCAATGCGATTCGGACCGCCGCCCAGCACCATGATCTTGTCGCGGTTGGTGGGATTGGCTTCGCACTCTTCCTCGTACGTGGAGTACATGTACGCGGTGGTGGTCGCAAACTCGGCCGCGCAGGAATCCACGCGCTTGTACACCGGACGCACGCCCAGCGTGCGACGCAGATGGCGAATGGCCGCCTCGTCGGTGCCGGCAAGTTCAGCCAGCCGCGCATCGGAAAAACCCAGCCGCTTCAGTTCGCGCATGCGCGGCGCATCGAGCGCGGTGAGACCTTGCTCGCGTACTTCCTTCTCGGTCAGCACGATGTCTTCAAACGCCGCCAGGAACCACGGGTCAACACGGCTCAGGTCGTGCACTTCTTCCAGCGTCAAACCGGCGCGGAACGCATCGGCCAGATGGAACACGCGATCCGGCCTCGGCTCGCGCAATTCGCGCTTGAGCGTGGCCAAGCCGGCTTCGGTGCTGATGTCCAGGCTGGTGGGATTGAGGCCGGTTTTGCCGATCTCCAAACCGCGCAGCGCCTTCTGCAGCGATTCATGGAAGCTGCGACCGATTGCCATCACCTCGCCTACCGACTTCATCTGCGTCGTGAGACGCGCATCGGCCTGCGGGAACTTTTCGAAAGCGAAACGCGGAATCTTGGTGACCACGTAATCGATGGTCGGTTCGAACGATGCGGGCGTGAGGCCGCCGGTAATGTCGTTCTTCAATTCGTCCAGCGTGTAGCCAACGGCGAGTTTCGCGGCGATCTTGGCAATCGGGAAACCGGTGGCTTTCGATGCCAGCGCAGACGAACGCGACACGCGCGGATTCATCTCAATCACCACCACGCGGCCGGTTTCGGCGTTGACGCCGAACTGCACGTTGGAACCGCCGGTATCCACGCCGATCTTGCGCAGCACCGCGATGGAAGCATCGCGCAGGCGTTGATACTCCTTGTCGGTGAGTGTTTGCGCCGGCGCGACCGTGATCGAGTCACCGGTGTGCACACCCATCGGATCGAGGTTCTCGATCGAGCACACGATGATGCAGTTGTCCGCTGTGTCGCGGACCACCTCCATCTCGAATTCCTTCCAGCCAAGCACGGATTCTTCCACCAGCACTTCATGTACCGGCGAGAGTTCGAGTCCGCGCTTGACGATCTCTTCGAATTCTTCGCGGTTGTACGCAATGCCGCCGCCCGAGCCGCCAAGCGTGAAGCTGGGACGGATGATGGTCGGATAGCCGACAGTGGCCTGAATTTCCACGGCCTGCTCGAACGAACGCGCAACCGCGGCCTTCGGGCATTCCAGTCCGATCTCGGACATCGCCACGCGGAACAGTTCGCGGTCTTCGGCCATGCGGATCGCTTCGCGCGATGCGCCGATCAGCTCCACGCCGTATTTCTCAAGCACGCCGTGATCGGCCAGATCCAGCGCGCAATTGAGGCCGGTCTGGCCGCCCATGGTGGGCAGCACCGCATCCGGACGCTCCTTGGCGATGATGCGTTCCACCGTCTGCCAGTTGATCGGCTCGATGTAGACCGCGTCCGCCATATTGGGATCGGTCATGATCGTGGCGGGATTGGAGTTCACCAGGATGACGCGATAGCCCTCCTCCTTGAGCGCCTTGCACGCTTGCGCGCCGGAGTAGTCGAACTCGCATGCCTGGCCGATCACGATCGGGCCGGCGCCGATGATCAGGATGCTCTTGATGTCGTGACGTTTGGGCATCTTAGCGGGCCTCCTGCATCAACTTGGCGAAACGATCGAACAGATAACCGATATCCTGCGGACCTGGGCTGGCCTCCGGATGACCCTGGAAGCAAAAGGCCGGGCGATCCGTCAGCGCGAAACCCTGCAGGGATCCGTCGAACAGTGAGGTGTGCGTGATCCGCACGTTGGACGGCAGCGTGGCGGCGTCCACCGCGAACCCGTGATTCTGCGAGGTGATCAGCACGCGACCGTCGTCGTGGTCTTTTACCGGATGGTTCGCGCCGTGGTGGCCGAACTTCATCTTCAAGGTTTTCGCACCGACCGCAGCACCCATGATCTGGTGGCCGAGGCAGATGCCGAACAAGGGAACTTCCGCCGCAAGAAACTGGCGCGTCGCGGCGATGGCGTAATCGCAGGCCGCCGGATCGCCGGGGCCGTTGGAGAGAAACACACCGTCAGGTTTCATCGCCAGCACGTCGGCAGCAGGCGTCTGTGCGGGCACGACCGTGATCTCGCAACCGCGCTCCGCCAGCAAGCGCAGAATGTTTCGCTTCACTCCGTAGTCGTAGGCCACCACGTTGAAACGTTTGTCCGTCTCGTTGAAGAGCGTGCGATCGAGATCGTAGACACCTTCGTTCCAGTTATACGGCTTGGTGACGCTGACCACTTTGGCCAGGTCCATGCCGTCCAGTCCGGGGAAAGCGCGCGCCTTGGCGAGCGCATCGTCGACGTTGATCGATTCGCTGGCTACAAGACAACCGTTTTGAGCGCCCTTGTCGCGCAGGATGCGGGTAAGCCTGCGCGTATCGACGCCGGCGATGGCAACGATGCCGTGGCGCTTGAGGTAATCGGGCAGGCTCTCGGAACTGCGCCAGTTGCTGGCCCGGCGCGGCACATCGCGAACGATCAATCCGGCGGTATGGATGGCGGAGGATTCGGCATCCACCTCGTTGCAGCCGGTGTTGCCGATATGGGGATAGGTGAGCGTGACAATCTGGCGGGCATAGGAAGGATCGGTGAGGATCTCCTGATAACCGGTCATTGCCGTGTTGAAAACCACTTCGCCAACAGTTTCGCCAGTCGCGCCGACGGCGTAGCCGTGGAACACGCTGCCGTCTTCGAGGGCAAGCAGAGCGGGATGAGGCATGGAGGGCCGCCTTTTAGGTACAGCAAGGTCCGCAAGCCGCATCAAAGCAGGCTTGTGGACCTTAGGTCATGGAAAGTCTCGGGCGGGATGAAATGATAGGCGTCGAGGGGCTTTCTGTCCACCCGGACAGTTTCCGAATGAGCGATCGACGTCATGGCACACGAGCGGGCCGCTCGCGCTAGACTGACGGCAACTTAGCTAGGAAAGCTGCGAAACTTCATGAACGCGACCGTACTGTTGGATCCTACGCGGCTCGATCGCCCTGACACGGATGTTCGTCGGGATCCCTTTCCGTTCATGATCGCCCACGGCCAATTGCCCGACGAGGCGCGCGGCGACCTGGAGCGGGATTTCCCCAAATACAGCAGCGCCGGCTTCTTCCCTTATGACGAAGTGGACTGTGGACCGTCGATCAATGCGTTGGTGCGCCAGTTGACCACGCCACAATTCGCCAGTGCCGTCGGTCGTTATCTGGATATCGAAAACCTGGGCCAGTATCCGACGCTCATCACCTTGTGCCGCACGCTCAACAAGCGGCACGGCACCATCCATACCGACAGCCGTTCCAAGGTGGCGACCGCCCTGCTTTACCTCAACACACAGTGGCCGGACACGAGCGACGGCTGCTTGCGCTTCCTGCGCCGCATCGACGATATCGACGACATCGTCGCGCCCGAACTCAAACCCCTGTACGGCGAATTTGCCATCTTCAAGCGCTGCGACAATTCCTTCCACGGACATCTGCCCTACGAGGGCGAGCGCCGCGTGATCCAGGTGGCGTGGCTGACCAGCGAAGAAGAAAAGCTGCGCAAGACCAAACGCGGCAAATTTTCGCGTGCGTTCAAGAAATTCTTCGGAGTGCTCGACCGGAAATTGGGCGCGGATCGTGATCGCAATGCGTCGCATAAGACGCGGGATACATAAGCGCAGTCGCCAATGGCTCGAATCAATGAAGATGCGTTACGCCGGGAAGCACCACCCATCACGGGACCTTCCGTGCCTGCGTGCTGTTGCCTGCTAACGGATCTTCGCCATGAAATGAGTTGTTGTTGATCGTACGCCAGTGCTTCATGGCACTTACAAGCCGCTCACACCCGTATCGCGTCAGCT
>DATJMR010000258.1:0-13662 GCA_035508595.1 Dyella sp.
GGATGTGGAGCAACGTAAACGCGAGCTCATGCGCCTGGTCGGCATCGAGCATCACATAACGTTGGCCGTTGCGGGACACGCGCCGGTTACCGCCATGGCGGACGAAGACATGGAGCGCAGCACGGAAGAGAAAACCGCCGCGGTGCATTTCCTGCGTTTCGAGCTCGACGACGGCATGATTGAGGGTTGGAAAGCGGGCGCAGCGGTAACGCTTGCTTCAACTCTTCCGGCCATGCGCGAAGAAGCGGCGCTCTCCGAACCGCTACGCAAAACGCTGACGGCGGATTTTGCGTAAGCGTCGATTCCAACGGATCGACCGCACAGGTCGGGATGAGCGAACGCGAACCCCGCCTGTGCACTGCCTGGTCAGGCGTTCAATACGCCGATGGGACAAACGATCCCCGTTCCACCCAACCCGCAATAACCCTCCGGGTGCTTGGACAGATATTGCTGATGTTCGTCTTCGGCGAAATAGAACGGTACCGCCGTCCCGATTTCGGTGGTGATATCGCCATACCCTCCGCGCGCCAATTCCGCCTGAAAGCCTTTGGCGGAAACCTGTGCAGCTTCGAGCAGCGTGCTACTGGACGTATAGATGGCCGAACGGTATTGCGTGCCGGCATCGTTGCCTTGGCGCATGCCCTGCGTCGGGTCGTGATTCTCCCAAAACACTTTCAGCAAAGCCTCGAACGAAATCGCCGCCGGGTCGTACACCACTTGCACGACTTCGGCGTGCCCAGTCATGCCGCTGCACACCTCGCGATAGGTCGGATTGGGCGTGTAGCCGCCCGCATAGCCCACGGCGGTGGTCAGCACACCCGGCACGCTCCAGAATTTGCGCTCTGCGCCCCAGAAACAGCCCATCCCGAACAACACCGACTCGCTGCCCGGAAAGGCGTTCTTTTGCAGTGAACGCCCATGAACGTGGTGGCCGTGCGCGACCGCCAGCGGCTGATCGCGTCCGGGCAAGGCGTCTTCCGGTCGCGGCATACGTTGTTTCCAAGCACCAATGCCAAGCATGTCCGGATCCTCCTGTAAGGGTTGCCAAGCAAGAGGTATGTGCTCGCTTCAATAATGCAACACCGTATGCAAAGGAATATTGTCCGGCCAGAGCTTGCGGCCCTGCAGCGCCAGCAATTCGATCACCACGGAGGCGCCGACGATCTCAACACCCAATTGCCCCAGCAGATTGCGCGCCGCGCCCAGCGTACCGCCGGTCGCAAGTACATCGTCCACCAGCAATACGCGCTCGCCCTGACGCAAGATGCCGACGCCGGCTTCGAGTCGGTCGGTGCCGTATTCGAGCTGATAGTCCGCATGCTTTACCGGCGGCGGCAATTTGCCTGGCTTGCGTAACGGTACGAAACCCGCTTTGAGCTTCTGCGCCATGGCTGCCGCGAAAATGAACCCGCGCGACTCCACGCCGCACACCGCCTGCACGCCACTGTCCAACCACGGCTCCAACATCGCATCCACGCAGCGCGCAAACGCAGGGCCGTCGGCCAGCAGCGGCATGATGTCGCGAAACAGAATGCCCGGCTTCGGGAAATCCGGCACGGCGCGAATCAGACTTTCAAACGAGGACATGTAGCACTCCCATTAGGCTGGTGACGCACCCCTGCGCGGGCGCAGCGCACCCAGTAGGATACCCGCGAGCGCGAGCATCAGTCCCGCCCAATCGCCGATACCGGTGGGTCTGCCGAGCAGAAGCACATCCAACACAAACGCCAGGGCCGGCTGCAGCAAGAGCAGCAAGCCGACGAGCGACGCGGGCAAATGCGGCATGGCGCGCACCATCAACAACCACGCCAGCACCTGGCCGAAAAAGCCCAAGGCCAGAAGCACGAGCCAGCTCTGTATGCCGGTCAACGCGAAGGCATCGCCTTCTCCCCGGCCCCAGACCCAAAGCAACAGCGCGCTAAGCAGACTCATCACACCGAGAAACTGGGCCGGCGGCAACCGCGTGTGCGTTTTCAATGCGTGCCTGAAAGTGACCAGATAAACGGTATAAGCCACACCGCTTCCCAACCCCAACCACAGGCCTAATCGATGTCGAACATCGAACACCGACCAATGCGCTCCTACCAGCAGCCACAAGCCCGCCATGGCCAAAAGCATGCCCGGCAAAAATCCACGACCAGGCCGTTCCCGATAAAAGAGAAACCCCGTCAACGCCATGAGGAACACCTGAAAATTGGTGAGCAGGGTCGCGATGCCCGGCCCTACCCACAGAATGCTCCGATGCCATTGGATCAGATCCGCCGAAAATCCCACGGCAGGCAACAATGCCAACCAAAGGTCTCGCCAAACGACTCGCTGCCAACCTCCGCTGATCACCACCCACGCCAGCAACATGCCGCCGCCGAAGAGCATCCGGTAAAAGCCCGACACGGTCGGCGCTGTGCGCGCATAGACGACAAAGAGACTGGTGCAGGACAACAACGCCGCCCCCGCCGCCATCTGCATGACATGGGCGCGCCGATGCGTGTCGCTGCCGGCGCTCGCGGGCGCCGCGGCGGCGGAATCGGTCATAGGCGTCCCTTAAAGCGGCTGCGGCACGAGGCCGTCGCTATCGTCGTCGAACGCTTCGATAGCCGCCCTGGCTTCGGCGAGTGCGTGATCGATCTCGCGCACGATCGTTTCGGCGGCATCCACGCTGGATTCCGGCACCAGCACCGCCACGTAATCCAACGCAGGAAGTTGCCCAACGCCGCCCGTGAGGTATTCGCCGGCAATGAAGGCAGGCACCTCCGCGCCCTCCAGGGCGTCTTTCACCAGATGAGCATCGATCAGATTTTGGGCGCGATAGACGATACGCATAGACGCACGCTACTGCTGCCTGCCCGGATGGGCAAGCTATTCACCAAAAGGCACGGATGCCCGCCACGCCTTGGCCACCGTGTCGGCGCGCCTCAGACGCATGCGAGGGCGTCATGCCGCCGAGTGCGTAGACCGGCAACGCGGCGGCTTCGATCATCGCCTGAAAACGCGGCCACCCCAAAGGGGCCGCATCGGGATGAGTCGCGGTGGCAGCCACCGGCGACAACGCGGCGAAATCGGCCAGTTCCACACTTTTCGACAGCTGCGCGTCGTCGTGACAGCTGGCGGCGACCGGTTGCGCCCAAGGCAGCGGGCGTTCGGTCAAGGATTGCACTTGCGTGGTTTTTAGGTGAACGCCGATGCCTTCGCCAAGCCGCAACGCCCCCTCGATATCGCCATTGAGCAACACGCAAGCTCGATGCTGTAACGCATACGCTTGCAATCTCGCGGCCAGGTCGCGCACCTGCTCCGCCGACCACAGCGGAAATCGCAACTGGATCAATCGAACCCCTTGGTCGATGGCGGTCATCACGCGCGCATGCCACAACTGGGCTTGATCCGAAGAAACATCGGCGGGCGTGATGAGGTAGATCGAAGGCAACCGCAACGCCTGCAGGATGGGGCGATCGGCAGGCGTCAGCATCGCCGGATCGACATCGCCGGGCACGGCCCATTGCAGTGCCTGACCTTCCAGCGACGCAGGCGTACCTTGCCAGCGCTCGAACTGCCACGCGTCAAGCAGCAGACCGCGGGTACCGTAACGCCACGGAATGCGGATCAAAGGCGTGCCGTCGCGAGACTCGACATGGATGCCGAGCTCTTCGTGCAACTCGCGCGCCAGGGCGCGCTGCGGGGTTTCGCCCGGGTCAAGCTTGCCGCCGGGAAATTCCCAAAGCCCTGCAAAGCTCTTGCCTTCCGGACGCTGGGCCAGCAACACCCGGCCCCGCGCATCGCGCAGCACGCCGGCCATAACGTGCATCGGAGCGACGGTGGTATGCGTCACAGCTTGCGATCAGCTGTTGCGGATGTATTCGACCATGTCGAAGTTGAAACTATGATTCGCATCTTTCTTGTGATGCGTGCGCTTGACTTCGACCCAGTCGCTGAAATGAATGCCCGGAAAGAACGTGTCGGCCCCTTCGACCGCGGCACTCACCCAGGTGAGGTAGAGACGCTGCGCCATCGGCAGCGCTTCGTGATAAACCTTGCCGCCACCGATCACCATCAGACCCTCGCCGTCGGTGCGCGCGCGCGCTTCCTCGATCGAACGTACCGTTACCTGCCCCGGGAACGGGGCCTCGTGGCGCCGCGACAACACCATGTTCACGCGCTCCGGCAGCGGGCGGCCGATGGACACGGCGGTGTTGTAGCCCATGAGCACATGCTTGCCGACGGTCAGTTCCTTGAACCATTTCAGGTCATCCGGCAGATGCCAGGGGAGCTGGCCCTTACGACCAATTGCGAAGTTCTCGTCGAGGGCGGCAATCAGCGAAATGGCCATGGAAGCTCCAAGGAATCACGGTAGGTAGACGGCTGACCGGGCTGAGCCCCTGGGCATCCGACCTCCCATTATAGCGTTTCGCGACGACAGACGAACGCATGCTTGCCACCCGCCCTGCCGACGGACAGCGACTGTCACAAACGCCTAAACCGCCACGGGCGCCTTGATGGCCGGGTGGGGATGGTAGTCCTCGATGGCCACGTCCTCGAACCGGAAATCGAAAATCGAGGCGACGTGTGGATTCAGCTTCAGGCGCGGCAAACGACGCGGCTCGCGCGTCAGCTGCAAACGCGCCTGCTCGAGGTGGTTGTTGTACAGATGCGCGTCGCCCAGCGTGTGCACGAAATCACCCACGCCCAGCCCGCAGACCTGCGCGATCATGTGCGTCAACAGCGCATAGCTGGCGATATTGAACGGCACGCCGAGAAAGATATCGCCGGATCGCTGATAGAGCTGGCAGCTGAGCTTTCCATCCGCCACGTAGAACTGGAACAACGCGTGGCAAGGCATCAAGGCCATTTTCGGCAGTTCGCCGACATTCCACGCACTGACGATCAACCGGCGCGAATCGGGATTGCGCTTGATTTCCTCGACCACCCAGCGGATCTGATCCACCACGCGTCCATCCGCCGTCGGCCACGCGCGCCATTGCTTGCCGTACACCGGCCCCAGATCGCCGTTCGCATCGGCCCATTCGTCCCAGATGCTGACGCCGTGTTCCTTCAAATAAGCGATGTTGGTGTCGCCCATGAGAAACCAGATCAACTCGTGCACGATCGATTTCAGATGCAGCTTCTTGGTGGTGACAAGCGGAAAGCCTTCGTTGAGATCGAAACGCATCTGCCAACCGAACACGCTGCGCGTGCCGGTGCCGGTGCGATCGGTTTTTTCCGTGCCGAGATCCAGCACATGACGAAGCAGGTCGAGATAAGCGTGCATGCGGTGAGTCTACGCCTTCTGCCCAGGCACGGGATTGACCAGCGGCAACGTCGGCGCGCGGCGCGACAGCCAAAGCAACCACAGGCCCACGACGATCAACGGCAGCGACTGGATCTGTCCCATGGTCAACCAGCCCCACGCGAGATAACCGAGCTGCGCGTCCGGCACGCGAACAAACTCCACCGCAAAACGGAAGCAGCCGTACATCAGCGCGAATAAACCCGAAATCAGATAGCGCGGACGCGGCTTCGACGACACCAGCCACAACACGGTGAACATCACCACGCCTTCCAACGCCAGTTCGTACAACTGCGACGGATGCCGCGGCAGTCCGTTGAATTGCTGCATGAGCTGCGCAAGGTGCGGATGGTTCGCCGCCATCGCTACGTCTTCATCGTGCGCGCTGGGAAAAATCATGGCCCACGGCACATCGCCCGGCTTTCCCCACAGTTCGCCATTGATGAAATTGCCAAGCCGCCCCAACCCCAAACCAACAGGCACCAGCGGCGCGACGAAATCCACAACGTCGAAGAAGTGCAGCTTGTGTCGACGCGACCACCACAGTCCCGCCACCAACACGCCGATCAGGCCACCGTGAAAACTCATGCCGCCGTCCCACACGCGAAACAATGCGAGCGGCTCGGTCCAGATCCAGCGTGGGCCGCCGGCGTAGTAGAAAAGCATGTACCAGATGCGGCCGCCCAGAATCACGCCCATCATCATGTAAAAAATCAGATCGCCCAGCGCATCGCCGGTTACCGGCAGGCGCCCGCGCCGGCGGCGATACTCGCCCAGCGCCCAGCCGCCCACAAACCCCAGCAGATACATCAGCCCATACCAATGGACCTGGAGCGGGCCCAGATGGATGGCCACGGAGTTGAACTGCACGACAAAGGGCTGCGACATGGCTCAATCGACGAAGATCAAAGGCCGCAGTGTACCGGGCCGGCGTTGCCCCGTCAGGACCACTGCCCGGCACGACTTGTTTAGCTACACTGGCCCGACGCGGGCGGCCTTGCGGGGGCATCGCCGCCGAGCCGTGTCACACATGATTTGCAAACAGGGGATGAAACATGAGGAATGGACGTGCGCGCGCCTTGGCGGCCGCGCTGTGTTTGCTGATGCCTGCCGTTGCCGCTGCCGGCGATCAAGTGCCTGTGGAGGCGTTCGCGCATCGGAGCGGTTATTCGATGCCCAGGCTTTCACCCGACGGAAAGTATCTGGCGGTGGCCATTGAGCAAGGCGAAGATCATGCCGTGCTGGTCTTCCAGCTCAACGACATGAGCCGCCCAAAAAGCCTGCTTCGACTGCCCTGGCACCAGCTTCCGTACGACATCGAGTGGACCGGGCCCGAGCGACTGGTGGTCGAACTGGCGAAAGTCGTCGGCTCGCTCGATCGCCCGGAACGGCTGGGCGAGATCATCGCCACCGATGCGGATGGCAAGCGGATCCAGCCCATGTTCAATCGCGAATGGAACCTCGCCGGACGCGGCGGTCAGCAGCGTACCGCAGACGACGGTTATGCCACGATCGCCAGCTTGCCATCCAAGGCCAACGGTCACTTCTACATGCAGACGTACATGTGGGACGACGAAAAGAACACGTGGTTGTACGACGTAAATGCCGACAACGGTGTGCGCCATCTTATCGGCCAGATCAATGCAGGCAATATGGATTTCACCATGGATCCGGATGGCCATGTGCGTTACGCGCAAGGTGTGAACATAGACAATGAATACGTCGTCTACCGCATGCAGAACGGTCTGTGGTCGCAGATTACCTATGGCGAGCGCGGCGATCGCTTCGAGCCCGTTATCTTCTCGCAAGACAAGCAGCATCTTTATGCGCGCGCGAGCCAAAAAGGTGGCCCGTTGTCGCTGGTGCAAACGAATGCCGACGGCACCCAATCGCAGGTGCTGGCAAAGGACGATTTCGGAAACATCGGCCACGTGCAATGGACGCCACAAGACGAACCCATCGCGGCCGCCCCTGCCACGGGCATCCCAACCTCGATCGTCATCAACGGCGATCAGCCGCTGGCGCAGCTATATCAAGGGCTGCGCGGCAAATTTCCGGATCAGTTTGTCGATCTATCCAGTTTCAGTGAAGACGGAAACATACTGATCTTCGAGGTCAGCAGCGATCGCGATCCCGGCACGTATTACCTGTTCGACATGAAAGCTAAGAAGATCGAGAAGCTATTCTCGGAGAATGCAAGCATCGATCCCGATAAGATGGGCAAGCGCATCCCCATGCATTTCAACGCCAGCGACGGCATGCCGCTGGAAGCGATTCTTACCGTGCCGCACGGCGCCAGCATGAACAATCTGCCGATGGTGCTGCTGCCGCATGGCGGCCCATTCGACATCCAAGACACTTGGTTTTACGACGCGGACGCGCAGTTCCTCGCCAGCCGCGGCTATCTGGTGCTACAGGTCAACTATCGCGGATCGGGCGGTCGCGGTCCGGGCTTCGTCGGCGCCGGCTACGGCAAATGGGGAACGCGCATCCAGCAGGATCTGATCGACGGCGTGAAGTGGGCCGAAGCGCAACATTATGCCGACCCCAAACGCGTTTGCGTCTTTGGTGCGAGCTTCGGCGGCTACTCGGCCATGATGACGGTGATCCGTGCGCCCGACACATTCAAATGCGCGATCGGCGAGGCCGGCATCTACGATCTGGCCATGATGTACGACAAGGGCGACATCAAGGATCTGAAGTTCGGCAGAAACTATCTGGCGCAAGCCATTGGCAAAGACCCTTCCGAACTTGCGGCCAATTCACCCGACAAGCTTGCCGACAAGATCGACGTGCCGGTGTTCTTGATCCACGGCGAGGAAGACGAACGCGCACCCTTTGCACAAGCCAAAGCCATGCGCGCCGCCTTGGAAGCGGCGCACAAGCCATACGAATGGATGTCCAAGCCACACGAGGGACACGGCTTCTACAAGGAAGAGAATCTCGTGGATATGTACAACCACGTTCAGGCCTTTCTCGAAAAGAACATCGGGCCCGGCGTGCAGACGAACTGACGCATTCAATCCATTCCCTCTCCGCACGGAGAGGGAATGCTCTGCGCATCAGCTACCGTCGTGCGCCGTAGCGGTTTTCGGCGCCCAGGCCACCGCGCTGGACGATGACCTTCCCGTCGCCGTTTTCAATTCGTGATACACATCCAGCACTTGCTGACCATAACCGCGCGCCAGCGTGGCATCGTGGCTGTGGTAATAGCCGATGCGCAGCACTGGATCGCTGCTTTCGTTCATCGCTTTGCGCAACAACTGCGTACCGATCTCGATATTGCGCGCCGGATTGAGCAGCGCGATCGGATCGGGTTCGATATCCCGATGCATGGGGTAATACACCTGCATGATGCCCACGTCCTGCACGGGCACCGCCAGCAAATGGGCCAACTCGATCGCGTGCTCGGTTTCGGCCCGCGTACCGCTATGCAAACGTCCGTTGATGCGAACGATCCACGGGCTCGGTGCAACTGAACCATCCGGCTGCAGTCCGCGCGTTTCCACCAGCGCCACGGCGTAGATCAACAACGGATCGATGCGATAACGCGTGCCCGCCTTGGCCCAAAGACTGGAGCGCGAGGTGATATCCAGATCGAATCCGGGCGCGTAATTTCCGCGAGCTGGCGCCACGACCACGATCGTTCCGTCATCGGCCAGTCCCAGCGTTGTTTTGGGTAATGGCGTGGATGCAACGTGCGCGGGAACCGGTGCCCCTTTGCGCACAACCGGGTGGATGGTCGTCGTTGACGCAACGGGTTGCACCGGCGCGCTGGCGACGAGAGGCGCGGTAACCTTCACTGTCGGCGACGAAACAGGCGTCGGATTCGCGCGCCACAGATGCACGCTCATCATCACGGCGGCCGTTCCTGCAACAAGCCCGATGCCAGCGACGAGCGGAGTGCGATAAATCCTCGCCTGCTCTTTCATCGCGGGCAAGATGCCCGATGCATCGATAGAAAGCTTCGCCTGCCACGATGGAAGCGTATCCAACACGCCCCCGAGGTCGACAAAACCGTTCATTCCGACATCGGACCGAGACCGCTCCGCGATGCGCCGATGCTTGGCCCATCCGCTCGGATCGACCATCCGTATTTTTTCGTGAGAACGCAGCGGCCCCCGGCCGTCGCGACGCCCGCGAAATGCCGCCGGGGCACACAAGTAGACCCTCTGCGTCACCGCCGACGGATTCATAGCTCGCCCGCCCATGCCCGAATCACCGGCACCAAAGCGGATTACTGCACGGGAAATACATCGGGGACAGCACGTCTCGTCATCCGTTCTGCAGCGGCCAGGGTCTGCTAGACAAGCACAAATCGAGCCGCAGGCCAAGCCAATGAGGCCTCGCCGCAGCAACGGATCTATCTATGGGGTAAAGAAAACGCCGCGACAGGCGGCGGCGACCCGCTGTCGCGAAATCCTGCGACGACCTTCGAACATCTAGCTCTCCGTGGCCTCGTCCGCCTTGATCATGGCCCGATACACGCGCGGCGACATTCCCACCGTCGCCTTGAACTGTCGCGCGAATGCGCTCTGATCCACGAAGCCGCACGCCACGCCGATGGACGCGATGGTTTCGTCGGTATGCAGCAAGCGCATGGCCGCCTCAATGCGCAGCTTGGTAAGCACTTGCTGCGGCGTGAGTTGAAACACGCGACGGAAGTGCCGCTCCAATTGCGCAATGGACAACCCAGCCAACGTCGCCAACGCTTGTACACGAGTACCTTCGGCGTAATGTTCCTGCATATGGGTCAGCACACGCTTCAAGCGGTCGTAGATGGGATGTTTGCCATCCGGAATGCCCAGGTCGCGCGAAATGCCGATCAATCCCTGGATTTTGCCGCGCGAACGCAACGGCCGTTTGCAGGTGAGGCACCAGCCCAACACGCGATTGGCAAAAATGTGCACTTCGAGTTGGTTTTCGATGGTTTCGCCCATCAACACGCGCCGATCTTGCGCAGCATAAGAACCTCCCATGGTGGCAGGGAAAAGTTCGGTGACGGATTTGCCGATGATGTCGCTGCGCTGCTTCAATCCGAGCCGGCGCACCAACGTGAGATTGGCATGCGTGTAGCGACCGGCCGTGTCCTTGACGAAAAACACCACGTCCGGCAGCGCGTCGAACAAGGGCTCCAAGTCATCGGCGGAAATCTTCATAGGATGGAATGCTGCGGCGCAACGCCAAGATGCCTGCGGAAAATTCGATCCAAGCCATTTATACGGCGGCAAACGCCCTTTTGCCGCGACGGTGCGCGGCTGAACGGCTTGCATGCGCACGTATTGGACTATGCCGAATTCCGCATTCAAGGTCCAGAAGCTTTTCTAGACGATCGCGGCACGCAAGGATGAAGATGGTTGGATGCATACCATCCACTTCATCGACTCCCATACCGGCGGCGAACCCACACGGGTCGTACTCGCCGGTTTTCCCGATCTCGGCAGCGGCTCGATGGCTGAACGACGCCAGCTTTTTCGCGAACGTTACGATCGATGGCGCCAGGCCATTGCCTGCGAACCGCGCGGCTCCGACACCATGGTAGGTGCATTGCTGCTGCCGCCGACCGATCCGTCGGCGTGCGCCGGGGTGATCTACTTCAACAACGTAAGTTACTTGGGAATGTGCGGCCATGGCACCATCGGGCTGATCCGTACGCTGCACCATCTTGGTCGCATTGCACCGGGCCGCCATCGGCTCGAAACGCCGGTGGGCATGGTCGGCATCGAGCTGCATGCGGACGGCAACGTTTCCATCGATAACGTGGAAAGCTACCGCCACGCGAAAGACGTGGCGTTGGACGTTCCGGGCTACGGCAAGGTAACGGGCGATATCGCCTGGGGCGGCAACTGGTTCTTCATCAGCAACGACAGTCCACTGCCGATCACGCTCGCCAACCAGCGCGCGCTGACGCACTACACCGAAGCGATCCGCCTCGCACTCGAAGCCGCCAATATTCGCGGCGCCGATGACGGCGAGATCGATCACATCGAAATCAACGAACCTTCTGTACAAGCCCACGCCGATGCACGCAACTTTGTGTTGTGCCCCGGCTTGGCTTACGACCGCTCGCCTTGCGGCACCGGCACCAGCGCAAAAGTCGCGTGCCTGGCCGCCGACGGCAAACTTGAGCCTCACCAGGTGTGGCGCCAAGCGGGCATTCTGGACAGCGTGTTCGAGGCGCAATACACGCCCGGCGCGCGCGGCGTGCTGCCACGCATCACAGGCAGCGCGCACATCACCGCGCAAGGCCAACTGCTGATCGACGACGAACACGATCCGCTGGCGTGGGGTATCGGCGCCGCGTGAAAAGCTACGACCTCATCATCGTCGGCGGCGGCATCATCGGCACGGCGTGCGCGGATTACGCCAGCGAAGAGGGCTTGCACGTAGCAATCGCCGAACCGGGCCCGATCGGCGGCGGCGCCACCGCCGCCGCGATGGGCCATCTGGTGGCGATGGACGACGATCCGGCGGAACTCGCGCTCGCACACTATTCGCTGAGTTTGTGGGAAGCGTTCACCGGCATCGAACAGATCGAATATAGCCGTTGCGGCACCTTGTGGGTGGCCGGCAACGAAGCCGAATATGCGCATATTCCCGCAAAAATTGACCGCCTTGCCAAAGTCGGCGTACACGCGCAGTTGATCGACGGCGAACAACTCTATCGCCTTGAACCTGCGCTTCGGCCTGGTTTGTACGGTGGCATGCGTGTGCCGCGCGAAGCGGTGGTGTATCCCCCTGGCATGGCACGGCATCTGTTGCACCGCGCATGCGCGCGCGGTGCGCAGTTGTATGACACGCATGTCGTGGCGATCACGGATCAGGGCGTGCGACTGGCCGATCAGACACATCTGCATGGTTCTGTACTGGTTGCCACCGGTTGCGCGTTGCCGCAGCTTGTACCGCGGTTGCCCATGCGCGCACGCAAAGGGCATTTGGTCATCACCGATCGCTATCCCGGCGTGGTGCATCATCAGTTGCTGGAACTGGGCTACGCCGACAGCGCGCACGGCGATGCAGACAGCAGCGTCGCGTTCAACGTGCAACCACGGCCGACGGGGCAGATTCTTATCGGCTCTTCGCGCGAATACGGCAGCGACACGCTCGATGTATCGATGCCGATGGTCCGGCGCATGCTGGCGCGAACATTCCATTATTTGCCGGTGCTGCGTCAGTTCGATGCGATACGTATCTGGACCGGTTTTCGCCCCGTGAGCGTGGACGGCCTGCCTTATCTCGGGCGCGTGCCGGAGCAATCGAACATCTGGGTCGCCGCGGGTCACGAAGGCCTCGGCATCACCACTTCGTTGGGTAGCGCACGGCTGGTGATCGATCAATGGCTGGGGCGCGCGACGGCCATCGATCCGCGTCCCTACGACCCGGCGCGAGTGGCCGCATGAATAGGGCGCTTGTACATGTCCATATCGATGGACGTTCGCTGGACGTACCGGCCGGCATCAGCGTGGCGGCAGCTATTGCCCGTGCACAACGTCCGTTCCGCCGTTCCGTAAGCGGTCAAGCGCGCGCGCCGTTTTGCGCCATGGGCGTCTGTTTCGAGTGCCGCGTATGCATCGATGGCACGACTCAGCAACGCGCCTGCATGACCGTGGTGCGCGAAGGCATGCAGGTGACAACGGATGGCTGAGCGCTACGAGGTTGTCATCGTCGGTGCCGGACCGGCCGGATTGGCGGCGGCGGACACCGCGCTCGCGCACGGCGCGCGCGTGGCATGGATCGATGCGCAGGCAAACGCCGGTGGCCAGGTGTGGCGCAAAGACAACGAATATGGCTGGCCTCGACGCGCGCAGCGCGTCATCGCTCGCGTACTTGGGCATCCCAACACGACCTGGATGCCTGACACACAAGTGATCGCTGCCGAACAAAACGAACTGCTGCTGCAGAACGCACAGCGTGCGCTGCACGTGACGTACGGCGCATTGATCCTTGCCACCGGCGCGCGTGAACTGCTGTTGCCCTTCCCCGGTTGGACCTTGCCCGGCGTCACCGGCGCAGGCGCATTGCAAGCGCTGGCCAAGCAAGGCTGGCCGCTTGCCGGGCGTCGCGTTGTGATCGCCGGCAGTGGTCCGTTGCTATGGGCGGCCGCCGTCACGGCACGGCGACACGGCGCGCACGTGCTCGGCATATACGAACAAGCCAGCGCGAACGCCGTGTACGGCTTCGCACGCACGCTATGGCGCTGGCCTGGCAAAGCCTGGCAAGCCGCCTCGTTGCGCAGCCAATTGGCAAGCATTCCTTATCGTTGCGCCAGCGTGGTGCGCCGCGCGATCGGCGAGGAGATGCTGCAAGCCATCGACGTGCACGGGCCCCGCGGCACGGAACGGATCGAATGCGACCATCTCGCGGTCGGTTATGGCCTGGTACCC